>NZ_JBQQCB010000099.1:0-40551 GCF_052246675.1 Nonomuraea sp. KM90 | reverse complement strand
TGGGGGGGGTCGCGCCCGCCCCTCACACGTGGGGCGCCGGATCACGGATAGCGAGGGAACAGGTCCGTCGTCGGCCAGGTGGTCACCTTGCCGATCTGGGCGTTCATCCGCGGACTGAGAACGTCGAAGTCCGGCGACCCGCTCTCCTCGTTCCGGTTGAACAGGGCGGCGTAGGTGAAGCCGTCCTGGAGCCGGGCGGTGTAGGTGTAGGTCCCCGGCAACCCGCCGCTGTGCCAGGTGTTGAGGTGCCCCGTCACCTGGCGGACCCACAGGCCGGCGCCGTACCACGAGCCGCTCTCCGTGACGCCGATCTCGGGCTTGGCCACCATCCTGCCGATGGAGGTCGCGTTCAGCACGGTGCCGGGGGCGTCGAGGATGCGCGCGAAGCGCACCAGGTCAACGGCCGAGGCCAGCCAGCCGCCGCCCGGCCCGCGGTTCTCCATGCTGAACCCACCGTACGGCGCGGGCACCATCGTGCCGGACGCGTCCGTGACGGTCCGGCTCGTCTGCGCCGATTCGTAGACGATCTCGCCGGGCGCGGCCTGCTCCTTGAGGGTACGGCCGAGCCGCATGCGGCTGATGGCGACGGGCGCCAGGATCTTCTGCTTGACGTACGACTCGTAGGCCATGCCCGACGCCTTCTCGACGATCATGCCGAGCAGCATGTAGCCGTAGTTGCTGTAGGCGTACCGGCTGCCCGGGGCGAAGTCGAGCGGGCGGCCGCAGGCGTACTGGATGATGTGGTCGCGCGTGATCGGCAGGGAGACGCCGAGCGACCTGGAGATGGTGTGGTCCATGTACAGGTAGTCGCCCGAGATGTCGCGGTCCCACCCGCCCGTGTGCTGCAGGAGCCGCCACACTGTCACGTTCGCCAGCCGGGGGTCGGCCGTGGTCGGCAGGCCGAGCAACGTGGCGACGGACGCACCCAGGCTCAGCTTGCCGTCCTGCGCCAGTCTCATGATCGCCACGGCGGTGATGTGCTTGCTGAGGCTGGCGATCCGGAACAGCGAGATGGGCGTGAACGTCGGCACGGCCGGGTCGTCGCTGTAGCGGTAGGCCCTGGCCAGCACGAGTTTGCCGTTCTTGGTGATGGCGAGCTGCGCGCAGGAGATCCCGCGCTCCACGATGTAGGTCTTCATCACGTTGTCGAAGCCGACGAGCGCGGCCGGCGCCACTCCCGCGGTCTGGACCGTCGCGGCGAACGCCGGTCGGGACGTGCCCAGGGTGAGCGCGGGTAATGTGGCGGCGCCCACCGCCAGGAACCGCCGCCTGCTCAGGCCGTTCGATTCGGACAGATGCGGCTCGTTTATTGTCATGACCAGATATCTAGTGGATCAATGGCCTCTCCGGACCGGTTTCGCCGGGATTGCCGCCTTTCCTGCTCGCGGTGTCCCGTCACCGGCAGGACGGGGACCGTTGATCACGGGCCCGATCTCGTCGACGACAAGGCCCCGGTACGTCTCACCATCGAGGACCCTTGCGCGCACACGGTGGAGCGGTCGCCCCACTCGCTCACTTCGCCCCCACCGCTCGCGACGTACACGATCACATGGTTGACGAGGGAAAGGGCCGGCAGCCGGCAGACTTCAGCGCGTGGCGCTGAAGTCTGCCCGGCCTGTGCCGTCGTCCCGCTCCGGGATCCGCCCGCTCCGGGCCGGGTACGCCGGCCGTTCCACCAGCGAGCACGGGCGGCTGCGACGTGCAGCGTCGTGGGCCGCTGACCGGTTGCTCCTACTTCGACAGGTACAGGGTTTTCCAGGTGCCGGCGTAGAGGCAGTTGAGGGTCGGCTTCGTGGTCTTGGCCGCGGCGCAGACCTTGATGTCGACCTGGTAGACGTCGCGGTGCTTGAAGGAGAAGTGCTTGGGGGTGCGGTAGGAGCAGTCGCGGATGGAGTGGTGCTTGAACGGCAGGTTGTTTCCGGAGCGGTAGGTGATGCGGAAGACCGCCCAGCCGCAGGTGGCGGGGGCGCGGGTGTAGTCGCGGACCGTGCCCGAGATGTGGACGACGTCGGCGGTGGGCAGGTCGGCGTGGTCTTCGCCGGTGGCCTTCAGGGTGCCCGCGGCCTTGGCGGCATGGGCGGGGGCGTAGTACGGGCCCCATGCGGTGGCGGCCGAATCGGCAGCGGTCGCCGCCTGGGCGGCGGGGGCCAGAACGGCGAGGGCGGCGGTGGTGGCGAGGGCGAGGGCGAGGGTCCGGGTGACGGTCATCGGGAGGCGTCCTTTCCTAACGCGATGACCAGACTGTGCGACGGAACGATTTCAAGCGGGTTGCCCGAAGTGGCCTCCCGCTTGCAATCTTCTTGATGAACGCATCGTCAAGACGTACAGCACGTACGCCACGGTCGACCCGGCCGGCACCGGCACCATCGCCGGCACCGACTGCGGCGTCCACCACCCGACGGCCCGGTTCCGCGGCGGCCGTGACCTCAAGGGCGGCAGCGGCCGGGACAGGGGTTGAGCGGTCATCGGTGAATCCGGCGACACACCACCGGCCGGCCCGCCAGATCGACGCTCTCGTCGATGGCCGCCCACCTCCTCGGCCTTCCCGGGCTATGGAGGGGGCCTGGGGGTCAGGTACGCGCGCAGGACGACCACGGACAGCGTGACGATCCCGGCGACGATCGCGCATATCGCCAGGGACAGGAACGGCGACACGACGGCGAGGACGGTGAAGACCGGGAGGGGGTAGACGGCCAGCCCGTAGAGCACGGGCCGGGCACGCTCGAGGAACCTGACACGTTCCGAGAACGCCACCTCGCTGATGACCAAGGCACTCCAAACCACTCCGGCGATCACCGCCATGGCAGCACCGCGCGTGTCGGCCATTTTCAGCGTGATCACCAGGACGAGTGGCACGCCCAGCACTCCTGTCCACAGCTGCCGCTTGCGGAGCCGGGACTTTCTCGGGGTGGCACCGTCCGTAGAGTCTGCAGATCCCATGGGACTCCTCTGAATGCCCGTTGAAGGGTGTCGCCATATAGGCGTGACATCCCGTTCCACCGCGCATCGCTTCGAGGACCCGTCGCAGCATGTGCCCGCGTCGCGCCTGTCGCGGCGACCGTCGATCCACGCGGCGGAATCGGCTGAATCCCGCGTCGGTCGCCAACCGTCGTACCGGCTCCTCGATCCCGTCGATGGTCTGTGCGGCCATTGAGTCACCCGGTCCGGTGCCCGGAGCGTCGTCCACCTGGTGGACGGCCCAGCGGGCGCCTGGCCATGCCGCATGCCGGCGGCTCATGGCCCGGCGGACTGCCGGCGCGTCTCGGCGTTCGTTCACGCCGGCCATCAGCACCATGCCGCCGGGAGGGAGGGTGGGCAAAGGAGGTGAAGAATGGCAGGACCTGACTGTGGTGGGACAGTCCGGCCACGAAGTCGCGGACCTTGTCGGCGGACCGCGTCGCCACGGCGTCGGGCGTCGGCGGAAGGCACATGTCCTCTCAAGAGATCGAGGTACTGCATGGCCACCGAGGTTTGGGCCGTCGGCGACGCCTACGAGGCGTATGTGGGCCGATGGAGCCGCCGAGTCGGGAAGGCCTTCCTGCACTGGCTGGGCGTGCCCGGTGGCAGGAGCTGGCTGGATGTGGGATGTGGCACAGGGGCATTGACCGCAACGATCCTGGCGGTGGCGGATCCCGCGGATGTCCTGGGCATCGATACCTCCGAAGGGTTTCTGGCGAGCGCTCGCGCCCGCATCACCGATCCGCGCACAACCTTTCGCAAGGGCGACGCGCAGTCGCTGCCTCTGACCGATCGCCGCTTCGATGCCGTGGTCAGCGGGCTGACGCTCAACTTCGTCCCCGAGCCGGGCCGTGCCGCGGCCGAGCTGGCCCGGGTCGCCGCTCCGGGCGGAACCGTCGCCGCCTATGTCTGGGACTACGCCGCCGGGATGGAGATGATGCGGTACTTCTGGGACGCCGCCACCGAGATCGACCCGGCCGCGGCCGAGTTGGACGAGGGGCACCGTTTTCCGCTGTGCCGACCGGAAGCTCTCCGAGCGCTGTGGGCGGACGCCGGTCTGGGCGACGTGACCGTACAGCCCATCGAGGTCCTCACCACGTTCGCCGATTTCGACGACTACTGGCGGCCGTTCCTCGGCGGCCAGGGACCGGCTCCGGGGTACGTCATGGCCCTGGCCGAGGAACGCCGGAGCGCCCTGCGGGAACTGCTCCGTTCCCGGCTGGCCGCCGGCCCTGACGGCTCCATCACGCTGACGGCCCGAGCCTGGGCGGTACGCGGCGTGGCAACGGCCATGAGACGTGGGTGAAGGTGCAGCCGCCCGCGCCTCCGGTTCAGAGACCGTGATCGCTCTACCCGCGGGGCATCCGCCGTACGCCGGCCGCTTCGGCGGACCGCTGAGGGTGTGCCGGGCGGGAGCGCCCGAGGGGCGAAGTGGTGGGCGCCTTTACGTGGGCCCCTCGGCCGGCTGCTCAACAGCGCCGGCCGTGGCTCCTTGGCTCCACCCGCGAACGGCAAGCGGCCGGAAAATGGTCGTTCGACCTGTGACAGGCGGCGATCGCGGTGGCATGCTGGCCCGGTGAAGCAGGTAGTGAGGTTCGCCTCCACGCCAGGTGGTCGCATCGCCTACTCGGTTGTCGGCAGCGGCCCGCCGATCGTGTACCTCCTCGGTTGGGTGTCGCATCTGGGCCTGGCGTGGGAGATACCCTCCCACCGCCGGTTCGTCGAAGCGCTGGCACAGGACTACACCGTCATCCGGTACGACAAACTGGGCTGTGGCCTGTCCGACCGCCCGCGGGAGGCCTTCACGCTGGAGTCCGAACTCGAGACACTCGACGCGCTGACCGGTCATCTGGGCCTCAAGCGATACACCGTCTTCGGGTCCTGTGAGGGCGGGCAGGTGGCGGCCGCTCATGCCGTCCGCAACCCCGAAGCCGTCGCGTCGCTGCTCGTCTACGGCAGCTGTGCCCGGGGCGGCGATCTCGCGCCGGACCCCGTCAAGCGTTCGATCCTGTCGCTGATCGGGGCGCACTGGGGCATGGGCTCGCGGGTCCTGGCCGACATCTGGTTTCCCGGCGCCCCGGCCGAGGTGACCGACATGTTCGCCCGAGTGCAGCGGGCCGCCGCAACGGCCGAGATGGCCGCGGCCCTGCTCGACATGTTCTACCGCATCGAGGTCGCCGACATCCTGCCGGCGATCCGGGTTCCCACGCTGGTGCTCCACCGGCGTGGCAGCCGGGCCGTGCCCTTCGAGCTGGGCCGCGAGCTGGCCTCGCTGATCCCGGGGGCGCAGCTTGTCGCGCTGGAGGGCCGGATGCAGCCGATCTACTTCGAGGGCGAGGACATCGCAGCGGCCACGATTCTCTCGTTCCTGCGCGACCGGGCCGGCGGCGCGGGCCGGCTGCCCACCGACTCCCGGCTCACCGATCGTGAGCTCCAGGTCGTGGCCCATATCGCCGAAGGGCTGACCAACGCCGAGATCGCCCGGCTCCTGGGCGTGTCGGTACGGACGGTCGACGCGCACGTGGAGCACGTGCGGACCAAGCTCGGCGTGCGATCGCGCGCTCAGATGGCGGTATGGGTGAGCGAGCAGCGGCAGAGCCGCGGGCTGTTGCGTAGGTAGTTTCCGCCCCGGACCCGATGGGCGGGGCCGATCCCGGCGCGAAGCCGGCCATTGTCTAGGTAGAACGTCTGATTCGCCCAGATGCCGCGGCACCTAGTTTCGTGGGGTGCCGAACAAGGAAATCGTCATCGACCCCGCCTTCGAGGGTCCACCCGCCTCCGCCCACGGCGGCTACACCTGCGGGCTGCTGTCGCCGTACCTGCCGGCGGACGCCGAGATAACGCTCAGGAAACCGGTGCGGCTCGGTGTCGCGCTGGGGCTGGAAGCGCGCGACGGCGGCCTCGCACTGTACGACGGGCGGACCCTCGTCGCCGAGGCCGTGACGACCCGGCTGGCGAGCCGCGCGCCGAAGCCGCCGACGGTCGCCGAGGCATCGGCGGCCGGCTCGGCCTTCCCGGGCTTCACCTCGAGCGGCTTCCCGCGCTGTGTGGTCTGCGGCACCGAACGCACGGACGCCGATGCCTTCCGCATCTTCCCCGGTCTGCTCGCCGCCCGCGATCTCCTGGCGGCGGCCTGGCACCCGACCGGCGGCGCGCTGGCGGGTGAGTCGATCAGGCCCGCGCACGCCTGGGCCGCGCTCGACTGCCCGGCGGGCTGGGCCGCGATGTGGTTCGGCCACGTCGACGGCCCGATCGTCCTCGGCCGGATGGCGGCGTGGCTGGAGGAGCCGGTCGCCGCGCACGACGCACACGTCGTGGTCGGATGGCTGGAGGGCGTGTCCGGTCGCAAGCTGTACGCCGGCTCGGCCCTCTACTCGCCGTCCGGTGCCTTGCAAGGCTTCTCCCGCCAGACCTGGATCGCGATCGCGCGCACCGGGGTGCCGGGATGACGGCCGAACGGCGCGGCGTCGCGCTGACACCGATGGAGATCCGGCGCGACGTCATTGTGCGCATGGCCACGCTCGCGGACGAACTGGGCTACGAGATCTTCTCGGTGGCCGAGGGGTGGGGCCTCGACTCGACCGTACTGTTGGCCGAGATCGCGACCGTGACCCGGCGGATCAAGCTCATGGCCGGCGTCCTGTCGGTGTGGGGCCGCACCCCCGGGACGATCGCGATGACCGCCGCGACCCTGCACCAGATCTGCGACGGTCGGTTCGTGCTCGGCCTGGGTGCCAGCACCCGGCAGCTTGTGCAGGGCTGGCACGCCGCCCGGTTCGCCCGGCCGGCGGGGCGGCTGCGGCAGGTCACGGAGAACGTGCGTGCTCTGCTGGCCGGTGAGCGGGCCCGGCCGGCGGTCGTACCGGAGGCCCGACCCCTGCGGCTCGGCCAGCCGCCGGTCGCGAACCTGCCGATCTGGCTGGCCGCCACCGGTGAGCGGACCATCCGGGTGGCCGCCGAGCTGGCCGACGGCTGGTTCCCGCTCTACCTGCGCCGCGATCGGTGCCGTGAACTGGCCGCCGAGATCAGGCGGCTCCGGGCCGCCGCGGGCCGGCAGGACGAGCCGATCACCGTGGCCGCCGGGCCGTTCACCATCGTGGACCCGGACATCGGCGCGGCCCGAGCCGCCGCGGCCGCATGCACGGCGTTCTACCTGGCGGCCATGGGCGAGGTGTACCCGCGCCTCGTCTCGGCGCAGGGCCTCGGCGAGCAGGTCGAACTCGTCCGGGCCGTCAACCCGGCCGCCGGCCGGGAACCGGGGATCGTGCCCGACGCGGCACAGGTCCTGCTGGACGAGTTCACCGCGTACGGAGATGCGGCCGGCGTGCGGGAACAGCTCCGGCGATGGGACAGCGTCGCGGACATCACCATGGTCGCCGTACCGCCGGGCATGGCCTGGCCGAAGATCGAGGCCACGCTGCGGGCCGCCGCGCCCGGACCGGCCGGTCGTGTACCGGAGGTCGATCCCGTCGAGGCCGACCGAGCCGTCGCGCTGTTGCCGGACGGGGGAGTCGCAGGATGACGCACGCCGTCACGACTCTTCGTAACGGATTGATGGTGAGCATTGTCAGCCGGCTGAAGGAGCACCCAACCCCGTCCGATGACGTGGAGCTCTCGCTCCTCAGGGCGGAGCGGGCACTCCACGTCGAAGGTGACCTGAGAGCCGGCCGGGAGCGGTTCGAGGCCGCCTACCAGGCGGCCGAGCGCCACGGCGACGACCTCGCCATGGCCCGGGCCGCCCTGGGAATGAGCGGCGTATGGGTGCACGAACACCGCACCGCCGTGGAGGCCACCCAGGTGCGGGCCCGGCAACGACACGCCCTGACCGGCATCGACCCGAACTCGTCGCTGGCCGTACGGCTGCGGGCCCGGCTGCACGGCGAGGAGGACCATCGTCTCGGCGAGCACACCTCGATCCTCCGGACGCTGGCCGAGGCCAGAGAGAGCGGCGACCCGGTGGCCACGGCCGAGGCGCTGAGCCTGGCCCACCACTGCCTGATGAGCCCCGAGCACGAGGCCCTCCGGGGGGAGCTGGCCCTCGACCTGATCGGCCAGGCGGCTCGCACCGGCCGCCGCGGTGACCTGCTCACGGGGCTGCTGTGGCGAACCGTCGATCTGTTCCTGGCCGCCGACCCACGCGCCGAACGCTCGCTGCGGGAACTGGGCGAGCACCTGGCGCACCGCGATCACCTGGCGGCCGGGTTCGTCGCCGAGGCCATCAAGGTCATGCTGACCATCCGGGCCGGCCGGCTCACCCAGGCCGAAACCCTCGCGGCCGCCTGCGCCCGGCGCGGCACGGACGCCGGTGACCACGACGCGCCCGGCCGGCACGGCATGCAGCTGACGGCGATCCGCTGGTACCAGGGCCGCGTCGCCGAACTCGTCGAACCACTCACGGAGCTGGTCCACTCCCCGGGGGTCGGCTTCGCCGACCACGCCTACTTCCCCGCCCTGGCGGTGGCCGCCGCCTGCGCGGGAGATCGCCGCCTGGCCGCCGGGATGTTGGCCCGGTCGCGCGGCCCGGCCCTGGCCGGCTCGTCACGCTCCCAGAGCTGGCTGGCGGCGATGCACGGCGTCGCCGAGGCGGCCCACCTGCTCGAGGACGCCGACACCGCGGCCCAGGCCTACCGCCTGCTCACCCCGTACGCCCGGCTGCCGGCCATGGCCGGTTTGGGCATCGCCTGTTTCGGCTCGACCCACCACGCCCTGGGCATGGCCGCGCTCACCACCGGCGACCTGGGCGCCGCCGTCGAGCATCTCGGCCAGGCCGTGCAGGCCAACCTCGGCCTGGGCCATTGGCCGGCGGCGGCGCTGTCGCGGTGGCGGCTGGGACAAACCCTGAGCATGCGCCACGGAACCGGCTGTCCGCCGGCGCGACAGCAGCTGGCCCTGGCCGAGCAGGAGGCCACCGAGCTGGGCATGGCCCTCCCCGCCGGAATCGCTTCCCGCGCCAGGACTCCGCGCGCGACCTGCCGGCGTCAGGGCCGCCAGTGGCACATCGAGCTGAACGGCCGGACCGTACGGGCCGACGACAGCGTCGGCATCCGGTACCTGGCGATCCTGATCGCCAACCCCGGGCGGGAGATCCGCGCGACCGACCTGGCGGCCGGCCAGGCATCCCGGCACGCCTCCCGCGCCACACGGGCGGAAACCCCGGCCCGGGGCGATGACACCGGCATGGCCGTCTCGGTCCAGCCGGTGCTGGACCAGCTCGCCGAACGCACCTACAAGGAGCGGCTGCTCGAACTGCAGGCCGAGATCGCCGAGCTGGAGTCGCTGAACGACACCGAGCGCACCGTGGCGTTGTGCGCCGAACGTGACTGGCTGGCCGCCGAACTGGCCGCCGCCACCGGCCTCGGCGGGCGCGTCCGCCCGTTCACCAACGATGCGGAACGCGCCAGAATCGCGGTGGGCAAGGCCATCCGGCGTGCGCTGACCCGCATCACCGAGGCCGACAACGCGATCGGCGAGGAACTCCGCGCCACGATCGCGACCGGCGGGCGCTGCTGCTACCACCCCCGCTGACACCGGTGGGCTCCAGGCCCGGTCATCGACCCGAGCAGGAATGACGCGTCCCGTCCGGACCACCGTCGCCGTCGTGCTTGCCCTGATCGCGGCCGGCGCCGCACTGCTGCGGGTCCATCACTGCTGCGGGTCCATCACTACGGCGGGTCCATCACTACGGCGGATTCGAACCTTGACGGACGCAAGGAGATCGTTAACACTCGCGAAATGTGACCCATCACGTATCGCCAGGTTGCTCGGCGCGGAAATGTTAGCGCTATCATCCGGCGGTCCCGAGCAAGACAGGACAGTGAGATGCCGAACATGATGCCCAGGCGCGAGGCGCTGCGGTTGGCGGCGCTGGCGGTCGCGACCCCGTCCGCACTCACCTTGCTCCCGCCCGGCGCCGCCCAGGCGGCTCGTACGACGACGGCCCCGCCACCGCAACACGACCCGCCGCAGCCGGGCGCCTGGATCGTGAAGCCGTTCCCGAACAGCCAGGTCACCCTGGGGGAGAGCCTGTTCAGCGTCAACCGCGACCGGATGCTGAACTTCCTGAGGTCCTATCCCGCCGACCGGATGCTGGCCAACTTCCGGGCCAACGCCGAGCTGGACACGCTGGGCGCCCAGCCGCCCGGCGGGTGGGAGGACGCCACGGGCAACCTGCGCGGCCACTACAGCGGGCACTTCGTCAGCGCGCTGGCCCTGGCGTACGCGGGCTCCGGCGACCCGTTCTTCAAGGACAAGGTCGACTACATGGTCAAGGCGCTCGGCGAGTGCCAGGACGCGCTGGCCGCCAAGGTGGGGCAACCCGCGCCTCCGCCGGCCCCGGTCGCCAGGGTGGCGGGGAAGTTCGGCAGGGCGGCGAAGCTCGACGGCCCCCAGTACGTGTCGCTGCCCGCCGGAATCGTCAGCGGCCTCGACGACTTCACCATCGCCGTCTGGCTGAACCCGGCCGCGGTCACCAGCTGGTCCCGGATCTTCGATTTCGGCACCGGCACGAGCCGTAACATGTTCCTGGCCGTGAGCGCCGGCTCCGCGCCGAGATTCGCCATCACCACCAGCGGCGGCAGCGGCGAGCAGCGCATCAACGGCACCAGCCAGTTACCCGCCGGCCAGTGGACGCACGTGGCGGTCACCCTGTCGGCGGGGACCGGCACCCTCTACGTGAACGGCGCCCCGGTCGGCACGAACACCGCCATGACCCTCAAACCGTCCAGCCTCGGCCCGACCGGCAACAACTGGATCGGGAAATCGCAGTACGGCGACGCGTACCTGAAAGCCTCGGTGGACGAGTTCCAGATCTACGACCGCGCGCTGACCGGGGCGGAGATCGCGGCGCTGACGACCGGTGCGGACGGCGGGCTGGGCGGCGGCAACGTCGCGTGGTACCGCTTCGACGAGGAGAGCGGCGAGAGCGCGGGCGACTCCTCCGGCAACGGGAGGGACGCCCGGCTGGTGTCCGAGCCCAGCGGGCACCCCGGCCCCAGCCATCCCGGTTTCCTGGCCGCCTACCCCGAGACGCAGTTCATCCTGCTGGAGCAGTACGCCACCTACCCGACGATCTGGGCGCCCTACTACACCTGCCACATGATCATGCGTGGGCTGCTCGACGCCTACCAGTACGCGGGCAACGAGCAGGCGCTCGAGATCGTGATGAAGATGGGGGACTGGGTCCACAGCCGGCTGGGCCATCTTCCCCGGGAGCAGCTCGACCGCATGTGGAGCATCTACATCGCGGGCGAGTACAACGGCATGAACAGCGTGATGGCCGACCTCTACGCCATCAGCGGCAAGGAGGAATATCTGGCGACGGCCAGGTGCTTCGACAACACCGCGCTCCTCGCGGCCACCGTCGCCAACGAGGACACGCTGAACAGGAAACACGCCAACCAGCACATCCCCCAGTTCATCGGCTACCTGTCCGTTTTCGAGCGCAACCAGGAACGCCGCTACTTCGACGCCGCCGTGAACTTCTGGGACATGGTCGTACCCCATCGCACCTTCACCGACGGCGGCACGGCCGGGCCGACCGACAACGGCGAGCTGTTCGGCGCGCGCGGCGTCATCGTCGGCACCCTCGGCACGAACAACGCCGAAACCTGCTGCGTCTACAACATGCTGAAACTGAGCCGGAACCTGTTCTTCCACACGGCGAACCCGAAGTACATGCAGTATTACGAGCGCGGCCTCTACGGCCAGATCCTCGCCTCGCGCCGCAACGTCGACAGCGCCACGGACCCGCTGGTGACCTATTTCATCCCCATGCGGCCGGGCGCCTCCCGCAGCTACGGCAATCTCGGCACCTGCTGCGGCGGCACCGGGCTGGAGAGCCACACCAAGTTCCAGGACTCGATCTATTTCCGGTCGGCGGACGACTCGACGCTCTACGTCAATCTCTACCTGGCCTCGGAACTGCGCTGGGCGGAAAAGGGCTTCACCCTCAAACAGAGCACGAACTATCCGACCGACCCCGCGGGCGTCACCACGCTCACCGTGGAGGGCACGGGCCGGCTGGCCGTGAAACTCCGCGTTCCGTACTGGGTGGAGAAGGGGTTCAAGGTGCTGGTCAACGGGGCCGAGCAGAAGGTGGATGCCAAGCCGGGCGAATACGTGACGCTCGACCGGCACTGGCGGCGTGGCGACCGGATCAGGATCTCGATGCCGTTCTCGCTGCGGGTGGAGAAGGCGCTGGACATCCCGACCACCCAGAGCATCGCGTACGGCCCCGTGCCGATGGTCGCCAAGAGCAACGAGACCACCTTCCGCGAGTTCTCCTTCTACAAGGACTTCACGCTGTCCGGTGACCTCGCGCAGACCATGACGCCCACCGCGTCGATGACATTCACCACGCACGACCTGCCACTGGTGCCGTTCTACATCGGCGACACCGACCGTTACCACGCCTACTTCCACCGCGTCGAACCGAAGATCGTGTTCGGGAAGCAGGACTCCGGGGTGCCGAACTACGCGCGGGAGGATTCGGTGACATTCCTGGACGCGGTCTGGGCCAGGGCGCCCTTCGCCAACCAGGGCCGCTTCGTGTCCACGGTGGCCCGCACCGCGGACGACTGGATCCGGGCCGGGCTGATGACCTCCGCCGAGAAGGACGCGGTGGTGACCGCGGCCGTCAAGGCCCGGCTCCGTCGGTAGTGAATCCTGTGGATTCCGCTCGGCATGCGTGACGGGGCGCCGGCCGTACCGGGCCGGCGCCCCACCGTCAGACGGTCGGCTTCGCGAATCCGGCGCCTCTTCCACCACATCGCGGGCCGGTTCGGGACGATCGAGGCGCAGCCGACACCTTGCCAGCCTTGCCCGGATGAGGATAGAAATGCGGCCAGTAGGAAAGTTCCCGACCTACTGATCTTGGGTGGTGACGATGGCGGGACCGCAGGCGTTGTTGTGGTCCATCAACACGCGGGCTGTGCTGGAGGCCGTCGACGCCCAAGGGCCGACCGGCCGGCCGGAGCTCGTCCGGGCCACGGGGCTGTCCAAGACCACCGTCGCCCAGGCGCTGCAGGAGTTGCTGGCACGCGGGGTCGTGCGGGAGGCGGGGCTCGACACCGAGCGGCGCGGTCCGGCGGCGACCCTCTACGAGACCGCTCCCGGCAGCGGGCACGCCATCGGGATCGACGTCGCGGCCGAGCGGGTCAGCGCCGTGCTGGTCGACCTGGCGGGCGCGGAGGTCTCCCGGGCGGAGCGGGAGCTGAGGGGCGAGGGGGAAGAGCGGGCGGTCCCGGCAGGCGGTCCCGCGGCCGGGGGGCTCGCCGGGATCGTCGCCGAGCTGGCCGCGGAGGTGGCCGGCGGCCGGACGGTCGGGGAGGCGGTCGTCGGGGTGCCGGCGATCGTGGCGCGCGACGGCAAGAGCGTCCGGGCCTCGCGCGGGTTGCCCGGGGCCGCGACGCTGGGTGCGGAGCTCCAGGCACGCCTGCCGTACCCGATCCTGCTGGAGAACGACGTCAACCTGGCGGCGGTGGCCGAGCAGCGCAGGGGCGCGGGACGCGGGATCGAGGACTTCGTACTGCTCAGGGTCGGGGCGGGGCTCGGCGCCGGGGTGGTGATCGGCGGCCGCCTGCACCGGGGGTTCGCCGGAGGCGCGGGCGAGGTGGGCTTCCTGCCGCACCCGGCGACGGCGCTGGGCAGCGAGGTCCTGAACGCGCGGGGGATCGCCCGGGAGCAGGGGTTCGAGGGAAGCCCGGCGGAGCTTCTCGCGATGGCCTCAGCGGGTGCGGCGGTGGCGATCGACGCGGCCGACGCGATCGCGCGGCGGCTGGCGCACGTGATCGGCGCCATCGCCCTGGTCATCGAGCCCGAGCTGTTCGTCGTCGGGGGAGAGGGCACCGAGGTGCTGCTGGAGCCGGTCCGCCGCCACCTGGTCGCGGACGCTCCCGAGCTGGCCGTCAACGTCACCGGGTCGGGCGTGCCCGGCGGCGCCGTCGTCCAGGGGGCCGCGCTGGTGGCCCACGAGCACGTCCGCGAGCGCGTGTTCACCGAAGCGACCACCTGAAGCACATTTTCCCGAAACGACCACCTGAAACGACCGACTGAAGCGCGTCACCCGAAGCGACCGACTGAAAGGGCAGCCCCCCGTGACCCGACAGCTGATCATCAACGCCGACGACTACGGCATGTGCCGCGCGGCCAACACCGGCATCACCTCCCTGCTCCAGGCGGGCGCGATCAGCTCGGCCACGGTGATGACGCCGTGCCCGTGGGCCCCCGACGCGATCGCCACCGCCGCCCGCCACGGCTGGGACGTGGGCGTGCATCTCACGCTGACCAGCGAGTGGGAGGGTTACCGCTGGAGCCCGCTGACCGGCGGAGCGAGCCTGCGCGACGCGGCGGGCTATTTCCCGCGCGAGTCCAAGACGGTCGAGGAGCAGGCCGACCCGGCGGAGATCCGCGCCGAGCTGGTCGCCCAGATCGACCGCGCCGTCGCCCTCGGCCTGGACCCGTCGCACGCCGACAACCACATGGGCAGCCTGTACGGCCTGGCCACAGGCCGTGACTTCCTCACCGAGGCGCTGGAGGTCTGCGCGGAGTACGGCCTGCCGTTCCGCCTGCCCCGGACGCTGGACGGCATGGGCCTGCCGCCCGAGCTGGACCCCTTCGCGGAGGCGGCCGCGGCGCGGGCGGACGCGGCGGGCGTGGTGATCCTCGACCGCCTGTGGACGCTCCCCTTCCACCAGCGGGAGGGCGAGACCTACGAGAGCTTCAAGGCCGAGATGATCGAGCTGATCCGCTCGCTGCGGCCGGGCGTCACCGAGATCTACATCCATCCCTTCGAGGACACGGACGAGCTGCGGCACATCATGCCCCACTACGAGAAGCGCGCCATGGAGCTGCGCGTCTTCACCGACCCGGAGGTACGGCAGGCGCTGGCGGACGAGGACGTCAGCCTGATCGGCTGGCGCGAGCTGCGTGACCTGCAGAGGTCCCGTTGATCAGGTACGGCTCCGGCAACCTGGCCGTCAACCTGCTCGGTCAGGCGTTCGCGACCTACGCCACCTTCTACTACATCGACCACCTGGGCGTGGACCCGGCGCTGATCGGGCTGGCCATGGTCATCCACGGCGCGCTCAACGCCCTGCTGAACCCGCTCGTCGGCCACCTGTCCGACCGGACGCGCAGCAGGTGGGGCCGGCGCCTGCCGTACATCACGATCGGCATGGCGCCGCTCGCCGCCACCTTCGCCCTCATCTGGATCCCGCTGGTCGAGGGCTCGACGGCGCAGTTCTGGTACTTCCTGGTCGTGGTGCTGGTCTACGACGTGCTCCACGTGGTGGTGGTGCTCAACTACGTCGCGCTCTTCCCGGAGATGTTCGTCACCATCGTCGAGCGGGCCAGGGCGGCCTCGTGGCGGCAGCTCTTCGGCATCGTCGGCATGATCGTCGGTGTCGCCGCCGCGCCGCTGCTCTACCAGGCGGTCGGCTGGGCGGCCATGGGGATCGGCTTCGCCGTCGTGGCGCTGGCGTTCTTCGCCCTGTCGCTGACCGGCTCGCGCGAGCGGGCCCAGGCCGGCCGCGAGCACTTCGGCTTCCTCACGGCCGTGCGCTACACCCTGGCCAACCGGGCCTTCCTCGCCTACGTGGCCGGCGGCTTCCTGCTCCAGGTGACCTTCGCCCTGCTGCAGGCGGGGGTGCCGTTCTTCACGAAGTACGCCCTCGGCGAGCCCGACACCGCCAACACCCTCATCCTCGGCGCGGTCTTCATCACCGCCATCCCGCTGGTCTACGTCTGGAGCCGTGTGACCACGAGGGTCGGCCCGCGCAAGGCCGTCCTCATCGCGATCGTGGTCTACGGCCTGGCCCTGATGCCCTTCCTGGTCGTCGGCTCGTTGCCGCTGGCCGTGGCGACCGGCGCCGCCGTGGGCGCGGGCATCGCGGGCATGATGGTGCTGCTGGAGATCCTGCTCGCCGAGGTGATCGACGAGGACGAGCGGCGCACCGGGCTGCGGCGCGAAGGCATGTACATGGGGATGAACGGCTTCGTCGTGCGCTGGTCGACCTCGTTGCAGGCGGTCATGCTCAGCGTCGTGCTCTCGGCCTCCGGCTACCGGGCGGGCGCCGCCGAGCAGCCGGAGAGCGTGGTCACCGGCGTGCGGCTGCTGCTCGGCGGCGTGCCTCCGGCGGTGCTGGCGCTGGCCTTCCTGTGCTTCGTGCTCTACCCGATCGCCAAGGCGACGCCCGGAAGGCCCACGCCATGGGCGCGGTCGCCGGTCTGAGCAGGTAGAGCAGCCGGCTAGCTCAGGCAGGCCACCCAGCGGCCCTGAGCCGTCCAGCAGTCCACGACCGGAAAGCCGCCGGCGTGTGCCACCCGCTGGATGTCGCTCACCGACACGGTCGCCCAGCCGAACCAGTCCCCGGCGAGCGGGCCGCGGTGCAGCCGTACGCGGTCGACCCGGCTCTTCGTCTCGGGTGGCGCGACCTCGACCAGGACGTTCCCGCCCGGCCGGACCAGCTGCCTGACCCGGCGCAGGAGCGTCGCGGGGTTGCCGCCGATGCCGATGTTGCCGTCGGCGAGCAGCGCCGTCGCCCACTGGCCACCGCCGGGGACCTCGTCGAAGACGTCGCGGAGCAGCGCGAAGCCGCCCGCCCTGCGGGTGAGGGCGACGGCGCGCGGGGTGATGTCGATGCCGAGCGCCCGAACGCCGCGGCGGGTCAGCGCGACGGTGAGCCGGCCGGGACCCGAGCCGATGTCCAGCGTCGGGCTGGCGCACCTGCTCAGGAGCGCGTCGTCGCCGTCCACCGGCTCGAACCAGCGCGCGGTCTCCATCGGGACGCGGGTGCCGTCGACGTACTCGATCTCGGCGGTCGCGCCGGCGAGCGCGTCGGCGTAGATCTGCCCGATCATCGGCTCAGCTCCCGTAGCGTGGCGGCGAAGCGGGACGCGGGCGCCCGCTCGGCCACCGCGACGGCGTCCGCCGCGGTGTCGACATCGGTCAGCTCGGGCAGCAGGTGGACGGTCAGCCCGGCCCGATCCAGCCGGTCGAGCTGGAGCTTGCCGGTCTCCGGATGCGACATCGGCACCCCGCGCAGCAGCGAAGGGTCCGGCTCGCGCAGGCCGAGCAGCCAGAAGCCGCCGTCCGCGGCCGGGCCGAACACGGCGTCGTGCCGCTCCAAGGCCGTCACCGCCTCCCCGAGCAGCGCGGGAGTCACCTGCGGAGTGTCCATGCCGATCAGCACGACGGCTTCCGGCCGGAGCCGGTACGCGTCGGAGAACGCCGCCGCCAAACGCTCGTCCAGGCCCGTGCCGCGCTGCGGGATCACCACGAAACCCGGCGGCAGCCAGCTGCCCGGCAGCCCGTCCAGGGCGAGTATCCGCTGGGTCGCCGGTGCCGCGGAGACGGTGAGCAGGCTGTCGCGGAGAGCGGCCTCGGCGAGGGCCGCGGCCTGGTCGGGGCTGTACGGCGGGGTCAGCCGGGTCTTGACCCTCCCGGCCACCGGCTCCTTGGCGATGATCATAATTTGGACCACGTGATCGACAGTAAGACGACGCAGGGTGCTCAATCCTTACGACATGCTGACGGCGGCCCGTTCGGTCCGCAGGATGGCGGCGTACGGCGGCCACGAGTCCCGAAAGGAGTCGCCGGTCGAGGGGATCGGACCGGCCAAATGCGTACCGTGACGAGGCATAGAAGGTGAGGTAACCGGTAAGGAGAGCAGCATCCGACATCGGCTTCGGGGGGATCAATGCCGGATACGCCGCCCAGACGTGCCCGGGAGCAGGACGCGACCGGTCGGGAGTCGCGGCCGGTGGCGTGGTTGCGGGCGGGGCCTCCCGGGCCGTTCCGGCCCGGGTTCTGGCGCAGCCCGCTGCGTGGCCCGTGGCTCACGTCGGTGCTCGGCCTGGTCCTGCTGGCCGGGCTGGTCATCGTCGCGGTCACCGGGCTGTTGTCGTACGCCGCCTACCAGCCGCGACTGCCGGGGAACGACACCACCCCCACCAAGGGTTTGCTCGGCTTCTATCTCTTCGACTGGCCCACGGATCCGGCCTGGCTGTACCGGCTCACCCAGGGCGCCCATGTCGTCGTCGGGCTGACGCTGGTGCCGGTGCTGCTGGCCAAGCTGTGGTCGGTGATCCCGAAGCTGTTCGCCTGGCCGCCCGCGCGCTCGATCGCCGAGGCCGTCGAGCGGGCCAGCCTGGTGCTCCTGGTGGGCGGCGCGGTGTTCCAGTTCGCCACCGGGATCCTCAACATCCAGATCTTCTACGTCTTCCCGTTCTCCTTCTACCCGGCGCATCTGTACGGTGCGTGGATCTTCCTGGCCGCGCTCGCCGTCCACGTCGTCGTGCGGCTGCCGAAGGCGATCCGGGCGGTGCGGTCGCGGGACCTGCGCCGCGAGCTGCGCACGGGCCTGGCCGGCACGCGGCCGGAACCGCCCGACCCCGACGGCCTGGTGGCCACGGACCCGGCGCCGCCCACCATGTCCCGGCGCGGGCTGCTGGCGTTCGTCGGCGGGGGATCGGTGATGATGTTCGGCCTGTCGGTGGGGCAGACGCTGGACGGGCCGCTGCGCCGTACGGCGTTGCTGGCCCCGCACGGCCGTGACTACGGCACCGGGCCCAACGACTTCCAGATCAACAAGACGGCGGCGAGCCTGGGCGTCACCGCGGCGGAGACCGGCGCGCGGTGGCGGCTGACGGTCGCCGGCACCGGCCGGCTCCACCTGTCCCGCGAGGACCTGCTGGCGATGCCGCTGCACACCTACGCGCTTCCGATCGCCTGCGTGGAGGGCTGGTCGACCGAGCAGACCTGGACCGGCGTACGGCTCGCGGACCTGGCCCGCCTGGCCGGAGTGCCGCCCGGCTCGGCGGGGGTCACGGCCAGGTCCCTGCAGCGTGTGGGCTACTTCGGCCAGGCGTCGCTGAGCGCCCGGCAGGTGGCCGACCCGCGCTCGCTGCTCGCGCTGCGGGTGAACGGCGCCGACCTGTCGCTCGACCACGGATACCCGGCGCGGATCATCGTGCCGAACGCCCCGGGGGTGCACAACACCAAGTGGGTGCGCGAACTGGACTTCCGCGTGGAGACCGCGTGAGCCGGCGGGTGAGCGGCTACGGTGCCCCCCTGTGGCACCTTCTCCTGCTGGTGGCCTGCTTCGTGGTCGCGGGCTATGTCACCACCCGGGTGGTCGCCGCCGGCATCTGGCTGGGGTTCGCCGCATGGCTCGTGGGTGCGATCATCTTGCACGATCTGGTGCTGTATCCCGTGTATTCCGCCGCCGACGCCGCCACCCAGGCCCTGACCAGGCGGGCATCGCGCCGGACGCCACGGCCCGCTGCGATCAACCACCTGCGGGTGCCGGCCGCGCTGTCCGGGCTGCTGCTGTTGGTGTGGTTCCCGCTCGTCCTCCGCGGTGCCGAGCGCGACTATCGCGGGGCGGTCGGACTGAGCACCTCCCCCTATCTCGCGCGCTGGCTGCTGATCACCGTGGTGCTCTTCGGCGTCTCGGGGCTGCTGTACGCGGTGCGGCGCGGTGCGTCGAGCAGGGCGGATCGTCGAGCACCCTGCGTGTGACGCAGCCGGCGACGACCGCCAGTGCCGCGACGGCGTAGGCGGCCGTTCCGAGGCCGGCCTGAGGGCTCAGGTAGGAGACGGCACCGGCGAGCGGGATGCCGAGCCATTCCCAGCGGCCGTCGAGGGCGGCCAGCGCGACGACCAATAGGGCGTACCAGGAGTAGCCGGGCGTGAAGACGAGGAACGCGGTACCGGTGACCACCAGGGCTCCCCGCCACGGGCGGCGGCCGTCGCCCCGGCGAAGGACGAGCAGCGCCGCGGCCGTGAGAACGGCAAGGGCGGCGGGCAGGGCCCACGAGTCGGGCAGGACCAGACGGAGCACCGCGTAGCGGCGGTTGTCGCCGGTGCCGGCGTAACCCTCCTCATTCAGGTAACCGAAGAGATAGCCGAGGACGGACTCGTGGGACGCCAGCACGTACGGCAGATACGCGAGCGTCACGACGAGGAGGGCGGGCCCGAGGACCGCCAGGGCGTCGATCACGCGCCGTCGCAGGGGAGGCCCGCCTCTGGCCAGAAGCCCGGAGAGCATCCCGGGTGCGACCGTGGCGGGCAGGAGCTTGACGGCGGTCGCCGCGCCGAGCAGCAGGCCGCCGCCGGCTCTGTGCCGGTGCGCGATGATCAGGGCGAGGACGGCGAGCAGCACGCCCAGCGCTTCGACATGGGCGTTGTTCACCGACTCGATCGGAACGGCGGGGCACCACGCCCACCAGGCGGCCCTCGCGGGAGCCCTGGGCCGGAGCGCGATCAGCAGGACGAGCGCCGTCGCCAGCGCCGGCAGCGCGCCGCCGATCTGGAGCGGCTTGTGCCGTGACCCCTCGGGCGAGAGCCGGTGCACGACCCAGAAGTACGCCTCGGCCAGCGGCGGGTAGATCGTGTGGACGGCGGGGCGGTTGATCCGCGTACACGATCGGGTCCCCTCGCCGGACGGGATCGGGTAGCGGCCCGGTTCGTCGCAGCCGGCGCCCTCCGGGAAGAGCCAGCGGTCGCGCAGCCGCGCGAGCGCGGGGTCGGCCGGGGCGTGGTCATAGGGAGAGACGCCCGCCGCCTGCACGCGGCCGTCCCAGGCGTAGCGGTAGGCGTCGGTGCTGGTGGCCGGGGGCGCGAGGAGGCCCGTGGCGGTCACCGCGACGCCCCCGGCGAGCACGAGGAACGTCGCCTGGCGTCGCGGCACCTTGCGCAGGGTCCACGCCGCCGCGGCGAAGAGCGCCCAGGCGAGCCCGTACCACCGGAGCAGGCCGGCCCGGTCGGTGTAGTACGAGCCCGCGCCGACGGTCAGCGCCAGCACGCAGACCAGAAGGAGCAGGAGCACGACCGTGCCGGCGAGGCGGCAGCGGGCCACGCCGCCCGGCGTCATGTCCCCGTCCGCGGGAGGCGCCGGAACGGATCCGCCGAAGTCGGCATTCGAGCGGTCAGGCCAGGGACGCGGTGGCGAACTCCTTCATCCCTTCCGCGAATCCGATCCGCGCCCGGAAGCCGAGCTGGACCGCTGCCCGGTGCGGTGCCGCCACGATGTGGCGAACGTCGCCCAGCCGGAACTCCCCGGTGGTGACCGGTTCCGGGCCGCCCCGCTGCGCCGCCAGGGCCGAGGCCATCTCGCCGACGGTATGCGGCTCGCCGCTGGCGATGTTGTAGGCGGCCAGCGTTCCGGGCTCGTCGCGGGTGAGGGCGGCGACGTTGGCGTCGGCGACATCGCGGACGTGGACGAAGTCGCGCAGCTGCCCGCCGTCCTCGAACACCCGCGGCGGGCGACCGGACTCCAGCGCGGACCGGAAGATCGCCGCGACGCCCGAGTACGGGGTGTCCCTCGGCATCCTGGGGCCGTACACGTTGTGGTAGCGAAGGGCGGTCGCCGTCGCGCCCGTCTCGCGCGCCCAGTTGGCGGCGAGATGCTCCTGCGCCAGCTTGGTGGTGGCGTACGCGTTGCGCGGATCCACCGGCTCGTCCTCGTCGATGGCGGCGAAGGCCACGCCCTCACCGCATCGGGGACAGCGGGGCTCGAAGGAGCCTCGCGACATGTCCGCGGCGGAGCGGGGACCGGGCCGTACCCGGCCGTGCCGCGCGCACTCGTAGGCGCCCTCACCGTAGACCACCATGGAGGACGCCAGCACCAGCCGCCCGACGCCGTGCTCCGCCATCGCCGCCAGCAGCACGGCCGTGCCGTACACGTTGACCGAGGCGTAGTCCGGCAGGTCCGCCACGTTCACGCCGAGCCCGACCTTGGCCGCCTGGTGCACGACCACATCGACCTCCGGCAGCAGCCGGTCGAGAACGGCCCGGTCGCGAACGTCGTCGCCGGACCGGAGGTCGAGCCCGACCACCTCGTGGCCGTTCGCCTCCAGCGCCTCGACCGCATGACTCCCGATGAACCCGGCCGCACCGGTCACCAGCACCCTGGTCATGTCGCCGCTCCGATCCCGGCGAGCGCGGCGGCGTAGCGCGACCGCGGGGCCATCGCCGCCACCTCGATCGCGTCCGTGATGGTGTCCACATCCGTCAGGCACGGCATCAAGGCGATGCTCATCCCCGCCTCCCTCAGTCTTCGCAGCTGGGTCTCACCGGTGGCCGGCTCCGACATCGGCACGCCGAGCAGCAGCGCCGGGTCGGGAACACGCAGCCCGAGCAGCCAGAAGCCGCCGTCGGCCGCCGGGCCGAGCACCGCGTCGTGGCCGGCCAGCAGGGACACGGCCTCGGTCAGCAGAGCGGCGGACACCTGCGGGGTGTCCATGCCGATGAGCACGATGGGGGTGGGCCGCAGCCGGTGGGCGTCCTCGAAGGCCGCGGCCAGCCGTTCGTCCAGACCGTTCCCGCGCTGCGGGAGCACCGTGAAGCCGCCGGGAAGCCAGGGCCCGGGAGCGCCGTCAAGGGCGAGCACCCGGTGGACGCCCGGCACCCGGGCGACGGTCCGCAACGTGTCCTCCAGCGCGGCGCCGGCCAGAGCAGCGGCCTGACCGGGGGTGAGAGGCGGAACGAGCCGGGTCTTCACCCTTCCGGGCACGGGCTCCTTGGCGATCACGAGGATCTGCGGGCGGAGCCCGGCGTCCCGATCGTCCGCCGGATTCACGCCGCCCCGATCGTCCGCCGGATTCACGCCGCCCCGATCGTCCGCCGGATTCACGCCGCCCCGATCGTCCGCCGGATTCACGCCGCCCCGTCCCGACGGGCCATGACCCGGCGCATGTCGCCGATCGCCCGCAGCGTGCCGCGTACTGTGCCGGTCACCTTCGACCTGCCCTCGCGGGGGAGGTAGTCCACCTCGGTCTCGCGGATGCGCCAGCCCGCCGCCCCCGCGCGTAGCACCATCTCCAGCGGATAGCCGAAACGCCGGTCGGCGAGCCCCAGCCGGAGCAGGGCGACCCGCCCGCACGCCCGCATCGGCCCCAGATCGTGCAGTTCGGCACCGGTACGGCGGCGCAGCCGCCGAGCCAGCACCGCGTTGCCGAGCCGGGCGTGCACCGGCCATGACGCGCCCGGCCGGAGAACCCGGCGACCGAGGACGAGGTCGGCCGCACCGGCCACGACAGGTCCGCTCACCCGAGGCAGCTGACCGGGGTCCAGCGACGCGTCGGCGTCCATGAAACAGACGACGTCCGAGACCGCGGCCACCAGCCCCGCATGGCACGCCGCGCCGAACCCGCGACGGGGCTCGCTTATCACCATCGCGCCGAGCCCGGCCGCGATCTTCGCGGAACCGTCGGTCGAGCCGTTGTCGACCACGATCGGGCGAAAGCCGTCCGGCATCCGCTCGAGCACCCACGGAAGGGCTGCCGCCTCGTCCAGGCAGGGCAGCACCACGTCGATCTCCACGCCGCCGACGCTAACGCGACACCCCGGCCCGCACCCTCCCCAAGAGGACTGCCTTTCCGAGAAATGACCAGCTCAGACCCACCACGAGGGCCGCGGCGCGACCGAGGCCGCTGATCGCAAACAGAACGTCGGCGACCCTACGCCTCCGGCAAAGGCCGCTCCAACCTTCGGCGCGGCGGCACGGCACCACGGACCTGCCGCGAACGGGGCGCCACACGCGCTGTCCCCTGCGGCTCGGCACCGGCCTCGCCCGACCCGCGTGCCCGGCGCCTTCATGGGACCGGTGCGGGCCTGGGCGGACGGTGGGATGACCGTCTCACCCGCCGGCCTCGATGTCGCGTGTTGCGCGCGGCCGTCCTGCGCGGCGTGCGGGCGGCGCTCAGCCGGGAGTGGGAGTCGCTGCCGGCCAGTGGGCCGGCCGGTGGGCGGAGGTGTCGTCCGGGGGATGGTGGGGCAGGTCGCGGTCGGCGTGATCGGCGTGGAAGAGCGCCTCTTCCAGGAGGCGGCGGACGTGGACGTCGGCCGCCGAGTAGTAGACGAAGGTGCCTTCGCGGCGACCGCGGACGAGCCCCGCCAGGCGGAGCTTGGCCAGGTGCTGGCTGACGGCGGTGGGGGCGGCGCCGACGAGCTCCGCCAGGCACGCCACCGACGACTCGCCTTGCAGCAGGGCCCAGAGGATCTTCATGCGAGTCGGATCGGCCAGCAGCCGCAGCGATTCGGCCGCCAGATGGACCTGCTCCTCCGTCGGCATCCGGAAGTCCGCTATCGACTCGTGCATGTCTGAAGGATAGTGCAAGGGCGAACTACTTGCTTACCTTCGCATGTGCGCATATATGCTGCCACGGTGATAATCGAATCGGATACCGCCGCTCTCGGGCGGCGGCAGCACGCGGGAAGTGACCGAACGGTGCCGGCAGGCCGTCGCCGTACCCGCTTCCTGCGGTTGACGGAGGTGCGGTGGGCCCTGGCGGCCACCGGTCTGTTCGCGGTGGGCGGGGTCGCCCAGCTGGCCGGTGCGCCCAGCTGGGTGTGGTGGGGGCTGTACCTGGCCTGTTATGCGGCCGGGGGCTGGGAGCCCGCGCTGTCCGGGTTGCGAGCGCTCGGCGAGCGCCGGCTGGACGTCGATCTGCTGATGATCGCCGCGGCGATCGGCGCGGCGTCGATCGGCCAGGTCTTCGACGGCGCCCTGCTGATTGTGATCTTCGCGACCTCCGGCGCGCTGGAGGCCTACGCCACGCAGCGCACCGAGGATTCGGTCCGCGCGCTGCTGGACCTGGCCCCGGACACGGCGGCCAGGCTGAGGGAGGACGGCACCGAACAGGTGGTGCGCACGACCGAACTGGCGGTCGGCGACGTGATCATCGTCCGGCCGGGGGAACGGATCGGCGCGGACGGCACGGTGCTGGACGGAGCCGGCGAGGTGGATCAGGCCACGATCACCGGCGAGCCGCTCCCGGTGCCCAAGGCCACCGGGGACGAGGTGTTCGCCGGCACGCTGAACGGCACCGGCGCGCTGCGGGTGCGGGTCGGACGCCCGGCCGGCGAGACGGTGGTCGCCCGGATCGTCGCCATGGTGGCGCAGGCCGGCGCCACCAAGGCCCGCACGCAGCTGTTCATCGAGAAGGTGGAGCAGCGGTACTCGATCGCGATGGTGGCCGCCACGCTGGCGTTGTTCACGGTTCCGCTGGTCTTCGGCGCCGACCTGGAGGCGACGCTGCTGCGCGCGATGACCTTCATGATCGTCGCCTCGCCGTGCGCGGTGGTGCTGGCCACCATGCCCCCGCTGCTGGCCGCCATCGCCACCGCAGGACGGCACGGCGTGCTGGTCAAGTCCGCCGTGGCCATGGAACAGATCGGAGCCGCCGGCGTGGTCGCCTTCGACAAGACCGGCACCCTCACCGAGGGCATGCCGCGCCTGGCCGAGACCCGCCCGCTGCCCGGCGCCCCGGTCGACGCGAGGGAACTGCTCGCCCTGGCGGCCGCGGCGGAGCATCCATCGGAGCATCCGATCGCCCGCGCGGTGGTGCGCGCCGCCCGCGAGGAGGGCCTGACGGTCGCGGAAGCCGGTGAGTTCTCCTCGGCTCCCGGCCGCGGCGTCAGCGCCCGTGTGGCCGGCCGCCGGGTCGAGGTCGGCAGCCCCGCCCACCTGCCGGGTGCAGGCGACCAGGTGGCGGACCTGATCAGCGAACTGGAGAGCGGCGGGCAGACCGCCGTGCTGGTGAGGCTGGACGGTCAGGCCGCCGGAGTGCTCGGCCTGGCCGATCGGCCGCGCCCGGCCGCGGCGGAGAGCATCGAGCGGATCGTCGCCCTGACCGGGGCCAGGCCCGTGCTGCTGACCGGTGACAACCCGCGCGCGGCGGAACGGCTCGCCGCGCAGGTGGGCATCACCGACGTACGGGCCGGGCTGCTGCCGGAGGGCAAGGTCGAGGCCGTGCGGGCACTCCAGCACGGCGGGCAGCGGGTGTTGCTGGTGGGCGACGGCGTCAACGACGCTCCCGCGCTGGCCGCCGCGCATGCCGGGGTCGCGATGGGCCGCGTCGGATCCGACCTCGCCCTGGAGACGGCTGACGCCATCGTCGTCCGGGACGAGCTGTCCGCGGTGCCCGCCGTCATCGCCCTGTCCCGCCGTGCCAGGCGGCTGGTGGTGGCCAATCTCGCCATTGCGGCCACGTTCATCGGTGTCCTGGTGGCCTGGGACCTCCTCGGTGATCTGCCCCTGCCGCTGGGGGTGGCCGGGCACGAGGGCTCCACCGTCATCGTCGGGCTCAACGGCCTGCGGCTGCTGCGCGACGCGGCCTGGCGGAAGGCGGCCTCGGCGCCGCCTCCCCGCGAGGTCGCGCCACGTCGACCGGTCCGCCGATGATGACGCCATCCCGAGCGCCGACGACCAGGTGCCGCGGGGCGTGACACCGCTACCGGGCCGGTGCCACACGTGCGCGCCGGGCGGCGGGCGACGCCCATGCCAGGACGAGCGCGGTCGCGACGGCGCCAAGTGCCGTGAGGATGGGGATGGCCGGGCTGATCTCGTACAGGGCGGTGCCCAGGAGGGGGCCGACGATGAACGTGGCGCCGATGGTGGCGTTCACGAGCCCGGAGATCGAGCCCTGCTGGGCGGGCTCGGCGACGAGGGTCGGTGCGGCGGTGAAGCCGGGGCTCGCGAGGCCCAGCCCGAGAGCGAGCAGGCCGAAGGACACGGAGATCAGCCAGAGGCTGTCGGCGACGGCGAGCAGCGCGAAGGCGGCGACGGCGATGGGGATGCCGGCCCGGAGCAGGCGCAGGACCGGCCAGCCGAGCGCCGGCACCGCGCCGCCCTGCACCGCGACGAGGATCAGCCCGGCGGTGAACAGCGCGATGCCGACCGCGCCCGCGGTCTCCTGCGGCCCGAGGTGAAGGCGGTCGGCGACCAGGAAACCGATGATCACTTGGACCAGTCCGAGCGACAGGTAGAGGAAGAAGCCGATCGCGAGGAGCGGCCACAGCCGCGCGTCCCACGGGCGCAACCGCGGGCCGCCGGGTCCGGAAGGCGCCTTGGCCGCCGGCGGGCGTACGGCCGCCAGGACCCAGAGGGAGAGGAGCAGGCACAGGACCGGGGCGAGGTAGAGGGGGAGCGTCAGCGACACCACGGCCAGGGCGCCCCCTCCGGCGGGACCCAGGACCATGGAGACGCCCTGGGCCGCGCCGACCAGGCCGGTGGCGCGGGTGCGTTCTGCCTCGGTGGTGGTGGCCGTGCCCGCGACGGCCAGGGCGGCGACCGGCAGGGCGGCGACGCCGGCGCCGAAGACGATGCTGCGGGTGGCCAGCATCAGGGCGAAGACCATGGGCGTGGGCATCGTGCCGTCGAGGCCGACGGCGGCGACGATCGCGAATCCGGTCAGACCCGCCGTGGTGAGCCCGAGCCCCAGCAGCAGGACCAGGCGCAGGCCGAGCTTCTGGAGCGCATGTCCCCACAGCGGGCTGGCGATGGTCAGGGCCGTGGCCGCGACGGTGATGACCAGGCCCAGCTGGGTCTCGGTCAGCGTCAGTTCGCGCGAGAGCGGCGCCAGGACCGGGGTGAGTAATTGTTGTGCCGAGTACACCACCAGGACGGCGATGAGCAGCGGAATCAGTGCTTTGCGCACCAGGAAGGGCCCTTCTCCGAAACGTGGCTCATGTGGGGGACGATGACCCCGGCGTGGCGCCGGTGACGTCGGTGCCGCGGAGCTCGGTGAACACCGTCATGCGCCGGGGCGGGAGGCGTAGGGGAGCAGGGCCATCTCGCGGGCGTTCTTGATGGCCTTGGCGATCTGGCGCTGCTGCTGGACGGTGACGCCGGTGACGCGGCGGCTGCGGATCTTGCCGCGGTCGGAGACGAACTTGCGCAGCAGGTTGGTGTCCTTGTAGTCGACGTGGTCGACGTTCAGCAGCGGGTTGGGCTTCTTGCGCGGGGCGCGGCGGATCTTCACGCGGTCTCCTTGATGTTGAGGATGGGGGCGAACGGGTCGTCGTAGCCGGCCCAGGCGTCCGGGCCCGCTGCTTCCTCCTCCTGGGTGAGCAGGCAGGAGTCGAGCAGCGCGTGGAAGCGGGCGGGGTCGAGGTCGGGGCCGGTGAAGACGAGGTGCTGGACGCGGTCGCCGTGCGCGTCGTCCCAGTCGAGGGCGGCGGTCAGGCGGCGCGCGGGGGACACCAGGTCCCAGGCGGCTTCGGGGAGCGCGGCCAGCCAGGGGCCGGCGTCCTCGGCCGAGACGATGCCCGCGACCGCGTCCCAGGCCAGCAGCTGGCCGGGGCGGGTGGCCAGCCAGAAGCGGCCGCGCGAGCGTACGGACTCGGTGACGAGCTCGTCGACGGCGTCGAAGAGGCGGGCGGGGTGCAGGGGGCGGCGGCTGCGCCAGACGGTGGTGACGATCTCGTCGGTCTCGGCGTCGCAGGGGAGCTGGGCGGTGGCCGGGTCCACGCGTTCGGCCAGCTCTCCGGTGCAGATGGCGGCGCCGGTGACCGGGGGAAGGGAGCCGACGGTGTGGACCGGGGTGACGGGGGTGAGATGGGCCAGGACCGTGCGGGACAGCTCCCGATCGTCTTCGTCACCGCCGTGCAGGACCAGGCCGGTGGAGTATTCGAGCTGCCGGGCGAGGACCTCGGCCAGGTAGCGCTGGTCGCCGGCGGCGGCGGGCTTGCCGACCTCGCGCAGGCGTTCGCCGCGGGTGATGTCGTCGGGCATGGCCTCGGCGTCCACCGCGGTGAGCACGGCGGTGAGCCGCAGGCTCTCCTTCGCCTCGTCGCAGTCGATGGCCTCGGCCACCGAGCGCGGCTCCACCGAGTCCCACAGGTCCACGATCAGCAGCGCTGATGCGGGCGCCAGCATGACGAGCTGGGGGATGAGGTCCTCGCGCACGGTGCAGGTGATGCAGCCGTGGGCGAGCCGCACGTCGGTTGTGTCCAGAACGCGTGTCGCGTCGCGGACGATGCGCCTGACGAGTCCGTCGGCGACCGCGCTCAGGTCGTGATGGACGGCGAGCGAGCCTGGATGTCCGGCCAGCAGCCGCTCGACGGTGGCGGTGCGGGCGGTGCCGTGCAGGCCCGCGACGAGGACGACGGGGGTGGGCACTCAGCCTCCTGTTGCAATAATGAAAACCGTTCTCGTTATCATGGCACAGCTTCGCAAGGAGGAAGGAATCGTTTTGGCGAGAAATGAGGTGCGACCCGTGATCAAGCTCAAGTCCACGGCCGGCACCGGCTACACCTACGTGACCAGGAAGAACCGGCGCAACACCCCCGACCGGCTCACCCTGCGCAAGTACGACCCCACCATCCGCCGGCACGTGCTGTTCAGGGAGGAGCGATGAAGAAGGGCATCCACCCCGACTACCGCCCGGTCGTCTTCCGGGATCCCGGTGCGGACTTCGCGTTCCTCACCCGCTCGACGATCGCGAGCGACAAGACGATCGAGTGGACCGACGGCAGGACGTACCCGGTGGTGGACGTCGACGTGTCCTCGGCGAGCCACCCCTTCTACACCGGACGCAACCGCGTCCTGGACACCGCGGGCCGCGTCGAGCGGTTCAACCAGCGCTACGGAAGGACCTGATGTCCGCGCACTGCCAGCTCACCGGCGTCAAGCCGGTCTTCGGCAACAACGTCTCCCACTCCCACCGGCGCACCCGGCGCCGCTGGAACCCCAACATCCAGCAGCGCCGCTACTGGCTGCCGAGCGAGGACCGTTTCGTCCGGCTCTCGGTCAGCGCCCGCGCGATCAAGACCATCGACAAGATCGGCGTCGAGGCGGCCGTCGCACGGATCCGCGCCCGGGGAGAGAAGGTCTGATGGCCAAGAAGAGCAAGATCGCGGCCAATGAGCGGCGCAAGGCCGTGGTCGCACGCCACGCGGAGCGGCGCGCCGAGCTGAAGGAGCTCGTCCGCACCGGCACCCCGCAGGAGCGGGCGGACGCCGTACGCGAGCTGGCCCGACAGCCGCGCGACGCCAGCGCCACCCGCGTCCGCAACCGCGACTCCGTGGACGGCCGCCCCCGTGGCCACCTGACCAAGTTCGGGCTCTCCCGCGTGCGCTTCCGCGAGATGGCGCACCGCGGCGAGCTGCCCGGCATCACGAAAGCGAGCTGGTAGCCATGGCGGTACCCAAGCGCAAGACCTCGCGCAGCAACACCCGCCACCGGCGCAGCCAGTGGAAGGCCGCCGCGCCCGACCTCGTCCCGATCACCGTGAACGGGCGCGAGCTGCTCGTGCCCCGCCGTCTCGTCCGCGCCTACCAGCGGGGGTTGATCACGGTCGATTGAGGTCACCCGGCCACCGGGCCGCTCCGCCGTGCCAGGGACACGCCGGGCGCGGCGGCACGGCGGGGGCCCCGGTGGCCAGGGCGGCGACGGAACCGCGGCGCGGGGGCGCGTGCTCCCAGGATCGCCCTTGGTCGAAGGCCGCCCGCGATCAGGCCTTCACCTCCAGTACGGGGCGAACGGGTCGTCGTGGCCGGCCCACTCGGCGGCGCCGGGCAGGGCGTCGTCCTGGTCGATCAGGCACGAGTCGAGCAGGGAGACGATGCGGTCGCGGTCGAGGCCGGGCCCGGTGAAGACGAGGTGCTGCACGCGATCGCCGACGATCGGGTTCCAGCCCAGGGCGGCGACCGCGCGCCGGGCCGGGGTGGTGAGCTCCCACATCGCCTCGGGCAGCGCGGCCAGCCATGGCCCGGCGTCCTCGACGGAGACCGCGCCGGCCACCGCGTCCCAGGCCAGCATGCGGTGGGGCCGGTTGGCCAGCCAGAACCGGCCGCGGGAGCGAACCGTGGAGGTCGCCAGCTCCTCCATGACGTCGAACAACCGGACCGGGTGCAGCGGGCGCAGGCGGTGCCACACCACCGTGGTGATCTCCCCGCTCTGCCCTTCGGCGGGGAGCTGCGCGGTGGCCGGATCGACGCGTCCGGCCAGCTCGTGCACGCACAGGGCGCCGGCGGCCAGGCCGGGGCAGCGGACGATCGGCGTGTGCGGGGCCAGGTGGGCGAGCACGGTGGCCGACAGCTCCGCGTCCTCGGCGTCGCCGCCGTGCAGGGAGAGGCTGGTGGCGTACTCGATCTGCCGGGCCAGCACCCCGGCCAGGAAGCGCCGGTCGCCGGGGGCGGCCCGGCCGGTCTCGTTCAGGCGGTCGCCGCGGCAGATGTCCACGGGCATGTGCTCGGCGTCCAGCGCGGTGTGCACGCACGCCAGGCGAAGCCGCTCCTGTCCGGCCAGGGCCTCGGCCACCGGGCGGGGCTCGGCCGCGTCCCACAGGTCGGCTACCAGCAGTGACGCCGTGGCGGAGTGGCGCGGCAGCTCGGAAAGGAGGTCCTCGCGCACGGTGCGGGTCACGCAGCCGTGCGCGGGGCGTACCTCGGTCCGGCTCAGGACGCCTGAGACGTCGCGGACCACACGCTCGATCCGGCCCTCACCGGTGGGACGAACGTGGTGGTGGATCGCGACGGCTCCCGGGTGCCGGCGCAGCAGCCGATCGACCGCGGCGGTCCGGGCGATGTGGTGCAGGCCCGCGATCAAGGCGACAGGAGTGCGCATTGAACCCCCTTTTCTACGAAATGAAAATCATTGTCGATATCATCGCATGTATCGCCAATCCGGGCAGCCCAATCGGGGTTCCGGGCGCTGCTTCGGGGGTTCGCGCGAGCAGGCAAGGCCTGCGCTCAGACGCGTTGCCGGCTCGTCCCGCGGCCGCGGGCGGTCGCGCCGCCCGCGGCTGCTGTCATGTCATTGGACGGTGATCCGGTCCACTTCGACGGTGATGCCTCGGACTTGGGGGGTCGAGGTGGCCGTGGTGACCTTGCCGACGCCCGGGCTGACTCCCCTGACCTTCATCGAGTACGTCAGGGTGCCGCCGGGGACGGCCGGGGTGCTGGTGACGACCAGGTCCTCGGTGGGCGGCCCGGTGATCTGGTCGCCCGCCGTGCCCTCGTCGTTCTCGGCGCCCACGGTCAGGCCGTACTCGGCGGGCGGCGCGCCGGGCAGGTTGGCCGGGTCGTAGGCGTAGCTGACGTCCTCCGCGCCGTTGAGCCCGATCCACTGCTGGAACACCTTCAGATCCGTGGTGCCGAAGAGGTTGACCCGCCACTCCACCACCAGCCAGCGGTTCGTGCCGTCGGACAGGACCGTGGCCAGGACCCCGGGGGCTCCGGTGCCGTCGAGGTCGGTCCAGTAGGGGGCCAGCACGCCGTTGGGACGTGCCGGGTCGGGCAGTGTCTGCGGGGTGAACGAGATGTCCGCCGACGCGGCTCCGCCGGCCACGCTGTAGCCGTTGGAGGTCACGCCGAGCCTGGTGTAGCTCTCGCCGGCGAAGGTGAACGCCGCGGACGGGGTGAGGTTCACCGACTGCTCGTCACCGATCGAGACTGGGGTGACGCCGAAGGAGTCGAGCGGGAGGTACCCGGCCGGTCCCGCACCCGGTGCGATCGAGGGCCTGGCGGGCTGGCTGGCGGCCAGCGTCGTCCTGGCGGTCGCGACCTGGGTGCCGATCTTGGTGGCACCTGTGACGGCGTTGAGGCGCAGGCGGGCGTCGAGCGTGCTGACGGCGGTCACCTCCGCGTCCTGGGCGGTGTTGTTCCGCACGGTGACCGTGCAGGTGGACTCGCCGGTGTTCCTGGGAACGGTGGCCGGCGCGCAGGTCTGGTCGACCGGCACCGCGCCCTCCTGGCGGAAGAACGCGACCGGCAGGTGCAGCGCGCGGGAGCCGCCGGCCTGCTTGATGTCCACCTGGCCGAAGTACTGCCCGTCGGGCAGGTCGGGCGCGGTGATGACGATGCTCAGTTTGGCGCTCCTGCCCGGTGCGACGGAGAAGCGCGGCGGCAGGACCGCGATGTTCGCGCCGCTGACGGTCTTGCCGGCGGTGGTGAAGGTGAGCGTCCTGTTCGTGACGTTCGTGACCGTGCGCGTGGCGGTGATGACGCCCGGCATGGTGGGGGCGTTCACCGAGGGCAGGTTGAGGTCGATCCGGTTGAGCGGGTCGGCCGCGGAGGCGACGAAGCCGGCGGCGCTCTCGTCCAGGGTCAGGCCGGGGTCGCCGGCCTTGGTCAGGTCGATGCGCCCGCCGCCCATGTCGAACGGGTCCGCCGGCGTCGTACGGTCCTGCTTGGTGACCGCGGTCCTGGCCGTGGTCTCCAGCGCGGACTTGACCTGTCCCGGCGTCCAGTCCGGGTGCAGGGCGAACAGCAGCGCGGCCGATCCCGCCACGTGCGGTGCCGACATCGAGGTGCCCGAGATGACCTGGTAGAGGTTGCCCGGCGGCCCTTCCAGCGGCGACTCGGGCGTCGGGGTCATGCCCGCCATGATGTGCAGGCCCGGCGCGGTGACGTCCGGCTTGAGGAAGTCCCCGCCGGGGCCGCGGGAGGAGAAGTGCGTGATCGCGTCGCCCTGCCAGGTGCTCTTGGCCCCCTGGGTGAAGGACGCGGCGGCGCCCGGGTTCGCCGACAGGAAGCCCAGCAGGGTGTCGGCCTCCGGCTTGTCGAGGTGCACCGTGGGGATCCAGTGGGCGTCGGTGAAGACGTCGAACGGGAAACTGTTGTAGAGGATCATGCCGGCGGCGCCGCCCTGCATGACGTTGTAGCCCTTCAGCACCCGGTTCGGGCCGCGCTCGCAGGCGACGATCTTCCCGGTGAACAGCCCGGCGGGCGCCGGGGCGTCACACAGCGGCCGCGAGTACGGCGGCGCCGAGCCGAGCACCACGGGCAGCGGCGAGCCGATCCCCGGGGTGATGGAGGCACCCTTGATCGTCGCCGTGGCGCCCCCGCCGGTCAGCGTGATCGTGGACTGGAACGTCCTGGTCTGCGTGGAGGCGGCCACCGTGGTCGTCCACGGGCCGAGGTGGTCGGTGGTGTCCGCGCCGGGCCCGGAGTTGCCCGCCGACGCCGAGACCAGCACGCCGGCCGCGTACGCGTCGAGGAAGGCCAGCTCCACCGGATCGCTGTACGGGTCGCTGCCGCCGGAGATCGAGAAGTTGATCACGCGGACGCCGTCCAGGATGGCCCGCGCCACCGCCTGCGCAGAGTCGGAGGGGAAGCAGCCCTCCGCGCCGCACACCTTGTACACCGACACGGCGGCGCCGGGCGCGATGCCGTGGATCGGGCCCCGGCTGATGCCCAGCGGCGTCGCGTCGGCCACCGGTCCGCCGGCCGACGTGCTGGCGGTGTGGGTGCCGTGGCCGTTGGAGTCGCGGGCGCTGTCGGGATAGACCTCGCCGCCGAACACCGCGTTGTACGTCTCCAGGAACGGCCGCCCGCCGACCAGCTTGTTGGTGCAGGCGAACGGGTCGGCGGCGGGAGTCGTCGGGTTGTCGCCGAAGTCGCACACCCGCGGCGTGCCGTCCTTGGTGGGCGGCGGGTCCGGCAGGCCGGAGCGGGCGGCGAACGACGGGTGCTCGGGCCAGGCGCCGCTGTCCAGCACGCCCACGATCACGCCCTTGCCGGCCGTCTTGCCGGTGTCGCCGAGCTTGCCGTAGATCACGGGGGCGCCGATGAACGCGGGGCTGGAGTCGGTGAGCAGCTGCTGCGGCCTGTCCTCCTGGACGGCGACGGCGCCGGGCAGCTTCAGCACCTCGGCCGCCTTGTCGCCGGGGATGCGCAGCGCGATGCCGCCGTACACCGTCCTGATCCGCTGGCCGGTCACGGCGCCGGGGACCTTCGCGGCCAGCTCGGCCAGGAAGGCGTTCTCGACCTCCTGGATGTGCTCGGCGTACCGGCGGGCGTCAGCGCTCCTGGTGTCGAGGGCTCGGCCCGTGACGGAGGGGCTCGTGCCCGGCAGGCCGGGCAGGCCGCCCTGGTAGGCGGCCAGCGAGTCGTAGTCCAGCTTGACCACGACGTTGACCGGTGCGGGAGAGGTGTTGCTCAGCAGGGCCGGGTCGCTCTTGGCGAGCTTGCCCGTCGGGGACTTGGCGCCGTCCACGACCTCGGCCGGGGCCAGGGGAGTGGCCGTCCACCGCTTCGCCGGTGGGGACGGGGTCGGGCTCGCCGTGGCGGTCGCCGGGCTCATGGCCAGGACGACGCTCAAGGCGGCGGCGACCGGGACGAGTCGCCGCGCGCGGGATAACAGGGCGCTGGATGACACGGAGATCCTCCTCGTCGAGGGGCTGCGTGGACTCGCCGCGCCGCCCGGGAGGCGTCAGGTCACCCAGCTCGCAGGCGCGCCGGAGAGAGCACTGACCCTCCCCGGCGGGTGACGAGCGGGAACGAAACTCATCTCCGTTCCGACCGGAGTGTACGCAGCGATCTCTTGACAAGGAACCCTGCCGAGTTGCCAGAATTCCGCCGGGAATCCGGCACAGTTCACGATCGACAGCGGCCGCTCGCGCTGCATGCCGTCGACCCGCCTTGAGCGGCGGGGGTCACAGGGCCGCGTCGAGCAGGCAGCGGGGAGTCCCGTGCAGTTCGTCGGTGACCACGCGCCCGGCCACGCCGAACACTTCGGCCAGCAGGTCCGGTGTGATCACTTCCCTCGGTCCGCCGTCGGCCCAGACCTGTCCCTTGTGGAGCGCGACGACGCGTTCGGCGAAGCGGGCCGCGTGGTCCAGCTCGTGCAGGACGGTCACGACGGTGAGGCCGCGCGCCTCCCGCAGGGTGCGGACCAGGTCGAGAACCTCCAGCTGGTGGCGGATGTCCAGGTGCGCGGTCGGCTCGTCCAGGAGCAGGATGCCGGTGTTCTGGGCCACGGCGAGCGCCAGGCGTACGCGCTGGCGCTCGCCGCCGGACAGCGTGTCGAGGACGCGGTCGGCGAGATGGGCGACCCCGGCCAGCTCCAGCGCCTCGTCCATGGAGTCCGTCTCCCGGAGCAGTCCCAGCGGCCCCCGGTGCGGGTACCGGCCTTGGCGGACGAGCTGGCGGACGGTCAGCGCGGGGACGGGCGGCAGGCTCTGGTGCAGGACCGCCAGCCGCTGTGCCACCTGCCTGCGCGACAGGGAGGCCAGCTCCGCGCCGCCGAGCAGGATCCGGCCGGACGATGGCTTGAGCAGGCCCGCGATCAGGCGCAGCAGGGTGCTCTTGCCGCATCCGTTGACGCCGACCAGGGCCACGAACTCGCCGGGCTCGATGGTGAGGCCGACCCCGGCCAGGACCGGGCGCGTGCCGTACGAGAAGTGCAGGTCCTGGACCATGACGCTCATTGAGACCTTCCCAGTCTGATGAGGACGGCGGCGCCGGCCAGAGCGGTGATCACGCCGGTCGGGACGCCGAGCCGGTGCGTGCCGTCGAGGGGTGCCCGGCGAGCTGGGCGAGGCTGTCCGCTGGCCAGGCTCAGGGGCCAGGTGTACGACGCGGTCGCCAGGATCGCCCCGGGCCGCCTGCTGGGCCGCCGCAGCGGGGACCTGTCCGCGGCCGTGCTGTCCGACATCGAGACCCTGGAGTGGCTGTTCGCGCACACCCTGGCACAGCTCATCACGGCGGGCACGGTGCTCGCGGCCGGGAGCGTGGCCGCGGCGATGATCGACCCCCTGCTGCTGACCGTGTCGCTGCCGGTGGCCGCATGCGTGCTCGCCGTGCCGCTGTGGCTGCGCAAGGCCTCGCGGCGGCACGGCGAGGAGTTGCGGGCCGCCACCGCCGAGCTCACCTCCGACGTGGTCGACACCGTCCAGGGCATGCGCGAGCTCACGGCCTTCCGCGCACTGGAACGCCGCAGGGGCCTGCTGGCACGCAAGACCCGCCGACTGGCCCGCGCGCAGGCGGCGAACGCGGCCCGCGGCGGGCTGGAGGCGGCCCTCACCGACCTGCTGCTCGCCGTCGCGGCGGCCGGGACGCGCGCTGCGCGCGGCGGCCGACCGGGTGCACACGCTGGTCACCGCACCCGCCAACGTGCTCCCGCCGCGGGCACCCCGCGAGGTGGCCGCCCGGCCGGACGTGGTCTTCGAGGACGTGCGCTTCCGGTACACCCCGGACGGGCCCGACGTTCTGCGCGGGGTGTCCTTCCGCATCCCGTACGGCACGACCGTCGCCCTGGTCGGCGCCTCGGGCGCGGGCAAGTCCACCTGCGTGTCGCTCCTGCTGCGCCACTGGGACCCGGACGGCGGCCGCATCCTGGTGGGCGGCGTACCGCTGCCGCACATCGCCGGCCTGCACCGGCACGTCACGGTGGTGCCACAGGACGTGCACCTGTTCGCCGGCACGATCGGGGAGAACGTACGGCTCGGCGCCCCCGACGCCGACGTGGCCGGCGCGCTGCACACCGCCCAGCTCACCATCGACCCGGACCTCCCCGTGGGGGAGCGAGGCGTCACGCTCTCCGGAGGCCAGCGGGCCAGGGTGGCCGTCGCCCGGGCGCTGGCCACGCGGGCGCCGGTGCTCGTGCTGGACGAGGCGGTGGCCAACCTCGACCCCGACAACGAGGCCCGCCTCACCGAGGCGCTCCGCCAGGCCGCCACGGGACGGGCCACGCTGGTCATCGCCCACCGCCTGTCCACCATCCGGCAAGCCGACCACATCGTGCTGCTGGAGGAGGGCCGGGTCGCCGCCGAAGGCTCCTACGACGAGCTCCGCGAGCGGCTGTCCCCTCTGTTCGCCCGGCAGTCGTGAAGGGCGGCAGGACGCGGTGCTCCGCGGAGCGGGCTCATGGCTTGCGGGCGGGCAGTTGCGCCGGCGTTGGCGGCCGCTCGTGGCCCGGACCGCCCGGGTGGTGCGGCTCCAGGTGGTCGCATCGGACGGGGCGGCGAGAACCGCGATCCGGCGCCGCCGCCGATCACGGGCGCGTTCCCGCTCCGACCAGGGACGTGGCGTCCAACTCGTCCATCTCCCGCTCGTCGAGGAGATGGACGAAGGCCGTGCGCACCCGTTCGACGGCGGACCCCTCCAGACCGGCGAGCATGCCGCGAAAGCCGCTGCCGAGCGCCACCTGCCAGGCGAGCGCGGCGTCGAGGGGGATGCGCAAGGGGGAGCGGGTCACGGTGACCTGCGTCAGCCCTCGGGCGGCCAGCCAGGCGCCCAACGCCTCCTCGGTGTCGAGCCGGGACGCCGCCTGCTTGCTGGAGGGCGGAGCCGTCGGCGTCTCGCGCACTCGCGCGACCGCCTCGGCGAACAGCCGGCCGAAGCCCTCCATCGCACCCTGCGCCCACGCCGTGACGACCAGCCGTCCGCCGGGCCGGAGCAGGCCGGTCAGGCGGGAGACGGAGGCGTCCATGTCCGGCAGGAAGAAGACGCCGTGGACGCATTGCACCACGTCGTAGCTGTGGCCCTCGACAGGCTCCCAGGTGGTGGCGTCCGCCTGGACGAAGCGCACGTTCCGCAGCCCGTCGAGGGCGGCGCAGCGCCGGCCGTGGGCGAGGAGCTCGCCGGCGAGGTCGATGGCGTCCACGTGCCCCTGCGGTCCGGCCGCCTTCGCAGCCGGGATGGCCGAGGCGCCCGCGCCGCAGCACACGTCCAGGACGCGTTCGCCTGCTCGGACGGCCGCTGCCGTCACCGTCGCCTCGCCGATGCGGTCCCACAGCACGGGTGAGACCTCGGCGTACTGGGTGGCGGCGCTGTCGAAGATGGTGCCGATGCCGGCGGATGTCATGCGGATTCTCCGTCTGGAAGGTTCTGGAGGTGCAGGGTGAGGCCGTCGAGGGTGGGCGCGCCGGTGCCGGCGTACGTCCAGCGCACGTCTTTGAGGTGGATCACGTGCCGGCTCCCCGCAGCGCGCGGCGCGCCGATGGAACCGTAGGAGCGGACATGCGGTCATCCTTCGCTGCAGAAGTCATCCAGATCGCGACAAGTACCGCAGATGATAATCATTGTCGAATCAATGCGTAACCCATCACATCGGCGAGGGCGGGAACGGAGCGCGAGGCAGGGCTCGGCGGATGATCGCGCGCGCACGCCCGCCCGGGACTCGACGGTGACCGCGTGCCGCGGGTCGAAAGCGTGCGCACCGTTCCCGCCCGGCCGTGCGGCGTGGCGGCAAGTTTCCGGACCGGGTCCGCGGCGGGTCAGAGCCTGACCAGCATCTTGCCGATGTTCCCGCCGCGCATCATGTCCAGGAACGCGGCGGGTGCCCGCTCGATGCCCTCGGCCACGGTCAGCTCGGTGTGCAGGGAGCCGTCCGCCAGCCAGCCGGCCGCCTTCGCGATCCATTCGGGGAACAGGTGGAAGTAGGAGTTGATCAGCATGCCGCGCAGGGTGGCGTCCTTGGCGGCCAGGGCGAACAGGTTGCCCGGGCCGGGGACCGGCTCGGTGGCGTTGTAGGAGCTGATCGCGCCGACCATCGCGATCCTGCCGCCGTGGCGCAGGGCGTCGATGGCCGCCACCAGGTGGTCGCCGCCGACGTGGTCGACGTAGACGTCGATGCCGTCGGGGGCGACCTCGGCCAGTTGCCCGGCGACCGAACCGACACGATAGTCGATCGCGGCGTCGTAGCCGAAGTCCTGCACGAGCTTCTTCGCCTTCAGTGTCCCGCCGGCGGAACCGATCACCCGGGAGGCCCCGAGCTTGCGGGCCAGTTGCCCGGCGATGCTGCCGACCGCCCCGGCCGCTGCCGAGACGAGGACCACGTCGCCCTCCCGTACGGGGGCCACCTGGGTGAGGGCCGCGTAGGCGGTCAGCCCGGTGGTGCCCAGCGCGCCGAGCCACGCCTCGGCGGGGGCCAGGGTGAGGTCGGCGACGGTCACGGCTGCGGCGTCCACCACGGCGTACTCGCGCCAGCCGAGGAAGTGCACGACGGTCGCGCCCACCGGGACGCCGGCTGAGCGCGAGGCCACGACCTCGCCGATCGCCGAGCCGTCCAGGGGCGCGCCGAGCTGGAACGGGGGCAGGTAGGACTCGGCGTCGTGCATCCGCTCGCGCATGTAGGGGTCGACCGACATCCAGGTGTTGCGGACCAGTACCTGGCCCTCGGCCGGCTCGGGCAACGCGGTGGTGACCAGCTCGAAGTGCTCCGCGCCAGGCTCGCCGGAGGGGCGGGCGGCCAGGTGGATCTCACGGTTCACGGTCATGGTGGGCTCCTCGCTCGTGGTGCTCTCTTGCGTCGGGCTCCACTCTGGGCAGGGGCGCGCATGATCGGCTGGGGGTTCGCTGCGGGTACGGTGACCTGGTGCGATTCGGTGTACTTGGCCCTCTTTCTGTGTGGACCGACGACGGGCGTCCCGTACGGGTGCCCGAGGTGAAGGTCCGGGCACTGCTGGCCGACCTGCTGGCCCACGAGGGACGTCCGGTGTCGGCCGACCGTCTGGCCGAGGACCTGTGGGGGGACGACCCGCCGGGCAACCCCGCCAACACGCTGCAGACCAAGGTGTCCCAGCTGCGCCGCGCCCTGGAGCAGGCCGAGCCGGGAGGGCGCGAGCTGGTGGCCTTCCGGACGCGGGGCTATGTCCTGCGCGCCACCGACGTGGACGCCCTCCGGTTCGCCGCGCTGCTCGACCGGGCCCGCGCCGCCACCGACCCGCGGGCGAGGGCCGGGCTGCTGTCGGACGCGCTCGCGCTGTGGCGCGGTCCGGCCTACGCCGACTTCGCCGACGAGGAGTTCGCCCGGAGCGCCGCGGTCCGGCTGGAGGAGCAGCGCCTGACCGCGCTGGAGGAACGGGCAGAGGTACGGCTGGAGCTGGGCGAGCACACCCTGCTGGCCGACGAACTGGGCGAGCTGGTCGCCGCGCACCCGCTGCGCGAACGCCTGCGCGCCGCCCACCTGCGCGCGCTCTACCGGTCGGGACGGCAGGCGGAGGCGCTGGCCGGGTACGACGAGCTGCGGCACCGGCTCGCCGACGAGCTGGGTCTCGACCCCGGCCCCGAGCTGGGCGCCCTCCACCGGGCGATACTGCGCCAGGATCCCTCGCTCGCGCCGCCGCGGCCGCGTACGAACC
>NZ_JBQQCB010000098.1:0-41287 GCF_052246675.1 Nonomuraea sp. KM90 | reverse complement strand
CCAGGCTGAAGGACCGCGACATGGGGCTCGAGGTCTCGCCCGAGGCCAAGCAGCTGCTGGCCGACCGGGGTTACGACCCCGTCATGGGCGCCCGGCCGCTGCGCCGGACCATCCAGCGCGAGCTGGAAGACTCGCTGTCGGAGAAGATCCTCTACGGCGAGCTCCGGCCGGGGCAGGTCGTGAAGGTGACGATCGAGGGCGAGGGCGACAACGCCAAGTTCCTCTTCAAGGGCGAGACGTCCTCGAAGATCCCGGACTCGGCTGCCGCGATCGCCGCTCCGATCCAGAACTGACCACGTTCTGACGGAAGCCCCCGTGTGAGGAAACTCACGCGGGGGCTTTTCGCGTGCCCGTACAGGGTTTCGCGTGAGCGGTGCATATCGAATTCGGCTGCCCGCTACTACCTCGAAGGGGCTGCCCATCGTCCCGTCGTCCCACCCGGGTCTGTCCGCCGTCGTCGCCTTTGGCGTACGGGGGGCGGCCGTACCGCTCATGGGCGCCGCGCTGCGCCGGCGTCGGGGCGGGAACCGGGAAAGTGGCGCTGCTGCGATGGGCGGGCCCGTGGGGTCGGGCGGGGCCGAGAGAGCCGAGGCCAGGGGTAGGGGCCCTGGTGCGAACCTTTTTCGCCGGGAGCTGTCACAGCGGGACGGGCTGTCCTGTCCTAGCTGCGTACGACGAAATTACGGAGGTTCCCATGACTCAGCGGATCAACGTCGCCAAGCACGTTCCCGAGATCTACCGCCATTTCTTCTCGGTCGAGAAGCTGCTGCACGACAGCGGATTGCCCACCGCCACCCTTGAGCTGGTCAAGCTGCGGGCCAGCCAGATCAACGGCTGCGCCTACTGCGTGGACATGCACAGCCGGGACATGAAGAAGGCCGGCGAGAGCGACGAGCGGCTCTGGATGGTGGCGGCCTGGCGCGAGGCCACGGTGTTCACGCCGGAGGAGCGGGCCGCACTGGCGCTGACGGAGGAGGCGACCAGGCTGGCCGACCGCGAGGCGGTGCCGGACGCGGTGTGGCAGCAGGCGGCCGAGTACTACAGCGAGGAGCAGCTCGCGGTGCTCGTGGTGGCCATCGCGATGATCAACACCTGGAACCGGATCAACGTGGCCGCGCGGGTGACGCCGGGCGCGTGAGCGTGCCCGCTCGATAGTGATGGCTTGGGCGGGCCTGCCAGGCGCGTCCAGGCGTTCCGGGCCATGGTCGGCCGTCGGCCGTGGCGGGGAGGGGAGTCACGGCCGGCCGTCGGCGGTGGCGGGGGAGGGGCGCGGCGGGTCTGAGATCGTCCCTGGGGGCCTATAGGGACGTGTCCGGGCAATCCCTCCCCCTATGTCCGATGTTCGCCGCACGAGGCGATGGGCGGCACGTACGGCGTCTTGGCGATCCTCACTTCCGGGATTTGGGAGAAGTGAGAAGGTTGCCGTCGTTGCGTAAATGTTGGGTGTGCGGGTATACCGCCACCGCGAGTAGTACTACACTGCGTAGAGCTTCACCAAGTCTCATCCAAGTGAGCCACAAGATCGTGTTCCTAAGTTGAGGGCTGCTCCCCGGGGAGTAGTGAGAAATCAACTCAGGGCGGACGCGCGAGACATCAGCTAGCAGGCATGCTCGCAGGGTTCGCACGTCCGATGCGGGCGACGGGAACACACACAAGCAAGCCGTGGAGGAAACCGATGCGCCTGCGTCACGATGACGGAACGCTCGTTCACCTCGCCTACAACGCAGGCGTCCACCCCGCTGAGGACCTGGAGAACCTCATCGCGCACCTGACCCGATACGCGGTCCCGGTGCGCAAGCGGCTGGGTGTGGAGCGGATGGGCATCGGGCTGTGGCTGTCCCCGAGCGTCGCCGACCACCTCACGGCCGACCGCATCGAGCTCGTACGGCTGCGCCGCTCCCTGGAGGAGCGCGGGCTGGAGGTCGTCAGCCTCAACGGCACCGGCGGCCGCAACCAGGAGGTCCCGGGGCCCGACTGGGCCAAGCCGGAGCGCTACCGCTACACGATGGCGCTGGCCAAGATCCTGGCGTTCCTGCTGCCGGAGGACGTACGGTTCGGCAGCATCTCCACGATCCCGATCGGCTGGCGCCGCGACTGGCCCGCCGACCTGCACTCCATCGCGACCCGTCGCCTCGAGCGGCTGGCGCGTGAGCTGCGCGGTATCTACAGCACGACCGGCAAGACGATCAGGGTCGGGTTCGAGCCGTGGCCGGGGTGCGTGCTGGAGACCACCGAGCAGGCGCTCGAGCGGGTGGGCGGCATCGACTCCGAGCACCTGGGCGTGTGCCTGGACGCCTGCCACCTCGCCTGCGGTGACGAGGAGCCGGGCGCGGCGCTGAAGGGGCTGGCCAAGGCCGGGGCGCCCGTGGTCAAGCTGGGCCACGTGCACAACCACACCGGCGAGACGCCGAACACGGGTGCCGTGCTGCACGACACGCTCACGGCGATGTTGTCGGGCGCGGTGAGCGGCAGCGCTCACATCGAGGTGGAGACGCACAACCTGACCGTCCCCGGGCGGGCCAAGGGGCCGGGGGCGCTGGTGTCGCTGCTGGCCGAGGAGCTGGCCTGGGCGCGTACGAGCCTGACCAGCCTGGGCCTGCAGCTGGCCGCGTAGGACCACCGTCCGCCGGGAGATTGCCGGCGGCCCTCCAGGACCGTCCGCCAGGAGATTGCCGGCGGCCCTCCAGAGCCGGCCGCCAGGAGAATGTCGGTCGTTCAGGACCGGTCGTTCAGGACCGGTCGTTCAGGACCGGTTGTCTAGAGGTTGCCGAACCACCCCGGCGTGTCCAGGCGCCAGGGGTTGCCCGGGGTCATCCTGCGCAGGTCGGACTCCAGGGCGCTCAGGCGGTCCTCGCCGAGCTCGCCGGCCCAGCGGGCGCGCAGCTCGTCGAAGATGCGGGCCGAGCGGTTGAGCGCGTCCATCCCGTACGGGGTCAGGCGGACGATCTTGCGTCTGCTGTCGTGGGGGTCCGTGGTGCGTTCGACGTAGCCGACGCGCTCCAGGGTGTCGATGGTCTTGCCCGCGGCCTGTTTGGAGACGCCCAGCGTACGGCCCAGCTCGACGGCCGTGGTGCCGCCGGGGCCGATCGCCTGCATGACGAATCCGTGCATGGGCCGCATGTCCGGATGGCCCTGCCGGGCGAGCTCGGCGTGCAGCTCGTCGATCAGCGTGCGGAACGCGAGCAGCAGGCGTAGCGGGAGTTCGAAGCCGTATGTTGACACGATAGACAACCTGGTTAACTATATGGACAACGTGGTTGCCTATCTTAGGGGGTAAAGCGGCGTGTCCGTCATACGTGATGCCGAGGCGAGGCGGTCGGAGACTCCTGGCGGGGTCATGACGACCTTCGCCTCGCCGACGCAGGGAGGGGCCTCCAGGGCCCTGTGGAGGGTCGATGCCCGGCCCGGCGCCGAGGGGCCGGTGCACGACTTCGACAGCGAGCAGGTGTGGAGCTGGGTCGCCGGGGCGGCGACCGTCGAGCTGGGCGGGGAGACGTACGCCGTCGCCGCCGGGGACACGGTCGTCATGCCGGCCCGTACGGTACGGCGCGTCCTGGCCGATCCCGGCACCGGGTACACCGCCGTCGTCACGGCCGCGGCCGGTGCCCGCGCGTTCGCCCCGGACGGTGCCGACTACGGCGTTCCGCCGTGGATCGCGTGAGAGTGAGGAGAGATCGATGTCCGTTGTTCTCGCGGGTGAGTCCCGCAAGGTCGAGACGCCCAACGGGGTCATGACCACCCTCGCCTCCCCGACGCAGGGACAGGCGGGGCAGGCCGTCTGGCGGGTGGACGCCAGGCCGGGCATGGTCGGGCCGGTGCACGCGTTCGATGCCGAGCTGGTGTGGACGTGGCTCGACGGGGGTGCCGTGGTGGAGCTGGGCGGCGAGCGGTACGAGGTGGGCGCCGGCGACACGATGGTGCTGCCGGCGGATGTGAGCCGGCAGATGTTCGCCGATGCCGAGCGCGGGTTCGTGTCGGTGGTGGTCGCCCCGGCGGGGGCTCAGGCGTACAACCCCGGCGGGGTCTCGGAGCCGGACGCGTGCGACCTGGCCCCGAAGGACGCCGAGCGCCTCGTACCGCCCTGGGTGCGATGAGCTCCCCCGCCCGGCGACCACCGGCCGCGCACGGGAGCCGGCGGTAGGAGGGACGGCCCGCCGGGTGCCCAGGGAGCCGGGGGATGGCGGCCCGCCTGGTGTGGGGGAGCCGGTGGGGACGATGGCCCGCCTGGGCGCCGGGGAGCCCGTAGGAGCGGCGATCCGGCTGGCGCCCGGGAAGCCGGAGGGACGGCGGCCCGGCTGGTGCGGGGGAGCCGATGGAGACGATGGTCCGCCTGGGTGTCGGGGAGCTAGGAGGGGCGGCCTGGTGGGTGCAGGGGGTTGTCAGGCGTGGGGGAGGCGGTAGGTGCCGTCGTCCAGGGCCTCGGCGAGGCCGTCGGCGACCAGGCCGTCCAGGGCGCGCTCGCGCTGCACCGCATCGTCCCACACCGCGTCCAGCGCGGCCTTGGGCACCGGGCCGTGGGCCGAGCGCAGCACCTCCAGCAGGCGGCCCCGGCACTGGCGGTCGGTGCCCGCGTACGTCTGGCCCTTGCGTGCGGGGCCGGTGTGCGGGGGCTTGCCCGCCAGGCGCCAGGCGCACAGGTGGGTGATCGGGCAGTCGGCGCAGCGCGGGGCGCGCGCCGTGCAGACCAGGGCGCCCAGCTCCATCACCGCCACTCCCCAGCGGGCGGCGCCCAGCTCGGGCAGCAGGCTCTCCGCCAGCCGCCGCTCGGCCGCCGAGGTGGCGGTGGGCGGGTATTCCTCCGCGCGGACCGCCCTGGCGAAGACGCGCCGGACGTTGGTGTCGAGGACGGCGTGCCGGCCGCCGTAGGCGAAGCTGGCGACGGCGGCCGCGGTGTACTCGCCGATGCCGGGCAGCGCCAGCAGGGTCGCGTGGTCGGACGGCACCTCGCCGCCGTGCTCCTCGGTGATCGCCCGGGCGCAGGCGTGCAGGCGCAGCGCGCGGCGGGGGTAGCCGAGGCGGCCCCAGTGGCGTACGGCCTCGCCGGGTTGCTCGGCGGCCAGCGCCTTGGGCGTGGGCCAGCGTTCCATCCACTCGTGCCAGATGGGCAGGACGCGTACGACCGGGGTCTGCTGGAGCATGATCTCGCTGACCAGCACGCCCCACGGGGTCGCGTCGGTCGCCCGCCACGGGAGGTCCCGGGCGTTGTCCTCGTACCAGTCCAGAACGGGCGCGTGCAGGAGGTTCGGCTCAACCACGCGGTCAAGGGTATTGCGAGATGGCCAAGCTCGGCGTGTCGTCACTCTGCGTCGTCGGCCGCTCACCATCCTTGGTGTATGGATCCGGATACGATGCGTGGCGACGGCGGTGACATCTACTGGCGGCGCCGGATGAGCGTGCTGGTGGCGGTGCTCGTCGTGGTGGCCGTTGTGGCGTGGGCGTGCTCCAGCGGAGGCAGCGGCCCCGAACGCTCGTCCAGCGCGCAGTCCTCACCCAGCGCGAGCGTGAGCGCGGGCACGAGTGCCACCCCTGCCGTCGATCCGCTGCTGGCGGGCCTCCGTACGCTCGCCATGGGCACGGCCAGCCCGTCCCCGACCCCCACGACCCCGAAGGCGACGCCCACGCAGCGTCCGAAGCGGGCCGGGGAGCCGTGCGCCGAGGAGGACCTGGTGCTGAGCCTCCAGGGCGGCAAGGAGCAGATCTACCCGGGTGACTCCCGGCCCGGCTTCCTGGTCACGCTGGTGAACACGGGGTCGGTGATGTGCACGGCCGACGTGGGCCCGCGCGCCATGGAGGTCCGCATCACCTCGGGCGCGGACCGCATCTGGTCCACCGCCGACTGCGTGAGCGGCGAGGGCGCCGAGGTCAAGGAGCTGCAGCGGGGGGTGCCGTACGTGCGTTCGCTGGAGTGGGACCGGCGGCGCTCCAGCTCCGACTGCCGCGCCACACCGGCGGCGGCCCTGCCGGGGACGTACGTGGCCATGGTCCGCATGGGCAAGCTGCGCAGCGCCAAGGGCGTCTTCCACCTCCGGTAGCCCGGCTTCGCGTACGTCCCGCCCGATCGGGGACCCGTCACGCCCGCTCTCCCGGCGCGCGCGTGATGGGCGCCTTGTCCCTGCGGGGCGAGCGTCGGGTCATGCCCGAGGCGTATGGGGGTTGCCGCTCTCCGGCGAAGCTCAGACGTAGCGTTCGAGGATGGAGGACTCGGCGAGGCGGGACAGGCCCTCGCGGACGCTGCGCGCCCGGGACTCCCCGACGCCCCCGACCGCCTGAAGGTCGTCGATGCTGGCCGCGAGAAGCTTCTGCAGGCCGCCGAAGTGGTTGACCAGACGGTCCACCACCGTGGCGGGTAGGCGGGGCACCTTGGCCAGGAGGCGGAAGCCACGGGGGCTGACCGGGCTTTCGAGCTGGTCGGATCCGTTGTGGCCGAGGACGCGGGACACGGCCGAGAGGTCGAGGAGTTCGCTGCCCGACAGCTTGTCGAGGTCGTGCAGAGCCTCCAGGAGGCGTCGCTGGCGGCGGCCGGCGGGGGCCGGGAGGTAGTCGCGGATGACCAGCTCGCGCTCGGAGTCGACGCCGGCCACCAGCTCGTCGAGCTGCAGGGACAGGAGGCGGCCGTCGGTGCCGAGCTCGACGACGTAGCCCTTGATCTCGTCGGAGATGCGGCGGACCATCTCCAGCCGCTGCGCCACGGCCGACACGTCACGGACGGTGACCAGGTCTTCGATCTCCAGGGCCGACAGGGTGCCGGAGACCTCGTCGAGGCGGTGTTTGTAGCGCTCTAGGGTGGCCAGGGCCTGGTTGGCCTTGGACAGGATGGCCGCCGACTCCTCCAGGACGTAGCGGATGCCGTCGAGGTAGAGGGCGATGATGCGCATCGACTTGCTGATGGCGATGATCGGCAGGCCCGTCTGCCTGGCCACGCGCTGGGCGGTGCGGTGGCGGGTGCCGGACTCGTCGGTGGGGATGGAGGGGTCGGGCACGAGGTGCACGGCGGCCCGCACGATCTTCTGGTCGCCGCTCACCACGATGGCGCCGTCCATCTTGGCCAGCTCGCGGAGCCTGGTGGCCGAGAACTCGACGTCGAGCTCGAAGCCGCCGCTGCAGACCTCTTCGACGACCCTGTTGTAGCCGAGCACGATCAGCCCGCCGGTCTGCCCGCGCAGGATGCGTTCCAGGCCGTCGCGCAGAGGTGTGCCCGGCGCTACAGCGGCCAGGGCTTCGCGACGGCGGTCGTCCGAGCTCCTATCCACCTGACCCCCGTGTCGATCGGTCACCTCAGCTTAGCCGCGCTATGTGACGTGTGTGAGAGCGTCCCAGACGTTCTCCGCCTGGACCACCTCGAACCCGGGTGCGAACGCCACCGGCCCCACGGGCACCAGAGCGCGCTGGCTGCCGCGCCTGCGGGTGTCTTCCTCCAGGGAGCCCGCGGGCACGAGGGCACGTTTGAAACCGAGTCGCGCCGCTTCGGTCAGCCGCCTGCGTACGTCCTTGACCGGGCGCAGCTCGCCGGCCAGCCCCACCTCGCCCAGCGCCACCAGGCCGGGTGGCAGCGGCTTGTCACCGGCGGCGCTGGCGACGGCGAGCATGAGCGCGAGGTCCACGGCCGGGTCGGCCAGCTTGATGCCGCCGACCGTCGCGGTGAACACGTCGCAGCCCCCGAGGCGGGCGTTGAGCCGGCGCTCCAGGACCGCGAGGATCATCTGCACGCGGTAGGTGTCGAGGCCGGAGGACGAGCGCCGGGGCTGCTGCGCCTCGGTGCGGGCGACGAGGGCCTGGACCTCGGCGGGCAGCGGGCGGGTGCCCTCGACCGTGACGGTGACGCAGGTGCCGGGCACCGGCTCGCTGCGCCGGGAGACGAACAGCCCGCTCGGGTCGGTGATGCCCTCGATGCCCCGCTCGTGCAGGTCGAAGCAGCCGATCTCGTCGGTGGGGCCGAACCGGTTTTTGATCGCTCGCACCATGCGGAGCCTGGAGTGGCGGTCGCCCTCGAAGCTGAGCACCACGTCCACCAGGTGCTCCAGCGTGCGGGGGCCGGCGATGGAGCCCTCCTTGGTGACATGACCCACCAGGACGGTGGCCATGTTGCGCTCCTTCGCCAGGCGCACCAGGTTGGCCGCGACCTCGCGCACCTGCGTCACGCCGCCCGGCACGCCGGTGGCCTGCGCGGAGCCGACCGTCTGGACCGAGTCGACCACGAGCAGTTGGGGCTGGACCTTCTCCACGTGGGTCACCAGGGCCGACAGCTCGGTCTCGGCGGCGAGGTAGAGCTGGTCCTGGATCGCGCCGATGCGGTCGGCCCGCAGGCGCACCTGGGCCGCCGACTCCTCGCCCGTCACGTAGAGGACCGTGGTGCGCTCGGCGATGCGGGCCGCGGCCTCCAGCAGCAGCGTGGACTTGCCGATGCCCGGCTCGCCGGCCAGCAGCACCACCGCGCCCGGCACCAGGCCGCCGCCCAGCACCCGGTCGAGCTCGGCCACGCCGGTCGTGCGGGCAGTCGCCATCTCCGCCTTGACCTGGCCGATGGGCAGGGCCGGAGCGGTGGTGGCCCCCGCCTGGACGACGTTGACCCCGGTGCGGGCGCCTTCCTCGTCGACCGTGCCCCAAGCCTGGCACTCTCCACACCTGCCGACCCACTTGGTGGTGCGCCAACCGCACTCCGCGCAGCGGTATCCGGGCTTCTGGGCAGTCTTGGCCATGCGGAGCAGGCTAGCGGCCGGCACCGACAATCTTCGACAGTCGCCGGCGATCCACGACTATTCCTGGGACAGCCCCAGCTCCGAGACCAGCATGCGCTTCGGCTTGGCGCCCACGATCCGCCTGACCGGCTCGCCGTTCTCGAACAACATCATCGTCGGGATGCCCATCACCCCGTAGCGGGCCATGATCTCGGGGTTCTCGTCGGTGTTCAGCTTGCCGATCGCCAGGCCGTACTCCGACTCGATCTGCTCCAGCACGGGCGCCACCATCCGGCACGGCCCGCACCACTCGGCCCAGAAGTCGACCAGCATCGGCTTGTCGCTTTTGAGCACCTGCTCCTCGAAGTTGTCCGTGGTCAACGTGATCATCTTCATCCCCTAACAAAGCATCCTGGGCACGACTGGGCGAGCTGGGCGGCCACCTCGGCGCGGCGGGCGAGCAGCACGCGGATCTCCCGGTCGATGTCGCTGAGCTTGCGCTCGTAGACCTCGACCGACTCCGCGCACGACCCCCCGGTGCTGTGCCCCCGGCGCAGGCAGTCCACGAACGGCCGCGTCTCCTCCAGCGTGAAACCGATCTGGAGCAGGGCCCGGATCTCGGACACCAGCCTGACGTCGTCCTCGCTGTAGTGGCGGTAGCCGTTGGACCCGCGGCGGGCGTTGAGCAGCCCGTGCTGCTCGTAGTAGCGGAGCGAGCGGGTGCTCACTCCGGTCCGTTCCGCCAGCTCACCGATGCGCATGCCACCACGGTAAACGTTGACACCGGCGTCAGGGTCAAGCCTCAGAAGTAGCGCCAGCGCAGAACGTTCGGGTAGGGGAGCTCCAGGCCCGGCGTCTCGGCGATGGCCTGCTCGGCCACCTCTGGCGCGAACTCGATGCGCAGCACCGCCTCCAGGTCCGCCCGCCGCTGGAAGGCCATCCGCAGGTCGAGCGGCCGGCGCTGCCAGCCGTGCAGATCCCAGAACGCCTCGACCTCGCGGGCGGAGTAGGTCGGCACGGTGTGCGAGAACCAGCGCCCGAACGACCCCCGCGTGGCGTCGAGGTCCACGACGAAGGCCGCCCCGCCGCGGCGTACGACCCGGGACAGCTCGCGCAGCCCCGGCTCGCAGCCGGGACCGAAGAAGTACGCCCAGCGCGCGATGGCCACGTCCACCCCGGCGTCCGGCAGCGGCAGGTCCTGGGCGGCGGCGGCGTGCACGGTCACGTTGGCCAGGCCCGCGCAGCGGCGGCGGGCCAGCGCGGCCAGGTCGCCGTGCGGTTCCACGCCGATCACCCGCGCCGCCTGGGCGGCCAGGACCGGCAGGTGGTAACCGGTGCCGCAGCCGATGTCGAGCACGGTGGCGCCGTCCCAGGGACGCAGGGCGCGCATCGCCGCGTCGGCCGCCCCCTCGGGATCGACGGCGCGGTTCTCCAGCTCGTAGACCTGGGGCGTGTTCCAGATGTTCGGGCTGGGAATCGCACCTTTCGCTATCCGTGGCATGCCATAACAGTAGATGGAGCGGTAACCCGGAACGCGCCTCACCACAGGGGCTCGCGCGCCAGATCGGCTTCTCCGGCTTAGGCTGGCAGCGTGGCTGATGTCATCCGCGTGCCCAATGCGAAGATCGCATTGTCCACCGCTTCGGTATATCCGGAACGCACTCCTGACGCGTTCGAGCTGGCCGCCCGCCTGGGTTACGACGGCGTCGAGATCATGGTCGGCGCCGACCCGGTGAGCCAGGACATCGACGTGATCGAGCGGCTTTCCGCGCACTACGAGATACCCGTCCTGGCCATTCACGCGCCATGCCTGCTGGTCACGCAGCGGGTCTGGGGCCGTGACCCATGGGCGAAGCTGGTCAAGGCGCAGAAGGCGGCCGAACGCCTGGGCGCCTCGACGGTCGTCGTCCACCCGCCGTTCCGCTGGCAGCGCGACTACGCCCGCGACTTCGAGACCGGGCTGGCCAGGATGCGGGACGAGACCGATGTCACGTTCGCGGTGGAGAACATGTTCCCGCTGCGGGCCAGGGGCAACGACGTCGTGCCCTACTCGCCCGACTGGAACCCGATCGACTACGACTTCCCGCAGGTGACGCTGGACCTCTCGCACACCGCCGTGTCGGGCTCCGACGCCATGGAGATGGCCGTCAAGCTCGGCGACCGGCTCGCGCACCTGCACCTGGCCGACGGCATCGGCGTGACGAACAAGGACGAGCACCTGGTCCCCGGCAGGGGCAACCAGCCGTGCGCGCAGATGCTGGAGCGGCTGGCCAACAACGGCTACTCCGGGCTGGTGGTCCTCGAGATCAACACCCGTAAGGCGACCAGCCGCACCGAGCGGATCGACGACCTGGCGGAGGGGCTGGCCTTCGCCCGGCTGCACCTGGCGGCATCCACATGAACACAGGTCCCATCAAGAATCTGGGCAGGTCGTTCGATCGCGTGGCGGACGCCTACGACGCCGGCCGGCCCCACTACCCCGACGAGCTCTACCGGGCGCTGACCGAGGTGTCCGGCGTCGCGCTGGACGGCGCCACCACGGTCGACATCGGCGCGGGCACCGGCATCATGACGCGCGCGCTCAGGGCGCGCGGAGCGCGCGTGATCGGGGTGGACCCGGGCGAGCCGATGTTGCGGCGCCTGGTGTCCAGGACCGGCGCCGAGGAGGGCGCCCCGGCCGCGGCCGTGCTGGCGGACGGCAACGCGCTGCCGCTGGCCGACGGGGTGGCCGACCTGGTGACGTACGCCCAGTCGTGGCACTGGCTGGACCCGGTGGCCTCGATCGCCGAGGCCAGGCGGGTGCTGCGGCCGGAGGGCGCGATCGCGGGCTGCTGGAACCTCAACCACGCCGCGCAGGCCGAGTGGCTGGCCGCCTACGAGGCACGCCTGGCGGAGGAGGTTCCCAGCTACTGGGGCCCCGCGGTGGAGGAGTGGTCGGTGCCGCCCATCGCCTCGGCCTTCGAGGTGATCGCCGAGCGCTGGATCCCGTGGACCAGGCTGGTCGGCATCGAGGACTTCCTGCTCGACCTGCGCTCCCACTCCTACATGGCGGCGCTGTCGCAGGAGCGCGCCGACGAGCTGGTCGAGCGGCAGCGGGTGGAGCTGCGCAAGGCGTTCCCCGAGGGGCTGCTGTCCGTGCCGATGCGGGTCTACCTGGCGGTGGGCCGGTGACGGTGAAGCGGCGTCCCGGGCGCAGGCCCGGGTCGGCCGACACGCGGGGGGAGATCCTCACCGCGGCGCGGAGGGTCTTCGCCGAGAAGGGGTTCGACAAGGCCACCGTGCGCGGCATCGCCAGGGAGGCCCAGGTCGATCCCGCCCTCGTGCACCACTATTTCGACACCAAGGCCGGTATGTTCGCGGCGGCCATGGCCCTGCCGATCACGCCGCAGGACGTCCTCCCGGTGCTGCTGGAGGGGCCGCGCGAGGAGATCGGGGAGCGGCTCGTACGCATGATCCTGCGCGTCACCGCCTCCGAGGAGACCAGGGAGCCGCTGCTGGCCCTGATCCGCTCGGCCGTGACCCACGACCAGGCGGTCGCGATGTTCCGGGAGTTCATCACGAACGCCCTGCTCTTCCAAGTGGCCGACCGGCTGCGGGTGCCGCACCTGAGGGTCGAGGCCGCCTTCGCGCAGATGCTCGGCGTCATCATGGCCCGCTACGTCATCAAGCTGGAACCGCTGGCCAGCGCCGGTCACGACGAGCTGGTCGAGCTGCTCGCGCCGACCATCCAGAGGTACTTCACCGCCTAGAGCATTGTTCTGGATATGTCGGTGACCTTAGGGTATGTCACGTAGACCGGTAAAGTTACTCGTGGGTAGGATCTGGTCGTATGCCTGCGCAGCGGGTGACCGTACGCTGACAGCCAACGTCGTCTGTGGGAGGACCCCGTGCTCTGGGTAGCCATCATCGGGCTCGTCATGACCGTCCTGGCGGTGGCAATGGCCGGCCGCAGGGCGCTGTTCCTGTACAGGCTCGCGACCGTGGGACCGCCCGCGCCCGAGCGCATCGAATATGCCAGGACACATGTGGGCGACGAGCTCAAGGCTCAGCTCGTCGAGGTGTTCGGGCAGAAGAAGCTGCTCAAGTGGACGCCGTCGGGCACCGCCCACTTCTTCGTCATGTGGGCGTTCTTCATCCTGCTGACCGTCTACGTGGAGGCGTACGGCGCGATCATCCAGGGGGCGATCACCGGCAGGCCCGACTTCCACATCCCGCTCATCGGGACCTGGGGCGTGCTCGGCTTCCTGCAGGACTTCATCGCCGTCGCGTGTCTGCTCGGCCTGGTCGCCTTCGCGATCATCCGGATCAAGAACTCGCCCAAGACGCTCGGCCGCGACTCCCGCTTCTCCGGCTCGCACCTGGGCGGCGCGTGGCTCGTCCTGTTCATGATCTTCAACATCATCTGGACGCTCTTCCTCGCCCGCGGCGCGGCCGCCGCCAACGGCAACTTCCCCTACTCCTCGGGCGCCTTCGTGTCGCTCGCGCTCGGTGACGTGCTGCCGCAGAGCGGGCTGCTGGAGGAGATCGCGCTGCTCCTGCACATCGGCTTCATGCTGGTGTTCCTGGTCATCGTGGTGAACTCCAAGCACCTGCACATCTTCACCGCCCCGCTCAACGTGCTCTTCTCGCGCCGCCCCGACGGCCTGGGCGGCGCGCCGGAGATGCGCGTGGACGGCAAGCCGGTCGACTTCGAGGACGAGGACCTCGACCCGGAGCGGCTCGGGCGCGGCAAGATCGGCGACACCACGTGGAAGGGCTTCCTCGACTTCTACTCCTGTACGGAGTGCGGCCGTTGCCAGTCGCAGTGCCCGGCGTGGAACACCGACAAGCCGCTGTCGCCGAAGATGCTCATCCTCGACCAGCGTGACCACGCCTTCAAGGTGGCGCCGTACCTGATGGCGGCCGCGGGCGGTGTCGAGCACAAGGACACCGACGTGCTGGCGCTGCTGGAGAAGCCGCTGGTCGGCGAGGACGGCGTGATCCACCCCGACGTGCTGTGGTCCTGCACCAACTGCGGCGCCTGCGTCGAGCAGTGCCCGGTGGACATCGAGCACATCGACCACATCCTCGACATGCGCCGCTACCAGGTGATGGTGGAGTCGTCGTTCCCGTCCGAGGCGGGGGTGATGGTGAAGAACCTGGAGAACAAGGGCAACCCGTGGGGCATGTCCGAGATGAAGCGGGCCGACTGGATCGAGGAGCTCGACTTCGAGGTCGAGGTCGTCGAGGAGAAGATGCCCGAGGACGCCGAATACCTGTTCTGGGTGGGCTGCGCGGGCGCGCTGGAGGACCGGGCCAAGAAGACCACCAAGGCCGTCGCGGAGCTGCTGCACATCGCGGGCGTGAAGTTCGCGGTGCTCGGCCCGATGGAGGCGTGCACCGGTGACCCGGCCCGGCGGCTGGGCATGGAATACCTGTTCAACATGCTCGCCCAGCAGAACATCGAGACGCTCAACGACGCGGGCGTGAAGAAGATCGTGGCCACCTGCCCCCACTGCTTCAACACCCTCGCCAACGAATATCCGCAGCTCGGCGGCACGTACGAGGTCGTGCACCACACCCAGCTGCTGTCCAAGCTGGTCGACGAGGGCCTGCTCACCCCGGTCACGCCGATCGAGGAGAAGATCACCTACCACGACCCGTGCTTCCTCGGCCGCCACAACAAGGTCTACTCCCAGCCCCGCGACATCATGTCGAAGGTGCCCGGCGTGCAGACCCAGGAGATGCACCGCCACAAGGACCGCGGCTTCTGCTGCGGCGCCGGCGGCGCGCGCATGTGGATGGAGGAGCGCATCGGCAAGCGCATCAACACCGAGCGCGTGGACGAGGCGCTGACCACGAATCCCGACACCGTCTCCACCGCCTGCCCGTTCTGCATGGTGATGCTCGGTGACGCGATCAACGAGAAGAAGAACAACGGCGAGGCCAAGGAGTCGCTCGAAGTCGTGGACGTGGCCCAGCTGTTGATCAAGTCGGTCAAGGGAGCTTCCTGACCACGAGATGTCGGACTCCTCCACACCTGGTGTGGAGGAGTTTCGCCTGTCAACGGGTGTGTCTACGCGAAATCCGGCATCCACATAACGGGAAAATCACGGTAACCTCAACGTCGCATGGCTCTATTCGACGGGGAGGGGGCTCGTGATGGGCGTCGTCGTCACGGACGCCGAGGTCACCCTGGCCGACGTGCTCTCCCTGCGACTAGCCATCGACGAACCACTGGAAGACGGCACCGAACTCGTTCTCAGGCATCGCACCACGGGGGTGGAACGCGACGTGCTGCTCGGCAGTCCAGGCGCGCGGGCGCGTGAGGCCACGCTGGCGGTCTCGCTGGCGCCGCTGGAGCTCAGCACCGGGCGCTGGGACGCCTATCTGCGCAATGACGGCAAGCGCAGCAGGCTGCGCAGCGTGGATCCGGGCTTCTCGCTCGACCACCTCGACGCGTACGCGCTGTGCAAACGGTCCCTCGCCTACCGTTCCTACCGCACCCGCAACGGGTTCCTGGCGCTGAAGATCTCCGACGCCGAGCCGGTGGCCGAGGTGCGCTCCATCTGGTTCAGGGAGGGCCGCTTCGAGGTGATGGGCCTGCTGGCCTTCACCGGGCTCGAGGACGACGACTCCCGCCACGAGGCCGTCCTGACGCTCGACCGGCGGCAGACCAGCGCCCACCTGTCGGCCACGGCCACGGTGCAGGGCGTGCGCTTCCACGCCGCCGTCTCCCTCGTGGACGTGCTGGCCGCCGACCCCGACGGCGCGGCGAGCTCCGGCACCTGGGAGCCCGCGCTGGAGGTCGACGGGGTGCCCACGCCGCTGCGGCTGGGCGCGCGGCTCGACGACGTCGACGGCAAGCGGCGCCGCCTGCACTACCCGTCGGCCAGGGTGGACGGCGTGCTCATCAAGCCCTGCTACACCGCGGACGACGAGCTGCGGATCGAGGTCGGCGGATGAAGGTCAGCCTGGTCCTCGCCTCGGCGTACGCCATGCGGGGCGACGTCCGCGCCACGCTGAACCTCGCCACCGCACTCGCCGAGCGGCACGACGTCGAGGTGATCAGCATCAGGCGGCAGAAGGAGAAGCCGTTCTTCCCCGTCGGCCCGCAGGTGACCATGCGCAGCGTGGTCGACGCCAGGCCGGGGGTCAGGCACCTGCTGCCGCGCGGCCAGGTGCGTACTGAGGTGGCGCTGTGGCGGGTGCTGCGCAACCTCAGGTCCGACGTCCTGATCACGACCCGGCCCGGGATCGGCGTCCAGGCCGCCCGGCACGCGCCGCGCGAGACCATCAAGATCGCCCGGGAGTGGGGCCGACCGGCCGTGCCGGGTCCCGTGCAACGCTTCTACCCGCGCCTGAGCGCCGTCGTGACGGCCACGGAGTCGGCCCAGGAGGAGTGGACCAAGCTCCTCGGCGACGGGCCCGTCGTGCACAGCGTGCTGGACGCGCTCCCGAGCGGCCCGTGGCCGCGCTCGCGGATGGACAACCGGATCGTGGCCGCCGGCGGGCGGTGGGTGCCGATGAAGGCTTACGACCGGCTGATCCGGGCGTTCGCGATCGTGGCGGACAAGCGGCCGGACTGGCGGCTGCGGCTCTACGGCGGCGGGCCCGAGGAGCGCCGGTTGCGCGCGCTGGTGCGCGACCTCAACCTGCACAACCACGTCTACTTCATGGGCACCACGCCGGATCTGGCGGGCGAGTTCGCCAAGGCGTCGATCGTGGCCAACACCTCGCACAGTGAAGACCTGGGCATGACCGTGCTGGAGGCCATGGGGTGCGGGGTGCCCGTGGTGGCCTTCGAGGGGGCCAGGGGGCCCAGGGAGTTCGTGGCGACGGGCTACAACGGCGTGCTGGTGCCCGAGGTGGACAGCGATCCGCAGCTGTTCGCGGCGGCGCTGCTGGCGCTGATCGACGACGAGCGCAGGCGGCGCTCGCTCGCGGCGGGGGCGCGGGACACGGCGGTGCGCCACTCGGCCGACGAGGTGGCCGAGCAGTGGGAGAAGCTCATCGCCGATCTCCGCTAGCGGATACCTGTTACGGGTACCGTAGAACCATGCATGGGTACAGCGGGGACAAGCAGGCCTATCTGACGCGCCTGCGGCGGATCGAGGGGCAGATCAGGGGCCTGCAGCGCATGGTCGACGACGATGCCTACTGCATCGACGTGCTCACCCAGGTCTCCGCGGCGACGCGGGCGCTGCAGGCGGTGGCGCTGGGGCTGCTCGAGGAGCACATCTCCCACTGCGTGACCGACGCGATCAACACCGGCGGGCCCGAGGCCGAGGCGAAGGTGAAGGAGGCCTCGGCGGCGATCGCCCGCCTCGTGCGCTCGTAGGAGTGGCCGTCTCGTCCGTAAGTCGGAGGACCGGGCGGCGGATTGACTAGTTATGAGAAACCCCGGAAACCAGCCTTCCCGACCCCTTTGGAGCCGGGAACTAGGTCCCCGGGGCTAGTAATCGTGTTGGTCCTTCAGCGGCTCGCCGAAGTCCGCAATCCGAGCGCGTCGTCGAGTTCGTCCAAGGTCAGCCGCCGCTCGCTGACAGCCACGGCCGTGAGCACCTCGGCGTAGAGCGCAATCTCGTCCAACGCGACACGGTCGTGGACCCGAGAGTCCAGGTCGTCGTGCCCCACCGCGTCGTCCTTCCTTCCGCAGCCCACACCCTCTACGAGGTTACGGCTGAGGCCCTTCCGGCGACATGGCCCATCGGAGTCATTCCTTTCCGCGCCGCGGGGCCCCCAGGAGGATCATTTCCCGAATCCGAGATCACAATTCAGCGAATTTGCTGTTATCAGAAGTGTTAGAACGATATAGGGGGAGTAAGGGTGAAATAACGGTATTAGTGGTTTAGGCGTGACCGGTGTGGTGATCGTCGCGTTCGTGGACGATCTTACGGACGAGTGCCGCCTGCCCCGCCAGCCCCCGCTCCGGCACCTTGGCCCCCGTCAGCCGGCCCCACGCGAGCCCCATGGCGTACGCGGCCCCGAGCACCGCCGCCCCGCTCGCCCGGTCCGGCGGCGCCACCTCCAGCACCGGGGCCGGCGCGACCGAGACCCCGCCCGTACGGACCGGGAAGCCCTCCGGCTGCGTCGACTCGGCGGCGGACGTGCCGGTGCGCCCCGCGCGCCGCAACTCCTCGTACGCCAGCCGCAGCCGGTGGTCCAGCCGCCCCGGCAGCGTCCCCCTGGAGTCGGACAGGTCGGCCAGGAACGCGGCCGCGGCCTCCCGCGGGTCCGGCATGAAGGACAGCGCCTCCACGAGGTCGTAGAGGGCGTGGGAGAAGTGCGCCTCCGGGTCGTTCTCCACGAGCAGGGCCCGGCACAGCCGCGCCGGGCAGCGCCCCAGCCACGCCCGGCGCACCGGCTCGGCGGCGTCGTGCGCGTCGTCGAGCCCCGGCCGGCGCAGCACGGGCTCCACCATCGTGAGCAGGGCCAGCGCCCGCGGCCTGAAGCGGGTGTCCAGCAGCAGGATCTGGGCCGTGTCCGCCATCACGGCGGCCAGCCTGAGCGCCTCCCGCGAGCGCCCGGCCCGCAGCCGCTCGACCACGAGCGTGACGAGGTCGAGGAGCGGCGGGGCGGGCAGCCAGCGCACCCACTCGTCGCCGGGCAGCGGGCGGCGTAGGTATTCGCCGAACACGGTGATCAGCCGCTCGTTGCCGTCGAAGGCCGGCGCGTACGCGCACCACATGATCGTGCCCCAGACGGCCGCCACGGTGCTCGGCACGTCGGAGGCGAAGATCTCGTCGAACGCCGTCAGCGGGTAGTCCAGCTCCGACTTGCGCCCGCCGGCGCGTACCAGCACGCGGACCTGCTCGGTGAGGCTCTCGGGCACGTCGGGGCCGACGAACGACTGGACGGAGCCGGGCTCGGCGTGGAAGTCGTGGCCGGCCGGCACCACGTCGTCCGGCAGGGCCGCCGCCGGGTGCCCCACCTGGCGGACCCGCGTGCCCCTCGGCGGCGGGGCCAGGTGCCAGCGGCCGTCGGCGGGGTCGAGCAGGTGCCAGCGGGCGTGGGCCCCGAAGATCCATCGGTCGCCGGCTGGGGTCACAAGAATTCTGGCAGCGAGCACGTGGGCGCGGTCGGGCACGGAAAGGCCCTGCCAGCGCGGGTCCGCGACCATCGCGCGGACCTCCGCCTCTGTGGCGGTGAACGCGTCCCAGGGTGGCACGGCGGTCATCGTACTGGGAGTACTCGGATCATCCATCGGCATTTCACGGCAGAATGTCCGCTATGAGGGCGAAGGTAGCAGGGATGTTGGCAGTCGTAAGCGTGCTCTCCGGTTGCGGTACGTCCACGTCGGCGCGGCCGACGCCCACCGGTCCCGGCATACTCACGCTACAGAACGCCACGCCCCCGGCGCCCGGTGGGGAGGTCGGCGCGGCCTCCACGGAGTTCGACAAGGCCGCCGACCTGACGATGTGGACCAAGCTCAGCGAGACCGAGAAGGACATCGACCGGATCGCCAAGTACGACGTGAACAAGACCGTGAAGGGCTCGCTGTACCTGGAGCCCAAGACCTCGGCCTGGTTCGACGGCTTCCGGGGCCCCTTCGTCTACCAGGAGCTCGCCGGGGACATCGTCATGCACGCCCGGATCAAGGTCGAGGGCAAGAAGGGCGGCCAGCCCAAGCGGAAGTTCTCGCTCGGGGGGCTGATGGCCCGCCAGCCCAACTCGTACGCCAAGCCCAACTGGGTGTCGGTCACCACCGGCACCGGCGAGAAGAGCGGCCAGGTCGAGGTGAAGTACACCCAGGACGGCAGCTCCAAACCGCAGGAGCTGGCCGTCAAGAGCGGGTGGGTGGAGCTCTCGCTGGCCAGGGTGGGCCGGGTCTTCGTCGCGCTGTACAAGGAGGACGGCGGGAAGTGGAAGGTGGGCCGGCGCTGGCCGTCGACCCTGCCTGACGTGCTCCAGTGGGGGATCACGGCCTACACCGACTGGGACAGCTACAGCCTGCTCAAGAAGGACGCGGCCAAGGCCAACGCCACGCAGGTCAAGGGCACGCCCGACCTCGAGGTCACGGTCGACTTCGTCCGCTTCCTGAGGCCGGAGCTGCCGGAATATGCCGACCCGCTCAACAGCGCGTCGGTGTCGGACGAGGTCCTGATCAAAGCGATGACGCCTGCCGGTGCCTGAGCGCCTTGGCCATGTAGTTGTCCGGCGTACGCGCGAAAGAGTCGCGGTCGTCGTCGGTGAGCTCACGCACGATCTTGCCCGGCACGCCCGCGACCAGCACGCCCGCGGGGATCTTCTTGCCGGGGCCCACCAGCGCTCCGGCGGCCACCAGCGTGCCCGCCCCCACGTGGGCGCCCCCCAGCACGATCGCGCCGATGCCGATCAGCGCGCCGGACTCCACGTGGGCGCCGTGGACCATCGCCTTGTGGCCCAGGCTGACGCGGTCTTCCAGGATCGCGGGCTCGCCGGGGTCGGAGTGCAGGCAGCACAGGTCCTGGACGTTGCACTCCGCGCCGATCTCGATCCGCTCGTCGTCCCCACGGAGAACGGAGCCGTACCAGATGCTGGACGCCCGGCCCACGCGTACGTTGCCGACCACGACGGCGCTGGGGGCTATGTACGCCTCAGGGTGTATGTCTGGGACTGCTCCGTTGTCCAACGCTGCTATGTACATTCGACACATCGTAATTCCAGGTCGGGGTATGGCGTTCGGGTTGCGGACGTGGGCAGATGGCAGGAAAGTCGTTTCCTGACGTCTCGTCGCCAGACCCTCACAACCCGCAGTTTTCCCCCGCCTCACGCAAACCACCCTTAGGTAACCCCCATGACACACCAGCACGAGAGCATTCCCGATCTGATGCAAGAGGACACCTTCGAAGTCGTGATGCGCGGCTACAACCGCCGCCAGGTCCACGACTACATGATCCGTACCCGTAACCAGATACGGGATCTGGAGGAGAGGCTGGCACGGGCGATCGACCAGGCGGAACAGGGCCGCATCGAGCTGGCCGAGGCCAGGCGGCGCATGGTCGAGACCCCTCAGAGCTACGAGGACCTCAGCCCCAGACTCGCGCAGATCCTCCGGCTCGGAGAGGAGGAGGCCGCGTCCAAGCGCGAGGACGCCGAGGCCGAGGCCGCCAGCGTGCGCGACGCGGCCAAGTCGGAGGCCGACCGGCTCGTCACGAGCTCCCGCGAGACCGCCGACAAGATCCTCACCTCCGCGCAGGCGGAGGCCGAGCGGCGGGTGAGCGAGGCCACGCAGGCCGCCGAGCGGATGCTGGCCCAGGCGGGCAGCGACGCGGAGGAGCAGCTCACCGCCGCCCGCACGGAGGCCGAGGAGACGCTGAGGGAGGCGCGGTCCGAAGCCGAGCAGCTGCTCTCCTCGGCCCGGTCCGAGTCTGAGCAGTCACTGCAGTCCGCCCACGCCCAGGCCGAGCAGTTGGTGCAGTCCGCCACCGCGCAGGCCGAGCAGCTGGTGCAGTCCGCGACCGCGCAGGCCGAGCAGCTCACGACGGGAGCGCGCGGGGAGGCCGACTCGATGCTGGCCGCCGCGCGGCAGCGTACCGCCGCGCTGGACGAGCAGGCGGGGCGGCGGGTCGAATACCTGTCCAACACGCACACCGAGGTCGTGCGGCGGCTGACGGAGATCAGCTCGGTGCTCGGTGACCTCATGCGCAGCGAGTCGAACGCCGGGCCGCTGGTCCCCGAGGCCGCGACGCCGCCGGCGCCGCAGAACCCGCAGGACGACGTGCGGGTGATCGTCGAGGAGGACGAGCCCGAGGAGCAGCAGCAGCCCAAGGAAGAGGGCATCTCGGACGACACGGACGTGCACATCGTCCGGCTGTCGGAGGCGAAGAAGTAACCAGGCCGCCTCGCCCCTGTCCCCGTGGGGACAGGGGTCAGGGCCTGGCCGCCAGGTAGGCCGCACCCCGTGGTGAGACGCGGTAGCCGGTCTCCAGGCTGATCGTCAGGCCGAGCTCCTTCAGCTTGCGCACGTTGAGCTTGAACCGGGCGACGTCCTGGCCCACCTCCGGCGCCAGGTCCCCGGCCCGCACCCCGGGCCGTGCGGCGATGAGCCGCAGCGTGGGGAGCGCCCAGGGGCCCATCCGGTCCAGCCGCGCGGTGAGTGCCGCCACCTCCTCCTGGGCCAGTGTGGAGCTCGCGGCCAGCACGTCGCGCGGGTCGGGCTCGCGCACCAGGCGCAGCGCCAGGCGGTGGACGGGGTCGGAGCCCCGCGCCGCGAGGTCCGCGAGGAGGGCGGCGCGGTCCGGATAGCCCGCCGCCCTGGCCTCCTCCTCCGTCACGTCCTCGGCGGAGGTCACCGCCACCGAGGTGACCTCCGCCATCAGCCCGTGACCCATGCGGTAGCGCCCGCCGGCCGTGACCTGGGGACGTTTCCATCGCCTGAAGGCCAGGGTGATCGAACCATCCTGGATGCCCTCGCGCAGGCGCCGCTCGAACAGCATGCCGACGACTCTACGGGGGTGGGGAGCGGAAGCCCCCGCCCCCGATAGGGTCGGAGGCTTCCGCGTTCGTGGCCCCTCCTGTTTGGGGGCCCGGTACCGGGGCCGCCGAGACGCTGGACCCGGCACCGGGCTGCTTGTGTACGCCGGTCGCGGAACGCTCCACGACCTGCGTCAAGGAGGTGCGGGGCCGGCCCGCCACGTGGTCTGCTCGCCGGCCCGCCTCTCCTGGTCCCGGAGCTGGTCGCGCAGGCCGTCCGGGTCGTCCGCGTCGATGGTCATCGCACATCCGGCATCGCGCTGCGCCGCGCTGAGCGGATGGTGTCTCGTGGCCCACCAGCGGCCCGCATCGCTCCGCCAGATGGTCCACTGGGGGTATTCCCGGGCGATTTCGGCAAGGTGCCGATCAAAGGACATCGCTGTCCACCTTTCCCGGGCCCCCAGGCGAGGTTTCCATCTCCTTAGAAGATGCGGCACCTCTCTAGAGAATTCAATGATCGTGACGGACAGGTCAACCTATCGCTTGACAGATCGGCTTGAATCACGCGTCGAAGTCGTACTGGAGTACGTACGCCGCCGAGTCCAGCACCATCTCGTTGAGCTCGATCGGCAACCCGCCCGACGTGTACGCCGTCCGCGAGATCACGATGACGGGGGTGCCGCCCGGTAGGTCGAGCAGCCCGCTCTCGCGCGGCCCCGGCATCCGGGCCCGAACCTCCTCGGTGAAGTGGGCGGGCGGGACGCCCAGGTCGCTCAGCCTGGCATAGACGCCGCCCGGGCCGGTGTCCGCGAGGGTGATCGCGCTGCCCTCGACCAGATGGGCGGGGAAGTAGGACGTGGCCAGTTGCACGGGTCTGGTGTCCACCGAGTAGCGGCGCCGCCGTACCCATACCTCGCCGCTCTCCAGGACGCCCGCCACCTCCTCCGTGGCTCGCTCCAACGCCACCTCCACCCGGTCCACGGTGAAAGGCCGGCCACGCGTGTCCGCGTCCCAGATGGCCCGCCCCTGGCCCCACTGCTCTCGTGACAGACGGCGCGAGCCGTGCCTGCGTATGGGTTTGAACAGCCGCACGTAAACCCCCGAACCTCGTCTGGGCACCGCCAGCCCTTCGTTGATCAGTACGGCAAGCGCCTGCCTGGCGGTGGCTCGTGCGATTGCGTAGTCGGCCATGAGCGCGTTCTCGCCCGGTAGTCGGTCCCCGTCGCGCAGTTCGCCGGACAGAATCCGGGCGCGGAGACCGTCGGCGATGCGTCGATAGATAGGGGGCTCGTGGGGTACCGGGGATTCAGACAACTTTGATCACCCTCTGTCACCAACCAGGTTGTGGCGTCTCCAGAGAACTTGCCCCGTCTTGTCCACGATCGCACAGAAGCAAGCGATGGTCGCGGGCTGATTTTGAGCGGATCGTGCCCGTGTGGTGAATTCCGCGATGTTTTAGCGGACCGTTACCGTGGAACGGTCCCGGCCGGTATTCGATCGGCCCACCAGCGGCGAGTAACCAAAGCGAAGATCGCAGCGCCTGCCGTGTTGAGGATGACGTCGTCCACGGACGAGAAACGACCCAGGCGCAGCACATACTGGAGCACCTCGACCAGGACCGAAAATGCCGCCGCGATGGCCGCAACGCGGGCGATCGAGGACATGGCGCGGCTGCGTACGGGAAGCAGGGCGCCCAGCGCCGCGAAGACCAGCAGGTTGCCTCCGACCTGCACCGACACCGCCTCCCACGGGGCCTCGGCGAGGTCCGCGAGGTCGGCGAGCGGGACCAGGCCGACCCCTGCCGGGCCGTCCGACGGCGTGAGGATCATCCATATCCATGGAGCGGTCCCGACCGCGATGCCGACGTCGGCGATCGAGGTGCGCAGGGCAGCCGGATGGCGGGCGCGGGCGCGGTGGCGGGAGAGGAGCAAGATTGCTAGCAAGGCCAGGGGGAGCGCAAACGTACCAGCAATAATGACGTTTCCCCACAATTCCCACGTCCGCGCCATCCGACCATGATGGCGATTGATCTAGGGGTACCGGAAGATGTCCATCTGGACAGGTCTCATCGGGCGGGAAGATGCTCCTCAAGGAAGGCCAGTGCCACCCGCCAGGCACGCTCCGCGGCCTCCGGGTGGTGGAACATCGGCGACTCGCTGTTGTGGAAGGCGTGCCCGGCCTCTTCCTCGACGTGCATGACCACGTTCGGCCTGGACTCGGCGGCCTTCTCGACGACCGCAACCCGCTCGCGCGGGATGTAGGGGTCGCTGCCGCCGAACACCAGCAGCAGCGGCGCCTCGATGCGCTCCATCAGGCCGGTCGCGTCGGGGACGGCCGAGCCGTAGAAGGACAGGACCGCGGCCATCTCGACCTGGGTGGCCAGCATGTAGCCGATCGAGCCGCCCAGGCAGAAGCCGAGCGCGCCGACGCCGCCGCTCACCTCGGGCCGCGCGTCCAGATGGGCGACCGTGAGCGCGCAGTCGGCCACGCCCTGCGCGAGATCGAAGCCCGCGCTCAGCTCGATCGCGGCCTGTGTGCCCTCGGGCGTGTGCTCGCCCTGCCAGTGTGGCCGCAGGCGCCAGAACAGGTCCGGCGCGGCCACCACGTAACCGCGGGAGGCCAGGTCAAGGGCGACCTTCTCGATGTACGGGCCCACTCCGTAGATCTCCTGCACCAGGAGGAGCCCGGGGCCGGTGCCGGAGTCGGGAAGCCACACGCGGACGTCGAAGGAGCCGTCGTGGGCGGCGATTCGATCTGTACGGGTCTGCATGTCCACCAGCATCGCGCATGGCGCGCGCCGCGTTCCGGCGAGACGATGCGATCGGGGGTTCCGTGTCCCGGAACACCCTGTTGTCCAGGGAGCGCACGGCGATCTATACCGGGGAGTGAGGGAGAGATGAGGAGACTGTTGTGCTGACCCATTTCATCGGTGGCCAGCCGGTGGCCGCGGGCAAGGCGTTTCCCGTCCACGACCCTGTGACGGGCGCGGTGGTCAGACAGGTCCACGAGGCCGATCCCGAGGTGGCCGACCGGGCGGTGCGCGCGGCCAGGGAGGCGGCGCGCGACTGGGCGGGGATGCCCGTCGGCGAGCGCGCCGGGTGGATGCGGCGCCTGGCCGAGGGCATCGAGGCCCGGTTCGACGACCTGGTGGCGGCGGAGATCGCCGACACGGGCAAGCCGCTCGACCAGACGCGCACGCTCGACATCCCGCGCGGCATCGCGAACTTCCGCGCCTTCGCCGAGATCGCCGCCCAGCGTCCCGACGACGCCTTCCACCTGTCCGGGACGCTCAGCTACACCGTACGCAGGCCGCACGGCGTGGTCGCGGTGATCGTCCCGTGGAACCTGCCGTTCCTGCTCATGACCTGGAAGCTCGCGCCCGCCCTCGTCGCGGGCAACACCGTGGTGGTCAAGCCGTCGGAGCAGACGCCCGGCTCGGCCGCCGTGTTCGCCGAGATCTGCTCCGAGACGGGGCTTCCGCCCGGCGTGGTCAACATCATCTTCGGGCACGGGCCGGCCGGCCAGCTGCTCGTCGAGCACCCGGGCGTGGACGCCGTGACGTTCACCGGGTCCACCGCCACCGGCACGGCGATCATGAAGACGGCGGCCGACCGGGTCAAGCCGATCTCGTTCGAGCTGGGCGGCAAGAACGCCGGGCTGGTCTTCGAGGACTGCGACCTCGACCGGGCGGTCGAGGGCACCATGAAGTCGGTCTTCACCAACGGCGGCCAGGTCTGCCTGTGCACCGAGCGGATGTACGTCCACCGCTCGATCTTCGAGGACTTCTGCGCCCGGCTGGCCGTTCGCGCCCAGGAGGTGGAGCCCCAGCCGATGATCTCGTCGGAACATCGCGACAAGGTGCTCTCCTACTACGCCTTGGCCCGCTCGGAGGGAGCCAAGGTGCTCACGGGGGGCAGCGTCCCTGTATTCGGCGATCATCGCGATTCCGGGTATTTCGTGGAACCGACGGTGGTGACAGGCTTGTCGGAGTGGTCCAGGTTCAACAGGGAGGAGATCTTCGGTCCCGTGTGCCACGTCGCCCCCTTCGACAGCGAGGCCGAGGCGATCGACCTGGCCAACGGCAGCGACTACGGCCTGGCCGCCACGTTGTGGACCACCAACCTCGACCGCGCGCACCGCGTGGCCCAGCGCCTGGAGGCCGGGCTCGTCTGGGTCAACACCTGGTATCTGCGCGATCTGCGGACCCCGTTCGGCGGGGTGAAGCTCTCGGGCATCGGCCGGGAGGGCGGCACCCGGTCACTCGACTTCTACTCCGAACCCACCACGATCACCATCAAACTGGAGCAGCCCGATGCATGACGAATGGTCCCAGGCAGTGGACGCGCGCGCCCAGGCCGCCGACCGGCTGGCGGAGGCGGCGCGCTCGGGCAAGCCCTGCGCACCGATCAGGGACCTGGTCAGCACGGCGGCCGACGGGTACGCCGTACAGGAGATCAACACGAGGCGGGCGCTCGGCGCGGGGCGGCGGCTGGTCGGCAGGAAGATCGGCCTCACGAACCCGGTGGTGCAGCAGCAGCTCGGCGTCGACCAGCCGGACTTCGGCATGCTCTTCGCGGACATGTGCCACGGCGACGGGCTGCCGATCCCGGTGGAGCGGTTCCTGCAGCCGCGGGCCGAGGCGGAGGTCGCGCTGGTGCTCGGCAGGGACCTGGAGGGCGGGCCGTTCACGGTGGCCGACGTGATCAGGGCGGTGGAGTTCGCGCTGCCCGCCATCGAGATCGCCGACTCCCGGATCGCCGGCTGGGACATCACGGCGGCCGACACGATCGCGGACAACGCCTCGGGCGGCGCGTTCGTGCTGGGCTGCACGCCCGTGCCGCTGGCGGGGCTCGACCTGCGCGCGGCCGGGATGACGATGAGCCGCGGCGGGCAGGAGGTCTCGACCGGCGCCGGCGAGAGGTGCCAGGGCAACCCGCTCAACGCCGCCGTCTGGCTGGCCTCCCGGCTCGGCCGCACCGACTTCGCGCTGCGGGCCGGGGACGTGGTGCTGACCGGTGCGCTGGGGCCGGTGGTGCCCGTGGGTCCCGAGGACGTGTTCGAGGCGCGGATCGAGGGACTCGGCTCCGTGCGGGCGGTGTTCGGGAAGTGAGGCCCAAGGCCATCCGGGTGCCGGGCAAGGCCACCCCCCGAGGGCGGTTCCCGCACGTCAAACGGGCCGGCGACTTCCTGTACGTCTCAGGCACCAGCTGCCGGCGGCCCGACGACACGTTCGTGGGCGTGGAGGTGGACAAGTACGGGGCGACGAACCTGGACATCCGCGCCCAGACCAGAGCGGTCATCGAGAACGTCGGCGACATCCTCAAGGCGGCGGGCGGCTCGCTCGCCGACCTCGTGCAGATCACCACCTACCTGGTGAACATGAACGACTTCAGGGGATACAACGAGGTCTACGCCGAGTTCTTCGACGAGGAGGGGCCGACCAGGACCACGGTCGCGGTGCACCAGTTGCCGCACCCCCATCTCCTCATCGAGATGCAAGCCGTCGCCTACCATCCGCAGGAGCGATCATGATTGCGCCCATTGACTTCACCAGGTGGATCGACGAGCACGCCCACCTGCTCAAGCCGCCGGTCGGCAACAAGGTGGTCTTCGAGAAGGCGAACGACTTCATCGTGATGGTGGTCGGCGGGCCGAACTCCAGGACCGACTTCCACGTGGACCCGTACGAGGAGCTGTTCTACCAGGTGCGCGGCAACATGCACGTCAACGTCGTCACCGAGGACGGCCCCGGGACCGTGCACATCCGCGAGGGCCAGATGTGGCTGCTGCCGCCGCGCGTGCCGCACTCCCCGCAGCGGCCCGAGGCCGGGTCGGTGGGGCTGGTGGTGGAGCGCATCCGGCCGGAGGGCGAGCTGGAGAAGTTCCAGTGGTACTGCATGGAGTGCGGGGGCCTCGTGCACGAGGTCGAGCTGCAGGTCCGCGACATCGTCAAGGACCTGCCGCCGGTCTTCGAGGCGTTCTACGGCGACGAGAAGGCCCGCACCTGCGGTCAATGCGGCGCGCTGCACCCTGGCAAGGGCTAGATGGTCCTCTATGGTCACTGACGTACACACGCACCACGTGCCCAAGGGCTGGCCCGAACTGGGCTGGCCCGGGGCGCCCAGGCTGAGGATCGAGTCGGAGCGCGAAGCGACGATCCTCATCAACGACCGACAATTCCGGAAAATTCAGGATGACTGCTGGGATCCTCGGGTCCGGCTGGAACGGATGGACAAGGACGGCGTGGACCGGCAGGTGGTCTCGCCCACGCCCGTCTTCTTCGGCTACGACCGGCCGGCCGCGCAGGGCGTACGGATCGCGAAGGTCTTCAACGACCTGGCCCTGGAGATCTGCGCCGGCGATCGGCTGATCCCGTTCTGCCAGGTGCCGCTGCAGGACCCGGAGCTGGCCTGCGCGGAGCTCGACCGCTGCCTGGACAACGGCCACCGCGGCGTGGAGATCGGCAACCACGTCGGCGATCGCGACCTCGACGACCCCGGGGTCGTGGAGTTCCTGCGCCACTGCGCCGGGCGGAACGTTCCCGTCTTCGTGCACCCGTGGGACATGCCCACGGGGCCGCGCGTCGCGCGCTGGATGGCGCAGTGGCTGGTCGGCATGCCGGCGGAGACCCACCTGTCCATCCTGGCGATGATCCTCGGCGGCGTGTTCGACCGCGTGCCGGACACGTTGCGGATCTGCTTCGCGCACGGCGGCGGCTCGTTCGCCTTCTGGCTCGGCCGGGTCGAGAACGCCTGGCACCGCAGGCACGACGTGGTCGGCGGCTCCGAACGGCCGCCGTCCCACTACCTCGGCAGGTTCAGCGTCGACTCTGCCGTCTTCGACGAGCGCGCGCTGCGGCTGCTCGTCGACACCCTCGGGGAGGACCATGTGATGCTCGGCAGCGACTTTCCCTATCCCCTGGGCGAGTCACCCTCGGGTGACCTGATCCGCAACGCCGGCTTCCTGTCCGGCGCGGCCCGCGCCAAGCTCCTCGCCGGCAACGCCGAGGCGTTCCTGGGCTGAAGGGAGCCACCCCATGCGCGTACCCGTGCTGGGGCTGCCCGCGGTCGGTCTGGCGGTGCTGATGGCCGCCGGGTGCGGCGGGTCGGTGCCGCCGCCCGATGAGGACGAGCGCCAGGTCAGGATCGGCGCGATCATCTCGCAGACCGGCGTGTACGCCGTGCTCGGCGACGACATGGAGACCGCCATGCGCCTCTATCTCGACGACCACGGCGAGCGCCTGGGCGGCAGGCCGGCCGAGCTCGTCGTGGCCGACGACGGGGGCTCGCCGGAGCAGGGCCAGCAGGCGGCCAGGAAGCTCATCGACGAGGAGGGCGTGGACGCGATCACCGGTCTGATCGCCTCGCCCGTCGCCGTGGCGGTGGCCGGCCAGGCGGGCCGTACGCCGGTGGTGGTCGCCAACGCGGGCGCCGACGAGCTGGCCGGCCCGAACGTCTTCCGCGTCTCCTACACCAACCACGACCACGGCCACGCCGCCGGCCGCCACGCCGCCGAGCGGTACGGCGGGCAGGGCGTGGTGGTCATGGCCTCCGACTACTCGGCGGGCGTCGAGACGCTCAGGGGCTTCACCGAGGGCTTCGGGGCCGAGCCGCTCAAGCAGATCCTGACGCCGTACGGCCGGCTGACCGACCTGGAGCCGTACTTCGAGCAGATCCCGCCGGAGGCGAAGCTCCTGTACGCCTTCTACGCCGGCGGCGAGGCGGTCGCGTTCACCACCGCGTTCAAGCGGCTCGGCTACGACACCAAGATCGAGCTGCTGGCCTGCATGAACCTGACGGACGAGGACGTCCTGCGGGCCGTCGGCCCGGACGCCGAGGGCATCACGACCGTCGGCATGTACTCGCCCGCGCTGGACAACCCGGACAACGCCGCCTTCGTCGCCAGGTGGCGGGCCAGGACCGGCCAGAACCCGTCCGCGGTGGCGCTGCAGAGCTGGGACGCCATGCGCCTCATCGACGCGGCGCTGTCCAGGGGCGGCGATCTGGGGCGGCGGCTGGGGGAGCTGGGCGAGCTGTCGGGGCCGCGCGGCACGTTCCGCCTGGACGCGCGGCACAACCCGGTGCAGAACTGGTACGTCCGGAAGTACCAGAATGGCGTGAACCGGGTATTGGCCACCATCCCCCCACGTCAGGAGTGAACTTGGATCGCGATCAGTGCCTCGCCCTCGACGCCGAGGATCCGCTGCGGGCCTTCAAGGAGGAGTTCGTCCTGCCCGAGGGGGTCGTCTACCTCGTCGGCAACTCGCTGGGCGCGCTGCCCCGCCGTACCGCGGAGCGGGTGCGGCGGACCGTCGAGGACGAATGGGGCAGGCAGCTCGTCGGAGGCTGGAACCACGCCGGCTGGTACGCGCAGCCGCTCAGCGCCGGCGACCGGCTGGCCCCGTTGATCGGCGCGGGCCCCGGGCAGGTCGTGGTGGGCAACGCGACCTCGATCGCGATCTTCCAGGCGGTGGCGGCGGCGCTGAGGCTGCGCCCGGAGCGCCGGGTGATCGTCTCCGACGTGCGGAACTTCCCCACCGACCACTACATGGTGCAGGGCCTGGCCAAACTGCTCGGCGGCGGTTACGAGCTGCGCGACCTGGCCGAGGGGCGCTTCGACGACGCCGCCGTGGTGCTGCTGTCGGAGGTGGACTACCGCACCGGCGCCCGCCACGACGTGCCGTCGGTCACCGCCGAGGCGCACGCGGCCGGGGCGCTGATCGTCTGGGACGTGTGCCACAGCGTGGGCGCCATGGAGGTGGACGTCTCGGAGGCCGACTTCGCGGTCGGCTGCACGTACAAGTACCTCAACGCCGGTCCGGGCGCGCCCGCGTTCCTCTACGTGAACCCCCGCCACCACGCCACCGCCGAGAACGTGCTGTCCGGCTGGCACGGCCACGCCGAGCCGTTCGCGTTCGAGACCGGCTTCCGGCCCGCCGAGGGCATCAGGCGCTTCGCGGTGAGCACCCCGCACGTGTTGTCGTTCGCGGCGCTGGAGGCGGCGCTCGACGTGTGGGAGCGGGTGCCGATGGACCAGGTGCGAGCCAAGAGCATGGCCCTGACCTCGCTCTTCGTCGACCTGGTCGGCGACCGGCTGGAGCTGGCCTCGCCGGCCGACCCCGCCGCGCGGGGCAGCCAGGTGAGCCTGCGCCACCCCGACGGCTACCCGGTCATGCGGGCGCTGATCGACCAGGGCGTGCACGGCGACTTCCGCGCCCCCGACATCCTCAGGTTCGGCTTCGCGCCCCTCTACATCGGCTACGCCGACACCTACGACGCCGCCACCACGCTGCTGGAGGTGCTGGACAAGGAGCTCTGGCGGGACGAGAGGTACGCCACGCGGCTGGCGGTCACCTGAGGTCGAGCTCCTTGATCGCGCGCTTGGGGGCGATCGCGCGGTAGCTCTCCTCCACCCAGTCGAGCAGGATCTCGGTCTCCGGCAGCGCCGACAGGAAGGGCACGGTCACCCAGCCCGCCTTGCCCAGGCCGTAGCCGCTCGGCTGGGCGCCCTCGACGGTCAGCGCGTGGCCGTGGGCCTCCGACAGCAGCTTCACGCCGAACGCGGGACCCCACTTCTCGGTCTCCTCGTCGACGCCGAGGAAGAGGAACACCTTCTTGTTGACCTTGATGACCGTGTCACCCCAGGGGTGGTCCTCGTGAGCCTCGGGCAGCCCGAGTGCGAACGCGCGGAGCTGTTCCCGTGTGTCGTGCCAGTCGCTCATGTTTTCGACACTAGCGCGGCCCGCGGAACTCATCGAGCTTGCGCTCGATGCGGTCCCTGATCTGCTCCCGCGCCTCCATCCGGGGCACGCCCGCCATCAGCAGGCGGTCGTAGTCGGTGTCGAGGTGCCGGATCGAGGCGATCACGGCGAGGGTGATCGCGTTCTCGTCGAGGGCTCTGGCCGCCGCCGACCTGCCCACCCGGCCGCTGCCGCGCTGGCCGGCGTGCTCGGCGATCTCCCGTGCCCGCGGCTCGGGGCAGCCGGGGAACAGCCGGGCGATCTCGGCGGCCATCCGGGCCTGGAAGTCGACGTCCTGCTCCGCCCGGCGTACGCGGTCGCGCTCGCGCCGGCGCAGGCGCACCTCCTCGTCGGCCAGGCACCGGTCCTCGGCGGCGGCCAGCGCGGCGTCCTCCACCAGCAGGCCCAGGCGCTGGTAGACCTTGCGCCGCCGGTTGTACTGGACGACCACGGCCGACAGGCCGCTCTCCTGCTTGGCGCGGCGGCTGAGCGCCGCGTTCCCGGCCGGCAGGAAGACCAGGTGGTCCATGTCCGCGCAGGTCAGGCAGTGGGGCCGGTCGTCCTCCATGATCAGGTAGGGGCCGGTGTCGGCGCAGGACGCGCACGTCCAGGCGTCGAGCGGGGCCACCGCCACCAGGTCGGGCGCCTTGCTCTGCGTCTCGGTGAGCCGCCGCACCCTGGCCTCGCTGAGGTCGGGGGACAGCCAGTGCACCCGGAACGGCTCCTGCGGGTGCCGCGCGGTGAAGCGCAGCTCGCGGCGGTCGCGGGTGCCGGCGACGTAGGGCGTGTCCACCGGCCTGAGCCCCTTGGCGCGCGCCCAGTCGCGCAGCAGGGCGGCCGTGGTGACCAGGCGCTCCTCGTCGACCGCCGCCAGCTCGGCCAGCGTGGCCGCCCGGCCCTGCCGCCAGGTGTCCACGTGCCTGGAGTGCAGCCAGCGCAGGCCGGTCACGACGTCGATGAACGTCACGTATTTTCGGGTGGTCAGCGCGATCTCGGCCGCCTCCGCCACCCGCCGCGCCAAGTTGGGCTTGCTCACAGCGACTCCTCCCCCGAGAGCAGACTGCCGCATCCGATGACTCGCTCGCTCACGGGACAAGTTTGTCGTGAGATGGCGCGTCCCGAAGCTTTCCTTTTGGCACTTGCGGCAAGTAACTCCTTCGGATCTGGTCCGGGAGGAAATCGTGCGTCTGTTCTGGCCTGCCCTCCTCATGCTCGCCACGTCGTGTGGCCTGGCCGAGGAGGGCACGCAACCCGTCGTCACCGGGCGGTTCGGCAGCAAGCCGATCGTCTCCATACCCAAGGGCCAGCCGGGGCGCATGCCGCGGATCACGGTGCTGTCGGTGGGCAGCGGGCGGCGTACGGTGCCCGGTGACGTGGTGCTCGCCGACGTGGACATCCGGCGCTGGTCCGGCAACCGGCCGTACATGAGCACCTACGACGGCAACCAGCCCACCACGGTCGTCTTCGACGGCAGGCAGGTGTCGGAGACCTGGCGGCAGTCGCTCATCGGCCGGCCGGCGGGCACCAGGGTCATGCTGGTCAGCTCGGCGGGCGAGGCCCTCGGCCCGAACGTGCCGCTGACCGGCGTCTCGCCGACGGACACGCTGGTGTTCGTCTTCGACATCCTGGGCGGCTACCCGCCGGACGCGCGGCTCGTCGGGCGCACGCTGCCGGTGATCCCGGCCGACCTCACGCCGGCCGCGCCGCCGCGTACCGTCATCGACGGGTCGGGACGGGAGGTCGTGGCGGGGTCGAAGGTGGTCATCCAGTACGTGGCCGCGTCCTGGCCGTCGAGGACCGTCGTTGATTCCTCGTACCGGCGGGGCGGGCCCAGCGCGTTCACGCTGGAGGAGGGGGCCGTGCCGGCCGCCTGGGTGGACGCGCTGGCCGGGCAGCGGGTCGGCAGCCGGGTGGCCGTGCCGTCCCCGGGGGAGCGGCCCATGCTCTACGTCATCGACGTGCTCGACACCATCACTCCCGAATAGGCACCGCCGAGCAGGCCGGGCGGAATTCCGCCCGGCCTGCCCGGGTCAGGTCAGTCGCAGTGCTCGAACGGGCTGTCGTAGGCCGACGCGCCGGCCTTGCCGCCCCACCTGACGCACGTGCCGGCCGCCGAGGCGATGACCGGTCCCGCGTAGTAGCCGTAGTTGCCCGAGTCGGTCTTCCTCGTGCTGCCCTGTACCTCCAGGTAGGCGCTGGTGGCGGTGGCCGTGCCGAGGGACCTCGACTTCAGCGTGGCGACGCAGTTGTTGCCGTTGCCGCTGTTGTAGAGCAGGTAGACGGTGCCGTCGCTGCCGAGCGCGGCCGAGTCGATCACGCTGTAGCCCGAGCCGCAGACCTCCTGCGGGGTGTACGGGTTGGTCGAGCCGCCGCAGTTCCTCGAGGTCAGCGTCTGCTGCGGGTACCCGAACGTGACGCCGTTGAAAACGGCCTTCTGGATGTTGGACGGGTAGCTGGTTCCCAGCCGTACCTCGTAGTGGAGGTGAGGCGAGATGTTGTTGCCTGGCTTGCTGGTGTTGCCGACCGTCCCGATCTGCTGGCCCTGCGAGACGGCCTGGCCGGCGCTGACCGAGCGGACGTTCAGATGGGCGTAGTACGTGGCCCAGCCGCCCCCGTGGTCGATCTTGACGAGGTTCCCGAACCCGTTGGTCGAGCCCTGGTGGGCCGAGATCGCCACCGTCCCCGAGGCGGCGGCCACCACGGGGTCGCCGAGGTCGGCGCCGGCGGTGCTGCCCCGGTTGAAGTCGATCTCCCACGACTGGTGCGCGCTGCTGGCGCTGGAGTTGCCCGTCCAGCTCTGGCCGCAGGGGAACGGCAGCTGGAAGTTCGTTGCGAGTATCTGCGCCTGCGGCGATTCCGGCTCCGGGTCGGCCGCGGCGGCGGAGGTCGTACCCAGACCGAATAACAAGGCGAGGCCCGCGACCATTGCTCCGCTGAGCTTCATGAGGTGATCCTTTCCCGTGGGATCTCTGAGACCAGGGTCCGCACAGGCCGCACAAGAATCGTCCAGAACCGATACAAAGAGCTGTCAGGCCTCCGTAGAGGAGCTGATGCGGATGACGGTCACCTTCCACGTGCTCGGGCCGCTCGAGGTCCGCTCCGACGGGCGTCCCGTCCGGATCTCCGGCAGGAAACCACGACTGTTGCTGGCCACGCTGCTGCTGGACGCGGGGCGGGTGGTCGGCGCCGACCGGCTGGCCGAGGTGCTCTGGCCGCACCGTCCGCCCCGCTCCGCCCAGGCCAACCTGCGTACGTACGTCAGCTCGCTCCGCTCCGACCTCCGCTCCGACCTCCGCACTGACCTGGGCCCCGAGTGGCTGCGGGCCGACGGCAGCGGCTACGCGATCGACGTGGACCGCGGCGCGCTCGATCTGCTGGCGTTCGAGGACCTGGTCGACCGGGGCGATCACGCCGGGGCGCTGGCCCTGTGGCGTGGCGCGCCGCTGTGCGACCTGCCCGGCAGCCCCGTCTGGGACCGCCGCCTCGAACCCCTGCACCAGCTGCGCCTGCGCGCCGCCGAGGCGATGGTCGAGCGGCGGATCGAGCGCGGTGACCGCGACGGGGCCATCACCGAGCTGCGCGGGCTGCTGGCCGAGCACCCCTACCGGGAGGACCTGTGGGGCCGCCTGCTGCTGACCCTGCACGAGGACGGCAGGAAGGCCGAGGCCCTGCGGGTCTACGCAAGCGTCCGCGACCAGCTCGTGGACGAGCTCGGGGTCGAGCCTGGGGCCGGGCTGCGCGGCGCGTACGAGCTGATCCTGGCGGACGAGGCCCCGACCCGCGCGGGCGAGGCGTCGCCGCGCCGCCGGACCGCCGCCGGGGCGCTCCGGGCGGCGCCCCGCCAGCTCCCGCCCGACCTGCCCGACTTCACCGGCCGGGCCGACGCGGTGGCCGAGCTGGGCCGGCCGTTCGCCGTCGCGGTGATCTCCGGGCCGCCGGGGGCGGGCAAGTCGGCGCTGGCCGTGCACGCGGCGCACGCCCTGCGCGAGGCGTACCCGGCCGGGCAGCTCTACCTGGAGCTGGGCGGCAGGGAGCCGGCCGGCCTGCTGGCCGAGGCGCTCAGGGCGCTCGGCGTGGACGCCGCGCCGCCGACCGTGCCCGAGCGCTCGGCGCTGCTGCGCTCGCTGCTGGCCGAGCGGCCCATGCTGGTGCTGCTCGACGACGCCCGCGACGCCGGGCAGGTACGGCCGCTGCTGCCCGGCACCGGCAGCGCGGTGATCGTCACCAGCCGCCGCCGGATCACCGAGTTACCCGGCGCGGTCCGCATCCAGCTCGGCGAGCTGGCCCCCGAGGAGGCGCTGTCGCTGCTCGGGCAGATCGCGGGCGTGGAGCGGGTGGCGCGCGAGCGGGAGGCCGCCCGCGCCATCGTGGCCGCCTGCGGCGGGCTCCCGCTGGCCGTGCGGAACGCGGGCACGCGGCTGGCCGCGCGGCCCGGATGGTCGCTGTCGGTGCTGCGGCAGCGGCTGGAGGACGACTGGCTGGGCGAGCTGCGGGACGTGCGGGCGACCCTGGACCACGGCTACGAGCGCCTGCCGCGGGAGGCCGCCCGTACTCTGGGCACGCTGGGCCTGCTCGGGGCGCCCGCCCAGCCCGGCTGGGTGGTCGACGCGGCCCTCGGCCGGCACGGCGCACACGACGTCACTGACCTGCTGGTGGACGTCAACCTGCTGGACCTGGTCGGCACCGACCCGATGGGCCAGCCGCGCTACCGGGTGCCCGGCCTCATCGCCCGCCACGCCCTGCAGCGCGGGGACGGCCTGGACGCGGTCGGGCGGGTGCTGGCGGCGTGGACCGCGACCACCGAGCACGCCATGGCGCGGCTGCCTACCACCGTCTTCAGCCTCACCGCCGCCAGGGCGCCGCGCTGGCGGCTGCCCGAGCACACGCTCGAACGGCTGACCTCCGACCCGGTCACCTGGTTCGAGGCCGAGCACGAGGCCCTGGCCGGGGCGGTGGAGGTGGCGGCCGGGCTCGGGCTGGCCGAGTCCGCGTGGGGGCTGGCCGCCGCGATGGTGCCCTACCTCGACCTGCACTGCCACCTGGAGACGTGGCGGCGCACACACGCCGCCGCCCTGGCCGCCGCCCGCGCGGCCGGCGACAGGTACGGCGAGGCCGCCATGCTGAGGGGCCTGGCGCAGGTGAGCCTCTACCAGGACCGGTACGACGAGTCCGCCGAGGGCTTCACCCGCTCCCGCCGGATATTTCATGAATTAGGAGACAGAAGGGCCGAAGCCACCTCCATCTGCGGCCTCGGAGCGGTCAGCCAGTTCCGCGGCCGCCACGCGCGCTCCCTCGGCCACTTCCGGCACGCCCTGGCGATCTTCCTGGCCACCGGCGACCGGCACGGCGAGGCCTTCGCCCGCCAGGCCATCGGCCGCGTGTGCCTGAAGTCGGGGGACCTGGCGCAGGCGTCGGAGTCACTCGGCCAGGCCATGCGGCTGGCCCAGGAGCTCGGGGACGCCCACCGGGAGGGCTGCGTGTGCCTCCAGATGGGCCACCTGCACCAGGCGATGTCGTTCCACCGGCACGCGTTGGAGATCTTCGAGTCGCTGGGGGACCGGCACTGCGGGGCGTACGCGCTGCAGAGCCTGGCCGGGTTGCAGGCGGCCCGCGGCGAGCTGGCCCCGGCCTCGGCCGGGCTCGAACGGTCGCTGGAGATCTTCCAGGAGCTGGGGGACCGCAGCGGCGAGGCGTCCACCACCCAGCTCCTGGGGGAGCTGCACCGCTCGGCCGGGCGCACGGGGCTGGCGCTCGACTATCTCCGGCACGCCAGCGCCCTGCGCTCCAGCCTCTGACCCAGGTCGGAGCGGATCACGCTGTAGAGCACGCCGTCACGCCACTGACCCGCCCGGAACCCGGCGCCCCTGAGCACTCCGTCACGGGTGAAACCGGCCTTCTCCAGCGCCCGCTGCTCGGCCACGTTCGTGAGCTCGGTGGACGCCTCGATCCGGTTGGCCGTGGAGTGGTCGAACAGGTAGCGCACGAGGAGCCGCTGCTCCAGCGGTCGCGCAGGCGGTGGGGGCTCTGGAAGCCGTACCACTGGAACTCGCCGGTGCTGTGCGGGTCGCTGGTGAGCCTGTGGACGAAGGGCAGGTCGTCCTCTTCCACAGGGCGCAGGTTGATCGTCATGAGCGGGACACTATGCGGCGTACGAGCCGTTTGAGCCTCGACTCCGGGGCGGCCGGCGCGCTCTCCAGGGCCTGCAGCGCCTCGGCCGCCGTGGGCCGCTTGGCCGGCGAGTGGTCGAGCATCCGGCGCACCACCTCGGGCACCTCGGGGCCCTGGGCGTCGGCGCTGGTCGGGAGCAGGCCGGTGAGGAGCTGGTGGGCGATGACCCCGGCCGCGTACACGTCGGAGGCGGTCGTCATGCGGTCGGGCCGCTCCTGGCACTCCGGCGCCACGTAGTGGGCGTCGAGCACGTTGCCCAGCTCGTGGGCGACGGTGTAGTTGCGCGGCCCCGGCTTGGCGTAGTCGAACCCCGTCAGCACCGCGCGCCCGTCGTCGGTGACGAGCACGGCGGCCGGGGTCAGCGCGCGGTGGACCACGCCGTTGGCGTGCGCGTGCGCCAGCCCGCGCATCAGGTCCTGGATCACGCCCAGCGGGGCGCCCTTGCCCAGCGCCAGGTGCAGCGCCTCGCCGTGCACGTCGTCGAGCACCAGCACGAAGCGGCTCTCGTCGTCGATGGCGAAGAAGTCGCGCGAGCGCACCACGCACGGGTGCGGCGGGATGCGGGCCAGCGTCTGGTAGGCGTTGGCGATGCGCTGCCGCTCGGCCGCCCGCGCCGTGTGGTCGGCCAGCGGGTCGGCCTGGTAGACCCGCAGCAGCACGGTCTCGCTGCCCGGCAGCGTGGCGTTGAACGCGCGATATTCGGTGACCTTGGTGTCGCCGCCGAGCTGCTCCTCCACCTCCCAGTTGCCGAACCTGGGCGGGGCGGTGCTGCGGCGCACGGTCTGGTTGAGCGCGTCGAGGATCGCCGTCATGTACGGCTTCGCGTCGGGGCTGCACCCGCGCCTGACCCGCGAGACGTCGCTCAGCGTGGCCAGCAGGCCGGGCAGGTCGGCGACGTTGACCGCGTCGCGCCCGGCCGGGTCGATCAGCTCGGCGTCGGGCGAGGTCAGCACGACCAGGCTGTCGACGTAGACGCGTTCGAGCTGGGTGGCCCTGGAGACCAGCAGGCCCTTGAGCGCCTTCGCCGTGCCCCGCAGCTTGGCCACCGGAGACCCGAACGCCTCCCTGCGCGGCGGGAACCAGCGCGTGCCCGACACCTCGATGCGCCCCCGGGTGCCCTTGACGTCGACGACCACGAGCGAGTGGCCGGTCAGCACGATCAGGTCCACCTCGAAGACGTCATGGCCGCGCGGGACCTCGACGTTGTGCAGCAGCAGCCAGTCGGCGGGCGCGTGGTCTCGCAGATATGCGATCACGCGCCGTTCGGCGTCGTTGACCGGACGTCCTCCGCCGACGATCTCTGCCATGCCGCCTATCCTCGCACGGGAATCGATTGACAACATGATGTCGAAATGACAAGATGCTGTCATGAAGGGAATCGTTCACCACGCCGTTTACGACACGCTCGCCGACTGGGAGACCGGTCACGCCACCGCCCACCTGCGCAACGGGCGCTACATGCGGGAGCCCGGCGGCTACGAGATCGTCACCGTCGGCCCGACCACCGATCCGATCGTCACCATGGGGGGCCTGCGGATCACGCCGGACCTCGCGCTCGAAGAGCTCTCCCCGGCCGACAGCGCGCTGCTCATCCTGCCGGGGGCCGATCTGTGGGACGCGGGCGCGGAGCTGGCGCCGTTCGCGCGCAAGGCCGGGGAGTTCCTCGACGCCGGGGTGCCGGTGGCGGCCATCTGCGGCGCCACGGCCGGGCTGGCCCGCGAGGGGCTGCTGGACGACCGCGACCACACCAGCGCCGTGGTGCAGTATCTGGAGGCGCAGGAGGGATACGCGGGCTCCAAGCACTACCTCGACCGGGACGCGGTGCTCGGGGGCGACCTCGTCACGGCCGGGCCGACGGAGCCGGTGGCGTTCGCCAGGGAGATCTTCCGGCGGCTCGACGTCTACCGGCCCGAGGTGCTGGACGCCTGGTTCCGGCTGTTCTCCAGGAGCGACGCCACGGCCTACGAGGTGCTGATGGCGGCATGAGCGAGAGCGGTGACCTGCTGTCCGGGCTGGCCCTGGGCTCCTTCCGGCTCTACGGCCAGTTCCTGCACGTGGCGGAGGGTCTGGCGCGGCCGGTGGGGATGACGGCCGCGTGGTGGCAGGTGCTCGGGGCCGTCCTGCGCGAGCCGTTGCCCGTCGCCGGCATCGCCCGGGCCATGGGGATGACCCGGCAGGGGGTGCAGCGGATCGCGGATCTGCTGGTGGAGCGGGAGCTGGCCGAATACCGGCCCAATCCGGCGCACCGGCGGGCCAAGCTGCTCCAGCCCACGGCGGCCGGGCGGGAGGCCATCGCCAAGATCGTCCCCGCCCACCAGGCGTTCGCCGACCGGCTGGTGGGGGAGCTGGGGGTCGAGGGGGCGCGCGAGTGCCTGGAGGCCGTCCAGCGGCTCTCGGCGGCCCTCGACCACCTGAGCGACCCCTCCTGACCCGCCCGGGGGCGTACCCCCGGCCGCGATGACGAGCTCCGGCGTCCGGAATTCATGGTCGTTTTCTATGAGGGCCGGTGATCAATGCCGTCCGGCCGCCGGCTCCATTCGCCGATCGGCGTGCGGGAGATTCTCAAGTTTCGGGTGATCGTTGCCTAACCGGCGGTGAACGATTGCGCGGGCATTCTCGGGGGCGGCCAAAACAAATCTCGTTCGACGGCCTGCCGGTACACGCAATATACCGAGCGCCGTCGATGAGCGGGAAAACCGAGTGCCAAGAAATCGAGGCGCCTCCTTGACCTTCATGAGGGCATTCTGAGTTGCGGTTCTCGCTGCCTGCCGCGATTGTTATTGGCGGCACCTCACAGCCCTGCACAAACGACTATGGCGTCGGGTTTTCCGCGCCGATCCATGGAGGAAACCAAACATGATCCGTCGCATTCTGGCCGGTGCAGCAATCGCGGCCGCCGCCCTGGGCTTCTCCGCCACCGCGGCCTCGGCCAGTGTCGGCCCCAACCCGAACAACAGCGGGCAGAGCATCCTGAGCCAGCTCAGCATCCTCGACGACCTGACCGCACTGAACGACGTCCTCAACGACTCGGTGAAGTACGTCGACATTCTCACGCTGCTGCACCTGAACGACATCGACGCCGACATCCTGAACAACGAGGAAGACACGGGCGACAACAACTGACGGCTCCTCACGTGGCGTAGGCAGGAAGCTGATCGGCGGCTCCCGGGCAATGGCGGGGGCCCGCCCGGCCAAGATTGACTTCCTGGTGCCTTGAGGTACCGATGTACGGGCCGTGGAAAATTCGCGAAGCCACGGCACGGGCTTGGTGCGCACCGAGCTCTCAGCGCCGCGTGGTACGAGCCGAGTACCGCAAGACGAACTGTGA
>NZ_JBQQCB010000097.1:0-41503 GCF_052246675.1 Nonomuraea sp. KM90 | reverse complement strand
GCCCTCGACCCCCGCTTCACCCGACCGGCCCTCAACCCTCGCTCCATCCGGGCCGCCTTCGACCCCCGCCCCGCCCGGCACACCGTTGCGACCCCTGCCTCCACGGCTACCACCCTCTTCATCAGATTCATCCGGCAAGCCCCCACCGAACGCACCCCCACCCAGCGGCCGCGCGTCACCGCACGCCCACCCTCGGGTTCGGGGCCACGTAGCGGACGTCCACGACCGTCACGTCGCGTACGTAGTCGACCTGGGTGACCACGCAGTGCAGCACCCGCGCCCGCAGCCGGCTCTCGAGATCCACCCGCAGCAGCTCCGGATCGGCGTGTACGACATCCAGCGTCACCACCTGATGGCGCGTGCGGCCGAGCAGCCCGGGATGGTCGGCGATGTACATCACCACCAGCAGCACCCCGTTCAGCAGGAGGGCGGTCAGCGGCCACGATCCGGCGATGCCGTTGACCAGGCCCAGCACGATCGCGATGAAGTAGTAGGCGATCTCCTGCTGCGTGATCTCGCTCGACCGGAGCCGGATGATGGAGAGCACGCCGAACAGCCCGAACCCGACGGCGATGTCGACCCGCTGGACCAGCAGCAGCGACACGACCGCGAAGATGCCCACGTTCAGCGCGACGTAGGCGAACAGCAGGTCGCGCCGATGATGCCGCCGATAGTAGAGACCGTAGGCGAGGACGATGATCGCCACGAGGTCCATCACAAGCCCGGCTACCAAGACCGCTCCTTCCGTCGGTGCCTTGATGAACAGCTTGGCGGGGCACGGTGAAGCGGCGGTGAGCTGATGATTAGGCGACTCTCATCCGGTAGCCCGTGCCCCGGACGGTCTCGATCCGGTCTGCCCCGATCTTGCGTCGCAGGTAGCGCACGTAGACGTCCACCACGTTGGAGCCGGGGTCGAAGTCGAACCCCCACACGTGGCTGAGCAGCTGCTCCCGGGTCAGCACCTGGTCAGGATGGCGGCAGAAGATCTCCGCGAGCGCGAACTCCCTGGTGGACAGGTCGACCGCCCGCTCTCCCACGTAAACCCGCCGGGTGCGCAGATCAAGCGACAAATCGGACACTCGCAGCACCGTCACCTCGGGCGTACGCTCGGCCCGCAAGCGCAACCGCACCCGGGCCAGGAGCTCCTCGAAGGCGAAGGGCTTGGCGATGTAGTCGTCGGCCCCGCCCTCCAGCCCGGCCACCGTGTCGGTCACGCTGTCACGCGCGGTCAAGATGATCACAGGAATGCTCACCATGGCGCCCCGCAGCCGCCGCAACACCGTGAACCCGTCGCTCAACGGCAACCCGATGTCCAGGATGAGCAGATCGAACCCGCCCGCGCTGGCCAGGTCGTAGGCCGCCACCCCGTCGCCCACGACGGCTGTCACGAAGCCGTTGGCCCGCAGCCCCTTCTCCACGAAGGAAGCGATCCTGGCTTCGTCCTCGGCGATCAGAATCCGGTTCAATGCAGCCTCCACAGCTCCCACAGCGGAAGAGACATGACAAAACACGCCCCGCCGCCCGGGGCCTCGGTCACTTTCACGTTGCCTCCATGAGCTTGGGCGATGGATCTGACAATGGCCAACCCCAGGCCGGCGCCGTCGTGGGCGCCGGTGCGGCCGGCGCCGCGGACGAACCGTCCGAAGATCCGCTCGCGCTCCGCCGGCGCGACGCCGGGACCGCTGTCGCGCACCCACAGCTCGACGCGCCCGTCGCGAACGGCGGAGCCGACGGCGATCAGGTCGTCGTCGGCGGTGTGGCGCACGGCGTTGGCCACGAGCTGCATGAGCGCCTGCGTGAGCCGGTGCCGGTCGGCCGGCAGGCGCGCCTCGGCCACCTCGTCGACCCGCCACCGGCGCTCGCCGAGCGCCCGGGCCTTGGCCACCACGCTGACCGTGAGGTCGGCCAGCTCGACGTGGTCCAGCGCCAGGAACCCCGGCTGCTCGGCCTTGGCGAGGGTGAGCAGGTCGTCGACGATGCGGTTCATCCGCTCCAGCTCGTCGGTGACCAGGGCGAGGGTCTCGGCGCGGTCGTCGGGGTCGTCGCCCATGAGCTCCAGGTGACCCCGGATGACGGTGATCGGCGTGCGGAGCTCGTGCCCGGCGTCGTCCATGAAGTGCCGCTGCACGACGAAGGCCTGCTCGAGCCGGTCGAGCATGTGGTTGAACGTCCCCGCGAGCGCGGCCACGTCGTCGTCGCCCGGCACGTCGAGCCGGCGGGTCAGGTCGGAGGAGTCACTGATCTGCTCGGCGGTCTGCCGGACCAGCCGGACCGGCGCCAGCACCTGCCCCGCCACGAGCCATCCGGCCACCCCCGCCAGGCCCATCGCCGCCAGCGCGGACAGCCCGAGCACCCGCACCGCGTCCACGATCTCGTCGCGGTGCTGGTCGTAGAAGATGGCCACGACGAAATGCCCGCGGCGGGTGTCGCCGGCCACGGAGACCGGGATCACCGCGTATTGGACCGTTCCCTGGGTGGTCTCCATCTCGTCGCGGATGACCCGGGTCGCCGTGGCCATCCGCCCGACCAGCTCCTCGTCGGTGTCGAGGCGGACCGGCGGCAGCTTGAAGGGGACCTTGTCCGCCCTCCCGTCGATGATGCTGAAGAAGGTCTCCCGCTGATCGGGAGCGTTGAGCACCAGGTATTTCGTCAGCAGCTCCTGGACGCCGGTCACCGTGCCCCCGGTCTTCGGGTCGAGCGCGGAGCCGGCGTAGTTGCGGAGCTTCTGGACCTCGTTGCCCAGCTCGGCCGTCATGCGATCGTCGAGCCGGGCGAGCAGGATGGTCCAGGTCGCGAAGATCGCGACTGACAGGGCGAGGCCGACGACGGCGAGCATCCAGCCCACGATCCGGGCTCGGGCGCTCACCCGCATCTGGCCTCCCCATCAGTCGTCGCCGTCATCGTCGCCACCACCATCATCGTCGTCATCGTCGCCGCCGCCACCCGGTCTGGGAGAAGGCGGCTCGACCGGCTCGGCCTTGGACCTGCGTGCCGTGGGCCGCTCGCTCGCGCCCGGCTCCGCGCTGCCGCCGGGCTCGGCGCCCGCGCTCCCGGTCGGCGAACCGGCCTTGGACGTCGGCTCCCCGGCCCGCCGGGAGGGCACGGCCGAGGCCGGGGACGACGGTGACGGTGACGGTGACGGCGAGACCACCACGGGCTCGCCCAGATCAGGATTCTGACCCGCCGCCCGCACCAGCCCCATCGACATGACGCCCGCCACTGCCACCCCCAGGGCGAGGAGGATCATCGTTCCCCGATGTTTCATGAGCTCGACCCTGACGCCCTTCGAGGAGACCACGCTGAGGCCCAGATGAGAAACCTCTCATCTAAGTGCACCGCACCACAGTAGAATCTTGTTCTATATGCGGCCCGGGAGGAGCGCTCATGCGAGTACGGGACAAGGTCGTCGTCGTCACGGGCGGGGCGAGCGGGATCGGCCGCGCGCTGGCCCTCAGGTTCGCCGCGGAGGGGGCGGCCGGTGTGGTCGTCGCCGACCTCGACGAGGCGGGCGCCGCCGCGGTGGCCAAGGAGATCGGCGCCCGGGCGACCCCCGTACGCGTGGACGTCTCCGTGGAGGCGGAGGTGGCCGCCCTCGCCGACACCCCGTACGGCCCGGTCGACCTGTTCTGCTCCAACGCCGGCATCATCGGCGGTCACGGCCTGGACGCCCCCGACCAGGAGTGGAACAGCCTGTACGCGGTGAATCTCATGGCCCACGTGTACGCCGCCCGCGCCGTCGTCCCCTCCATGGTCGCCCGGGGCGGCGGCTACCTCCTCAACACCTGCTCGGCCGCCGGTCTGATCGGCTGCCCCGGCGACGCGCCGTACGCGGTGACGAAGGCGGCGGCGGTCGCGTTCGCCGAGTGGCTGGCCATCCACTACGCCTCCAAGGGCATCAAGGTCAGCGTCCTGTGCCCGCAGGGCGTGCGTACGGCGATGCTCGAACGCGGCATCGACGCCGACCACGTGACCGCCAGGGCGGTGCACGCCTCGGGGGCGATCCTGGACCCGGCGGACGTGGCGACGGCGGCCGTCGAGGGCCTGGCCGCGGAGCGTTTCCACATCCTCCCGCACCCGGAGGTCGCGGAGTTCGCCCGCCGCAAGGCCGAGGACCCCGACCGGTGGCTGGCCGGGATGTCGCAATTCGTCGACTCCCTGTCGGAGACCTGAGGCCGTGACCAGCCCCCAGCCGGAGACCTGAGGCCGTGACCCGCCCCAGCCGGAGGCCCGAGGTCGCGAACATCCCGGCCGGAGGCCCGAGGCCATGAACGTCCCCCATCGGAGGTCCCAAGCCATGAACATCGCTGACGGAGGCATGAGGTCATGAACACAGCAGCGGCCCGCCGGGCCTGGCGCCGCCTGGAGCCCGTGCACGGCATGATCTATTTCGTCCCGGAGGCTTCCAGCCGCTACACCAAGCTCGGCCTAACCGGCATGTCCGGATATTTCACCTCCCGCAGCGCCCCCTTCGGCCGCGCCTCCGCCGAGCTGGTCATCGCCACGTTCTACAACTTCTGCCCGACCCTCGTACGCCAGTCACTCCATGACGCCTGGACCATCGTCACCCCGGAGCAGGTCCTCCAGGCCCGCTACGAAGCGGCCGAGGAAGCCTTGCGCCGGGCGGGCCTGCACGAGCTCCCCGACCTCGACCAGACCCTCGCCCTGGCCCGCCGCGCCGCCGAAGCGGCCTGCCTGCACCCCCAGGGCCGCCCCCTCTTCGCCGCCCACGCCACCCTCCCCTGGCCGGACGAGCCGCTCATGCAGCTGTGGCACGCCCAGACCCTGCTGCGCGAGTTCCGCGGCGACGGCCACGTGGCCATGCTCCTCGCCGAGGGCCTGACCGGCCTCGAGGCCCTCGTCCTGCACGCCGCCTCCGGCACCGTCCCCACCCCCTTCCTCAAGATCAGCCGCGCCTGGCCCGAGGAGGACTGGGCGGCCACGGAAGCCGGCCTCCGCGAGCGCGGCCTCCTGGACGGCGACACCCTCACCGAGGCGGGCCAGGCCCTGCGCCGGCACATCGAGGACCGCACGGACGCCCTGGCGATGCCGGCGTACGAGGCGCTGGGCGAGGAGGGCTGCGAACGCCTCGCCGAGCTGGCCCGTCCCTTCGGCCGCCGGGTCGTCGACGCGGGCCTGCTCGGCCTGAGCTGACCGGCGCGACCCCGGGAACGCCGGGACGAGGCGGGCTTCGTCAGCCGATCGGAGCGACCCCGGCGAACGCCGGGCCGAGGCGGGCCTCGAGAGCCGGGGGCAGGGTCTTGAGCGCGGCCCTGATCCGCTCGGCTCCGGCCGCGCCGAAGCGCCCGCGGTGTTTGAGCGCGAGTTGCGCGGCCCTGCCCTGGACGGGGTACGACTCGTGGCCGAACGCCAGCACCAGGGCCGGTGCCAGGTCGTCCGCGAGCGCCGGCGACTCGCGTACCGTCTCGTCGAACCACGTGAGACCGGCGCGCACCAGCTTGGTCTCGGCCCTGAACAGCAGCCCTTCGAGCGCCTCCGTGACCTCGGCGGGATCGTGGGCACCGAGGCTGCGGAGGTGGTGGAGGGCGAGGTCGGCCACCGGGCCCGGCACCACGGGCAGGAGCCGCACGTAGTCGCGGCGGCGGCGCCCCACCTCGGCGGCGGTCGGCGCGAGCAGCTCGTGCAGGCGCGCGAAGAAACGCAGGTCCTGCGCCGTGCCGCCGCGCAGGAAGCGGCGGACGCAACCGTCGAGGATCTCCTCCCGGTCAAGGCCCCCGAGCAGCTTCAGCCAGCCCGTGGGCGGAGCCGCGCGCTCGTGCCGCAGCGCGCGCCCGACCCCCTCGGCCTCGAAGAGGCGGGGCACCAGGGCGGGCATGAGGGGATCGGACGAGGCGGCGACTCCGCCGGAGACCCACGCCACCACCAGCGGATCGTGCGGGGGCGGGGCGACGGCCGTGTGGCGGAGCAGCGCGAGGGCGAGCGGGGCCCCGGGATCCCGCGGGCCCCGGAGCCTGCCGGCCAGGCGGACGGCGAGGTCCGCCTGCCAGGCGGCGGGCCGGTGGCCGAGGAGGCGCACCATCGGCGCCGGGTCCCCGAAGCCGGCGGCCGGCAGGTGACGATGCTCGGTCAGGAGGTCGCGGCGGGTCACCCAGGCGGCCACGGCGGCGGCCGTGCCCAGCGTGCCCGCCCCCGCCAGGCGCGTCAGCTCGGCCCACTGCTCCCAGGGCTCGAGCGGCAGCTCCTCCCAGCCGTCCTCGTTCCACAGCGACGCCCGCCCGGACTCGGCCCGGGCGCGCAGGACGGGGAGGTGGCCGCGGAGCTCCGCGGCCACAGATCCGCGGTCGGCGGGGCTCAAGGTGACCAGCCGGTCGATGAGGTCGTCGGCGTCACCCGCGTGGATGAGGCGGCGGATCTCGTGCCAGGCGGTCATTCTCGGCTCCTCCGACGTCGTTGTGGAAAGAACTGTAGGGGTCCGCCACGACAAACGATCAAGAACCACTGACGAGCCGTTTGAGGCATGAGGCACCGGTTACGTACCAAGCTGATGAGCCTGTGGGAGTACATCGAGGACAGGTGGGATCTCATCGTCTTCGAGGCGGTCCAGCACGCCGCCATGGTCGCCCAATGCGTCCTGGTGGCGGCACTGATCGGCGTGCTCGCGGGCGTGCTCACCTACCGCCGCCCGAAAGTGGCGAACCTGGCGACGGCGAGCGCGGGGGTCCTGTTCACGATCCCGTCGCTGGCCATGCTGGGGCTGCTCATCCCCCTGCTCGGGCTCGGCGTGGCGCCTAGTGTGACCGCCATCGTGCTGTACGCGCTGCTCCCGATCGTCCGCAACACCGTCGTCGGCCTCCAGAGCGTCGACCCCATGCTGGTGGACGCCGCCCGCGGCCTCGGCATGAGCCGCCGCCGGGCGCTGGCCAGGGTCGAGCTGCCGCTGGCCTGGCCGGTGATCCTCACAGGCATCCGCGTCGCCACGCAGCTCTCCATGGGCATCGCCGCCGTCGCCGCGTACGTCTCCGGCCCCGGCCTGGGCGAGCAGATCTTCTCCGGGCTGGCCCGGCTCGGCGGGGCGAACGCCGTCAACTCCACACTGACCGGGACGATCGGGGTGGCGATCCTCGCGCTCGCCTTCGACGCCTGCTTCGTGCTGCTCGGACGGCTCACGACCACACGGGAACGTCCGGCCGCGGGAGGCGCGCGTGGCTGACCGGCCCACCGGCGGCGTGCCGATCGAGCTGCGGAAGGTGACCAAGGCGTTCCCCGGGGGTGAGGCCCCGGCCGTACAGGAGCTGGACCTGCACATCCCGGCAGGCGAGATCGTGGTCCTGCTCGGCCCCTCCGGGTGCGGCAAGACCACGACCATGCGCATGATCAACCGCTTGATCGAGCCCACCTCGGGCGACATCCTCATCGGCGGCCAGAACTCCCGGGACATCGACCCCGACCGGCTGCGGCGGCACATCGGGTACGTCATCCAGCAGGCCGGCCTGTTCCCCCACATGACCGTGGCCGCCAACATCGCCCAGGTGCCCAGGATGCTCGGCTGGGACAAGCGGCGGATCGCCGGGCGCGTCGACGAGCTGCTCACGCTGGTGGGCCTGGAGCCGGACACGTTCCGCGACAGCTTCCCGCGCCGCCTCTCCGGCGGGCAGCAGCAGCGCGTCGGCGTGGCCAGGGCGCTGGCCGCCGACCCTCCCGTGCTGCTCATGGACGAGCCGTTCGGCGCCCTCGACCCCATCAGCCGCGAACGCCTCCAGGACGAGCTCCTCCGCCTCCAGGACGACCTGGCCAAGACGATCGTCTTCGTCACCCACGACGTGGACGAAGCCCTCAAGATCGGCGACCACATCGCGATCATGGAGCGCCCCGGGCACGTCGTGCAGTACGCCAGACCGGCCGAGATCCTCACGAACCCGGCGAGCGAGTACGTCGAGCAGTTCCTGGGCGCCGGCTCCTCCATGCGCCTGCTGCGCCTGACCAAGGTGGGCGACATCGAGCTGGACCAGGTTCCGTACGCCTCCGAGGACGCCGACGCGCACGAGCTGCTCCACGAGGTCGAGCGCGACGGCCGCGGTTACGCGCTGATCACCGACGGGATGCGCCGCCCGCTCAGGTGGATCGCCCTGGCCGACCTCCATGGGCGCATCGGCCGGGTGGGCACGGTCGGCGACCCCGTCACCGCCTCCATCGGGCACCGGATGACGCTGCAGGACGCCCTGGAGGCGCTGCTCAACGCCGACACCGACATCGTGCCGGTGGTGGGCAGGCGGCAGGCGTACGCGGGGGCGCTGTCGCTGGGCACGGTGCAGAGCGCGATCCAGTCGATCAAGGCCCACGAGCGCGAGCGCCGCCTGCGGCGAGGCGATGCCACGTGACCATCGAGAGCGCGGCCGCCAAGGAGGCGGCGACGCCGGAGCCCCGGATCGGCCGGTCGTGGCACGCGTTCCTGCCCCCGCTGTGCTATCTGGCCGTGGGCGTCGCGATGGTGGCCTGCACGCAGGTCGTGCCGCTCGACAGCATCGAGCGCGGCTCGCTCGGCCTGCCGTTCATCCTCCGGCGCACGTGGGAGCACGTCCAGCTGGTGTTCTACTCGACCGTGCTGGTGCTGGCGGTGGCGCTGCCGCTGGGCGTGCTGCTCACCCGGCGCGGGCTGCGCCGGGTGACGCCGATCGTGCTGTCGCTGGTGAACCTGGGTCAGGCCATCCCGTCGGTGGGGCTGGTCGTGCTGCTGGCGGTGCTGTTCCGGATCGGGTTCTGGACGGCGGTGGCGGCGCTGTTCGCGTACGGGCTGCTGCCGACGCTGCGCAACACGATGGTGGGGATCGAGCAGGTGGACCCGCGGCTGGTCGACGCCGGCCGGGGCATCGGCATGTCGGCGGCGGGGGTGCTGTTCCGGGTGGAGCTGCCGATGGCGGCGCCGGTCATCATGTCGGGCGTACGGACCACGCTTGTGCTGAACGTGGGCACGGCGGGCGTCGCGGCGTTCATCGGCGCGGGCGGGCTCGGCGACCTGATCACCGCGGGTGTGAGCACCCAGCGCAACCTGGTCCTGGTAACCGGGTGCGTGCTGATGGCGGTGCTGGCGCTGCTCATCGACTGGCTGGGCGGGCTCGCGCAGCGGCTCCTCGCGCCGAAGGGGCTGTCGTGAGGGCTCTCACGGCCGTGCTGTTCCTGCTCACCGTCGCCGCGTGCGGGCTGCGGCCCGCGTCGTCGTTCGTGCCGCCGGTCGAGCCGGGCAGCATCCGCCCGGTGCCCTCGCTCCAGGGCACGACGGTGCGGGTGACGTCCAAGGAGTTCACCGAGCAGCTGGTGCTCGGCAAGATCGCGGTGCTCGCCCTCACCGCCGCCGGGGCGGACGTGGCCGACCAGACGAACGTCCAGGGCAGCGTGAACGCCCGCGCCTCGCTGACGCGTGGCGACGCCGACCTGATGTGGGAGTACACCGGCACCGGCTGGATCACCTACCTCGGCCAGGCCGACCCGGTGCCGGGGGCGGAGCGGCAGTTCGAGGCCGTACGCGACCTCGACCTGCGCAGGAACGGCATCGTCTGGCTGCCCCCGGCCCCGCTGAACAACAGCTACTCGATCGGCGTCACGCGCGCCACGGCCGGCCGATGGGGCCTGACGAAGATCTCGGACATGACCAGGATCCCCGTGGACCAGCGGACGTACTGCGTCGACCACGAGACCTTCGGCCGGGACGACGGCTTCCTCGGCATGCTGAGAGGCTACGGCCTGGAGTACGGCAAGGACGTCCCCAGGGGGAACGTGCGGCGGGTCTCGGTCGGCGTCCTGTACGACTCCGTCGCCCGCGGCCAGTGCGCCATGGGCATGGTCACCACGACCGACGGCCGCGTCAAGGCCCTCGACCTGGTCCTGCTGGAGGACGACAGGCGCTTCTTCCCCCAGTACAACGCGGCCGTGACCCTGCGGCGCGAGCTGGCCGACGCGCACCCGGAGATCGCGCGCATCTTCGCTCCCATCAGCGCCCGGCTGACCGACGACGTGATGCGCGACCTCAACGCCAAGGTCGACGTGGACGGCGACGTGCCGGTGCTGGTGGCCCGCGACTGGCTGAGGTCACAGGGCTTCGTGAAGTAGGCGATCCGCTGGCGTTAGCCATACCCGAACACGGGCAGGCCGCTGTTCATGTCGGAAACACCACCACCCCAGACCCAGCCGTACCCGGGTCGCACCGGCGAGATGGCGCCGGAGCCGCGTGACGAGATGCGCGACTACGTGGGCCGTGACCTGCTGAGCGGCAGGAAGGCCCTCATCACCGGCGGCGACTCGGGCATCGGCCGGGCGGTCGCCGTGGCCTTCGCCAAGGAGGGGGCGGACGTCGCGATCGCGTACCTGAGCGAGCACGAGGACGCCGCCCACACCCGCAAGCTGGTCGAGGAGACCGGCCGGCGCTGCGTGCTGCTGCCCGGCGACCTGGCCGACAGCGCCCACTGCGCGTCGGTCGTCGAGCAGGCCGTCGCCGAGCTGGGCGGCCTGGACGTGCTGGTGAACAACGTCGCCTACCAGGCGCCGGTGAGCGGTCTGGAGGAGCTGACCGACGAGCAGTGGGAGCGCACGTTCGCGGTCAACATCCACAGCTACTACCGCGTCACCAAGGCGGCCCTCCCGCACCTGCGGGAGGGCTCCGCGATCGTCAACACCTCCTCGATCAACGGCCTGCGCGGCAACAAGTCGCTCATCGACTACGCCGCCACGAAGGGCGCCATCAACGCCTTCACCTACTCCATGGCCCAGAACCTGGTCGAGCGCGGCATCCGGGTCAACGCCGTGGCGCCGGGGCCGGTGTGGACGCCGCTGATCCCGGCCACGATGCCCGAGGAGAAGGTGGGCAAGTTCGGCGAGCACGTGCCGATGGGCCGGCCGGCCGACCCGGACGAGATCGCCCCCTCGTACGTGTTCTTCGCCTCCGGGCGCATGTCGTCGTACTACACCGGCGAGGTGCTGGCCCCCGTCGGCGGGGAGACCCTGCCGGGCTGATCGACGTAGACGGTGCCGCCGCGCTGCCGGAACTCGGCCGACTTCTCCGCGAAGCCCGCCTCCCGGATGTCGTGGCTGATCCGCATCGAGCAGAACTTGGGCCCGCACATCGAGCAGAAGTGCGCGGTCTTGGCAGGTGCGGCGGGCAGCGTCTCGTCGTGGAAGGACCGCGCCGTGTCGGGGTCGAGCGAGAGGTCGAACTGGTCCTCCCAGCGGAACTCGAACCGCGCGTCCGACAGCGCGTCGTCCCACGCCTGCGCCTGCGGGTGCCCCTTGGCCAGGTCGGCGGCGTGGGCGGCGATCTTGTACGTGATCACGCCGGTCTTGACGTCGTCCTTGTCCGGCAGGCCGAGGTGCTCCTTGGGGGTGACGTAGCAGAGCATGGCGGTGCCGAACCAGCCGATCATGGCGGCCCCGATGCCCGAGGTGATGTGGTCGTATCCGGGGGCGATGTCCGTCACCAGCGGGCCCAGCGTGTAGAACGGAGCGTCGTCGCAGAGCTCGCGCTGCAGGTCCACGTTCTCCTTGATCTTGTGCATGGGCACGTGCCCGGGGCCCTCGATCATCACCTGGACGTCGTGCTCACGCGCGATCGCGGTCAGCTCCCCCAGCGTGCGCAGCTCGGCGAACTGGGCCTCGTCGTTGGCGTCGGCGATCGAGCCGGGCCTGAGCCCGTCGCCGAGCGAGAACGACACGTCGTAGCGGGCCAGGATTTCGCACATCTCGGCAAAGTTCTCGTACAGGAAGCTCTCGCGGTGGTGCGCCAGGCACCAGGCGGCCATGATCGAGCCCCCGCGCGAGACGATCCCGGTCTTGCGGCGGGCGGTGAGCGGCACGAACTCCAGCCGCACCCCCGCGTGCACGGTCACGTAGTCGACGCCCTGCTCGCACTGCTCGACCAGCGTGTCGCGGTAGACCTCCCACGACAGCGCCTCCGGCCGGCCCTTGACCTTCTCCAGCGCCTGGTAGATGGGCACGGTGCCGACCGGGACGGGCGAGTTGCGCAGGATCCACTCGCGGGTCTCGTGGATGTCGTCGCCGGTGGACAGGTCCATGATCGTGTCGGCGCCCCAGCGCGTGGCCCAGGTCATCTTCTCGACCTCCTCCTCGATGGAGGAGGTCACGGCGGAGTTGCCGATGTTGGCGTTGATCTTCACCAGGAAGTTGCGGCCGATGATCATCGGCTCGGACTCGGGGTGGTTGACGTTCGCGGGGATGATGGCCCGGCCCGCCGCGACCTCCTGCCGGACGAACTCGGGGGTGACGCCCTCGCGCACGGCCACGAACTCCATCTCCCTGGTCACCAGCCCGCGCCGGGCGCAGGCGACCTGCGTGACCGGCTCGCCCGCCGCCCCACGCTCGCGGATCCACCCCTCGCGCAGGCGGGGCAGCCCCTGCCGGAGGTCGGGCCGGAAGGACGGGTCGGTGTACGGGCCCGAGGTGTCGTACAGCGTCACCGCCGAGCCGTCGGACAGCCGCACCTCGCGCATCGGCACGCGCAGGTCGCCGCGGTAGATCTTGGTGAAGCGCGCGTCAGTCATCGCGCAAACTCCCTTCGCCGGCATTACCCGGAGCAGGTTCTGGCGGTCGGCGGCTGTCAGCCGTCCTCTCAGCCCGGTCTCCACCGGGCTCCCGCGTTGGACGGCGAAGATCGTACCCAGATGTGCCCCCGGCCGAAACCCGCGCGGCGAGGTTTGACGAGCGCCCTCGGCGGTAGGCTCCCCATCAGGGGAAACATGAAGAGAATCGCCGCTGTCGCAGGACTACTCGTCGTGATGGCCGCGTCCGGCGCCACCGCCGCCGCCGGGGACGGCATCGATCAGCACGAAGTAAGCCAGGAACAGTACGACACCCTGATCGCCCAGTGCCGCTACGCCGACACCGGGAAGGCGAAATGCCGGGCCGCGGTCAGAGAGATGTACCGCGTCGGCAGAACCGACAGAAGCCTCGACTGCCGGTCCTACTCCGGCGTGACCGTCTGCGGCACGCTGCGGCTCAGCAGGTCCGAACGCGCGTGCGTCCGTGACTCGGAGGCCCAGGGGCTGCCGTTCCGCCGCGCCGAGGTGGAATGCTACGCGCTGTCCTGAGGGGGCTGGGACGTGATCATCGTAGGGGTGGACGGCTCCCGCACCGGCCTTGAGGCGGCCGGCTGGGCCGCGGCCGAGGCTGAGCTGCGCCAGGCGCCGCTGACCGTCGCGCACGCCGTGCCGAAGTGGGTGTGCGAGCAGGGCGCCGTCCGCTACGCCGAGGTGGCCCGGTGGATGCGCGACGGCGCGAACACGGTGCTCACCTCGGCGGAGGAGCGGGCCCGCCGGGAGTGGCCGCAGGTGCGGGTGGAGGGCGTCCTGCTGCCCGGCGATCCCCGCTCCGCGCTGGTCAAGGCGTCCGAGGGGGCCGAGCTGCTGGTCGTCGGCAGCCGCGGGATCGGCGGCGTCCGGGGGTTGCTGGTCGGGTCGGTCGCGTACGGGGTGTCCGCGCACGCGCGTACGAACGTCGTACTGATCCACGGGCGCCCCGACACCCCGCGCGGCGAGATCGTGGCCGGGACCGACGGCTCGCCCGGCGCCGGGCGGGCACTGGAGTTCGCCTTCCACGAGGCCGAGCTGCGCGGCGCCCGGCTGCACGCCGTACAGGCGTGGGCCTGGCCGCACGTGAGCGGCTTCGAGCCGGCCGACCGCGAGAGCGAGCAGGACACGCTGCGGAGGTTGAAGGAGTCGCTGACCGCGCACCGGGAGCGGCATCCCGGGGTGGACGTGGTGGCGGAGGTCGTCCACGGGCACCCCATGTAGGTGCTCAAGGAGGCCGCTTCCGGCGCCGACCTGCTCGTGGTCGGCTCGCGCGGGCACGGCCAGCTCGCGGGCATGCTCATCGGCTCGATCAGCCAGGCCCTGCTCCACCACGCCCCCTGCCCCCTGGCCGTGGTCCGCGCCTGAAAGTTACATGCGTCGCCCCAGGTCACGCCCCCGCGATGATCGTCTCCCTTTCCGCCGCGAGCCCGCGCTCCTACGATCTGCGCAGGCTACGACGGGAGCAGACGATGCCCAAGACCGGCGCCGCGCTGGCCGCGATGCTGGCCCTGGCCGCCGCGGTGTTGTTCGCCACCACCGCATCGGCCGGCGCCGCCGCCACCAGGATCATGCCCCTGGGCGACTCGATCACCGGATCCCCCGGCTGCTGGCGGGCCCTGCTCTGGAACCGCCTCCAGAGCACCGGCCACACGAACGTCGACTTCGTCGGCACCCTCCCGCCCCAGGGCTGCGGGGTCGCGCACGACGGCGACAACGAGGGCCACGGCGGCTACCTCGCCACCAACATCGCCGGCCAGAACCTGCTGCCCGGCTGGCTCTCCGCCACCCGGCCCGACGTCGTGCTGATGCACCTGGGCACCAACGACGTGTGGAGCAACATCGCGCCGGCGACGATCCTCGGCTCGTTCACCACGCTCGTCAACCAGATGCGGGCGAGCAACCCCGGCATGAAGATCCTCGTCGCCAAGATCATCCCGATGAACCCGTCCTCCTGCGCGGACTGCGCCCAGCGGGCCGTGAACTTCAACAACGCCATCCCCGCCTGGGCCGCGGCCACCAGCACCGCACAGTCGCCGATCACGGTCGTGGACCAGTGGACGGGCTTCAGCACGGCCACCGACACCTACGACGGGGTGCACCCGAACGCCGCGGGCGACCAGAAGATGTCCGACAAGTGGTACCCGCCCCTGGTCGAGGCCCTGTCCGGCACCGCCACGCCCACCGCCACCACCACGACCCCGCCGCCGCCCGGCGGCTGCACGGCCACGTACAGCAACACCGGTCAGTGGCAGGGCGGCTTCCAGGGCGAGGTCATCGTCAAGAACACCGGCACCACGCCGATGAACGCGTGGACGGTGGCGTGGACGTTCGCCGACGGCCAGCGGGTCACCCAGCTCTGGGGCGGCACGCTTAGCGCGAGCGGCTCCTCGGTGACGGTACGCAACGCCGGCTGGAACGGCCTGCTGGCGCCCGGGGCCTCCACCGCGTTCGGCTTCCTGGCCTCCTGGAACGGCACCAACACGGCCCCCACGCCTAGTTGCTCAGCGTGATGTCCGCCATCCGGGGCGCCGCCAGCCGTACGTAGTCGTCGGTCGCCAGCGCCACGGAGCGGTCGAGCCGGGCGGCGTTGAAGTACAGCTCGGGCCGGTCCAGCAGCGAGGGATCGGCGACCAGCTCGAGCCGGGAGTCGTAGCTGAAGGGCAGCACGGTCCCGCTCACGCTCCCGGCCAGCTCCTCGGCCTTCTCCTTGCCGGCGAAGGCCACGTACGTGCCGTCGAGCAGCGCCTTGACCGCCTGGAGGTCGAGCCGGGCATCGCCGGGCACGACGGCCAGCACGTGCCGGGTCTGCTTCTTGCCGACCTTGACCATCACGATCAGGCACTTGGCGGCCTGCGCGACGTCGTGCCCGCGCAGCGCGCTGACCAGCTCCGTACGTCCCTCGGGCGCGTGGTCGATCACCCGATAGCGCGCCCCGGCGGCGTCCATGTCGGCGATCAGGCGCTCGTAGGCGGCGTTCGGCTCACCAGTCACTGCTCAACAACTCCTTCGCGGCGGCGATCCGGCCCTCGTCGCGCTGGTAGAACACCCACTGCTTGATCTTGCGGCCGCGGATCAGCCCCGCCTTGGCCAGCACCTTGAGATGCTCGCCGCAGGTGGGCTGGCTCACGCCGAGCTTCTCGGCGATGAACAGCGAGCAGACCCCGTCGCGTACGAGATCGCCGTCGCGCTGCGGCGGGAAGTGCCGCTCGGGGTCGCGCAGCCACTCCAGGATCAGCAGCCTCTTGTCATTGGCCAGCGCCTTGACCAGGTCGACGTCCAGCACAAAGGCATTATGGCAATTAGCTAATTACCTATCTACCGTCGCGTCTACCCGTCGCCCGGAGCCGCGGTCACTTGGCGGCCGTCACCACGGGAGCCCCCTCGCTGGCCTGCACCAGCACGAACCCCTGCCCCCTGAACGCCAGTTGCATGGCCTCCCCGCTCCCCCGCCCGATCAACGCCCCCACCTTCATCGTCCGGTTGACGCCGACCTCCAGCCCCGCGCTCCAGCAGACCGCCGACTGACCATCGGCGAACGTCGGCATGCGAGCCGCGTCGAGCAGCACCGGCGTGCCATGCGTGGTCACCGCCACCCACCCCGTCCCGGTGACCGTGGTGTTGAACAGCCCGCCGGCCGCGACCCCCGCACCCTGCACGCGCTGGATGTCCCAGGAAAGCTGCGGCTGGAAGGCCAGCAGGTTGCGCCCGTTGACCGTGATGCCCTCGTTCTCCAGGTAGAACAGGTGGATGTCGTCGGCGTTGTCAGCGAGATAGAGCAGCCCCTGGCCGCGTACGCGCATGAGCGAGCCACCCTCGCCCGTCATGGCCTTCTTGAACATCTTCCCGAGGCTGCCCGCGCCCTCGTAGTCGAAGTCCATCTGCCCCTGGAAGGCGACCATGGACCCCTGCTTGGCCAGCACCTCGTGGGGCAACTGGACGCGGAGCATCTTCCCGTTCTCCAGGGCGAAACCGGGGGGCAGTTGCTGGGGGTCGAGGTTGCCGAAGATCGAGCTGCGCACGTTTTCCAGCCTTTCGGAGAGAGGTGATGCGGCCAGCGTACGGAACAACCCACCCACGCGGATCGAGCCCCCGCTCAGCCCCGGCCAGCCCGACTGCCATCACCCTCGAACACGGCGACGCTCGCAAGCCCGCCGAGCCTCCTCAACACCCACCCCACCCACGCACGCACCCACCAGCTCAGGGCCGGGAACCCGCCGCCAGATCCCGAACAACCTGAATCAACTCAGCAGGATCGAACGGCTTGGTCAGATAGGCATCCACCCCGATGCCCCGCCCCCGCATCTTGTCGTCGTCCTGAGCCCTGGCCGTGATGAGCACCACCTTGATGTGACTGGTGGCCTCCTCCGTCCGCAACCTCTGCGCCGTCGTCCACCCGTCCAGGAACGGCATCATCACATCAAGCGTGATGACGTCGGGCATGACGTCGAGCACCCGATCGAGGCAGTCCTGCCCATCCGTGGCGGTCACCACCTCGAACCCCTCCAGGTTCAGGTTCACCGCGATGAGCTGCCGGATGACCTCGTCGTCATCCACGACCAGTACTTTCCCAAGAACCTCACCCACGGGCGCAAAGTTACCTGTAGCGGGCTGGTCACGGGTGGTTTTCGCTGGATGCGTTCAAGGAGCTCTAATCTGGTGCCGAGTGGTGTCGGGATGCTGATAGCCTTATCACTCGTCGCCCCCTTAGCTCAGGGGATAGAGCACCGGCCTCCGGAGCCGGGTGCGTAGGTTCGAATCCTACAGGGGGCACGCAGAACAAGGGAAACATCATCGGTCGCCGATCCTCCTCCGGGAGGGTCGGCGATTTTGCTTGTCAGAGCTTTGATCGCGGGCAAGTTGTCCTCCTTGACAGTGATGCGGATGAGCACCTCGTGGGTGTCCACTCGGTAGCGAAGTTCGAGGTTGAACGCGTCGAAGAGCTTGCGCTGCAGGTCCTCGCCAACAGTGCTGAGGTCAGCGGCGAGTCGCGGGAGCTCGTTGAGCAGCTCCGTATCCTCATCTGGCGGAGTGCTGGCGGCCAAGGTCTTAAGCTCTTCGAGCTTCGTCTTCCGGATGCGGGCGAGGTCGGCGTATCGGCGCTGAAGACGTTCGCGGAAGTCCTGGTCGATCTCCTCATCGCCGCTGGGGAGTTGCTCTTCGATCTGAGTCAGGACGTTGTCCTGACGTTTGCCTAGGTCAAGAATTTCCTTCTTGAGCAGGTCACCGCGGGTTTGACCTTCTGAGGGCTTCTTAGGGAGTTGTCGGCGCAGGCTCTCGATGTACGGGGCGCTGAAGACGCGGACGGCGAAGAATTCGTGCACCAGATCGAGTAGATCATCTTCGCGAACCCACAGGCTCTTGGGGTGGCTGGCGTACCAGTCGCGACGATCCTTGTGGTGACGCATGTCGGGCTCGCACGCGTAGTACTGGGTGTTCCTGCGGCTCTTGCCGTGCATGCGCCTATCGCAGATGTCGCAGATGAGATACGAGCGGAGCTCGTACGTGCGGTTGGTCTGGGGGTGGCTGCTGGCGCCTGGAGCCGTTCGCGAGCCTTGCCGGCCTCGGCCGATCGTGGAGGCTGACTGGAAGAGTTCCTTGGTCACCAGCGGCTCATGCGTGGGACGGGGCGACCAGACCCACTCGCTGATCGGGTTGTTCTTGCCGCCCTTCTTCGTGGCGCGGCGATTCCACACCATGTAGCCGGTGTACTTGGGATTGGAGAGGACCTCCCGAACAGCGGAGCCGCTCCAACGCCCCAGGGCACGTCTCGGATCCACCGGCATCGGAGGTGGATATTTCTCAGGCTCAAGGTTGAGTTTGTCGGCGATGGCGTCGTAGCCCAGCTTGTGGACGGCGCGGAGCAGGAAGATGTGTGTGACCGTCGGCCCTTCGACAGGGTGCGGTACAAGCCTGCTCTTGCTCTTGCCCTCCGCACGCTTGGCGGCCACCGGATGGGGGATCTTCTTGGCCCGGTAGCCGTAGCAGGCCTTGCCGACGTTCCAGCCTTGCTCGGTGTGCTCGCAGAAGGCGTCCCAGGACAGCTCCAGCATCTGGAGCACGTACCACTCGGCTACAGCCTGCTTGACGCGCCTGGTCAGCACCGGAGTAGCGCGCTTGCGCGAGCGGCCGCCCTTAGGGCGGCCGAGCTGCGGCATCGGTTCGTCAGCGGCCAGGAGCATGACGCCGGCCTGCTCCAGCTCGTACTCGATCTTCGTTCCGAAGTACGTGCGCCGAGCCACTCTTTCGACGGACTCGCAGATCACGGCGGCGAAACGGCGATCAGGTCGCTTCGCCTCCGCCAGAAGGTCGCGAATGCTGCCGTCGCGGGCGATCGGAATGTCGAATGCCTCATGTGCATGGCCGCGTCCACGCGCGGCGAGATCCATGCGCCCGGACTCCACGTCATAGAAGTGGGCGACGATCACGCATCCTTCCGGCAGTGCGTCACGGGAGGAGCGGAGTTGCCGGGGCAGCGAAAGGGTGGGGTCTTGCTGGTCATCTGTGGAGGTGCGGCCGAGCCAGGCCACCGAGAGAGGAATCCCGGAGGCCTGGACGGCTGCGACGCCATCGGCGTCATCCCAGGGGAAGGTCACGTTTTGTGGCGCTCCACCAGGCAATGCAGGACCTCCCAGATAGCGGCGAGCTGGCGCGCCTCGATCTCGTCGCCCTCAGCGCCGCTGACGGTGATGATCTCGATGCGCACGCTCGGCCGACGATTTCTCTGTCGGCCAGACCCTGAACAGTACGCTGCAGAAGCCGGTTCGGGAGGCCCTGAGCAGGCCCTTTGTAGCCCCTGAGTCACCCTTCCGGCTCCTCTGGACTCGACTCGGCCGCGGCGGCGACGATGCGTGCACGGGCCAGATCGCAGAACGGTTCGCTGATCTCGATCCCGATGAATGATCTGTCGAGTTGCCGTGCGGCAAGCGCAGTGGTTGCCGCTCCTGCGAACGGATCACAGACGGTGCCGGCAGGACGGCAGCCGGCGGCAATGGCCCGCAGCGGGATGTCGATGGGGAATGCCGCGAAGTGTGCCGCCTTGAGCGGACGCGTTGAGATTGACCACACGTCCCCTGGGTTCCTGCCGTTGGGGTGTGCCACCGCGTGTCTCCGCCCTGTGGGGAGCATGGCATTGCCGTAGTGCTTGCCGCAGAAGGCATCTCGGTCGTCCTGGTACTTGCCGTCGAGATGCCTGGAGGTCCGGACGTTGCCCCCTGGTTTGCCACCGCAGCGTGTTCGACGGGTCGAGGAGCGGGCTTCGCTGTGGGGCTCTCGGATGGCGTCCAGGTCGAACCAGTAACGCTGCTGCTTGACCATCAAGAAGATCATCTCGTGTCGGGTTGAGACTCTGTCCAGGACGGACTGCGGCATCGCGTTGGGCTTGTGCCAGATGATGGCATTCCGCAGGATCCAGCCGTCCTCCTGGAGGGCGAAGGCGACGCGCCATGGCATGCCGAGCAAGTTCTTCGGCGGCACGGACAGCCGGGAGCGGGGACGCACGACCGGTTGGTGTGGGTTGTAGTCGGCGCCACGTGCCCATCCGTCGGAGTTGGCGGCGTAGGAGTCTCCGAGGTTGAGCCAGAGCGTCCCGTCGTCGGCCAGCACCCTGCGCGCCTCGCAGAAGGTTTTTTGGAGCGTCTCGATATAGGCGGCCAGAGTGGGTTCTTGGCCGTACTGACCCTCCACTCCGTAGTCGCGAAGGCCGTAGTACGGCGGGCTGGTGACGATGCAGTCCACGGAGCCGGCGGGGAGTTCGGCGAGCACTTCGCGTGCGTCGCCGAGGTAGAGGGTGGAGGGGCCGTTGGTCCAGTAGGGCTGCCTCATCGCGCCGACCTTTCGTCGGCGTTGCCGCTGCGGCATACCCAGGTGGAGGTGATGGGCTGCCTTCCGACGGCCGGCGATAGCAGCCGCCGCGGCGGGATCGGGAAAGGCTCGGCCTTCTTAGAGCCATCCGAAACTGATTGATCGGTGGTGCTGAAAATCGGTGATGCGGCGTTGATTCGCGTCGTCATCGCCAGTTGGGGCGGGCCTCAGATCCGCAACGCCCACGCCGGTGTGTGAACCGTCGTTGGGCGCATTCACAGATGAACAAGGACCTTTGGCGACCCTCTGGCGCAGCTCCATCGCCTACTCGCCGACACAAGTTGATCTCCGGCGGAACGGAAATGCCCCGCCTTTGGCGAAGGCCATCAGAAATCGCTGCATGAGAGCTGCCAGAGGTTGCTCCTAAACCGGTTGCGAGTCCGAAATTCCTCTCGCCGTGGAGCAACTCGATGAGCACTGATCTTCCCCACGCAACCGATAACGGCCACGCTCCGCTCGAACTCGCCGAGCGCGTCTTCCGACTCCTCTCGAACGCTCCCGCCGGGCTCAGCCTCGATGGCAGGACTTTCTCCGCCGAGTTGCCCCAGCGTCAGATCTCGCTGACGGAGCTTCGCGATCTCCTGGCTTCGCCCACGGTGCCCATCGCCACACGCGACGCGGTCTGGCGCGAGCTCGTTACCCGAGCCCGCTGGGAGGGTCCGCAGTGGCGCATAGGAACGATCGGGATGGCTTTGCCGACCTTGCGGCGCATCTGCGGACGACTGTGCCTCTACTGGGTCGCAGGGAATCCCGCCTTCGTCGAGGCCACGGTTCTGAGCGCCTTCATCGCAGCAGTGCGGGACATCAACATCGACCTGCCGGACATCCTCCCGCGTATATGCACCACCGCCAGGTGCGCTGGCGAGCAGGCCCGCCAAAAGGCCGAGACCGACGTCGCCGGCTCGATACAGCGCCACGCCCGCGTGGGCGCCTCACCGGTGTGGCCCGACCCGGTTCTCGTCCTGGCCGAGGCGGTCGGCATGGACACCGCCGATGCGCTGATCGACCAGCTAGGACCGTTGAGCGACGGCATCGTTCCGGTTCAGGAAACGGCGAAAAGCCCGCGACGGCAATGTGAATCGATCTTGGCTGATGCCGTTCTGACAAGAGAGGTCGAGCCCACACGATCTCCGGCAATCGCGTCCTTTCTCCGGAGTAGGACGAAGGACACCCCCAAGGCTTCCGCGCGGGGCCGGATCACCTCAGATCCCAAGCCCATCATCATCCAATCGAAGGGAGGCCGGGGCAGCCCCACCGGCCCCGCGCGGATCCATATCTTGCTCCGGCGATGTCGCCAGCACCGTTTCCTCTGCGGTCTGCTGGTGGGGGCAGTAGTTGCCTTCCTCCTTGCCGTCGCTGTGACGGCAGCGTTCGCCGAGTCTGCGACGACCGGGTATGCCGCTCCGCCGAAGGATCTCAACGCGGTCTTCGACAACCTGCGGAACTGGCTCATCGGCCTGCTTGCCACGCTGGCAACTCTCATGCTGACCATCGGCGGTCTGCGCTACCTCGTGGCAGGCGGGGATCCGGGCGAGGTCCAGAAGGCAAAGGCGGCGCTGAAGGCCGCGGCTTTCGGCTACGGCCTTGCCGTGCTGGCGCCGCTGTTCGTCAGCGTGCTCAAGAGCATCGTGGGCGGCGGGTGACCAGGATGAGCCCTTCTCCCCTGGCAGTGGCAACGGTACGGGGCGTACTCATTGCCGCTGTTGCCGCGGCGGCAGTCACGATGGCGGCCAGCACCTCGTGGGCGCTTGCGGAACCGTCGGCTCCGCCGGAACTGCCGTCCCCACCGGGCGTGACCCTCAACTTTGGTGACTGGATCATCAAGCAGATCAATTCCTGGTTCGCCAGTCTGGTCGCCGCGGCCATGAAACCGGCCCTGGACGCACTCGCGGTAACGCTGCTCGCCACTCCCGACGTGGCCGGCAACGAGCGGCTCTTCGACCTGTGGACGGCCACTGCCGCCATCGCCAACTCCGCTTTCGTGCTGTTGGCCACGATTGGCGCCATCACGGCGATGGGCCATCAAACCGTGCAGACCCGGTACGCGGTCAAGGAGGTATTGCCGCGACTGGCCATGGCCATCCTGGCAGCGAACACCAGCTTCCTGCTCTGCGGGAAGGCCGTGGAGACGGTCAACGCGCTGTCCAGAGCGGTTGTCGGGGAGGACTTCGACAGCGAGCGGGCAGCGGCCCAGCTGCGTCAGCTCATCTTTCCGCCCGGCAACTCCCAGATCTTCTACATCCTGCTCGACCTCGTCGCGATCATCTTGCTGGTTCTGCTGCTGATCAGCTTCGTGATGCGGTCGGCGCTGGTACTGCTCCTGGTGGTGGCGGCGCCCCTGGCGCTGGCCTTTCACGCACTGCCGCAGACCGATGGGATGGCGCGGTTCTGGTGGCGGGCCTTCGGCGGTCTTCTGGTCATCCAGGTCGCGCAGTCCCTCACGCTCATTCTCGCTGTACGGATCTTCTTCAACCAGGACGGACGATTCCTCATTGGCGCCGCCCCGTCCGGGCAACTGACCAACCTGATCCTGGCACTCTGCCTCCTGATCATCCTGGTGCGTATCCCCTCCTGGATCTCACGCCGGATCTTCGCCCAGGGCGGCCGCGGCTCGACCGTGATGCGGATCGTGAAGTACGCCGTGATCTCCAAGCTGACCGCACCCGTGCTCCGCGCCATGCACCTCGGCCGGGGCGGCAGCGGTAGCGGGGGCAGGGGTGGCGTCGGCAAGACGGCAACCCGGGCAGTGACCGGCAAGGTCATTGCCACCACGATCGGTGGCCCGGCAGGCCCTGCCGCGGCAACGGCCCTCACTGCCGCCTCCGCAGCCCGCGGCGGCGCGGGGGCGGTTAGCCAGGGTGCCGCCCCGCCAGGTGCCCAGGGCAGATACCGGCCGGCCCACACCGGCACGCCATCAGCGCAGCCGACCATGCCGGGACCGCAACCGCGCTGGCAATCAGCCAACCGGCGCTGGATGCCGCCCGATCCCCAGGCGGCGGTCGCCTGGGGCATCCCCGACACACCCCAGGCCTCCCACCGCTGGTCGAACCCATGGTCGAACCCCGCCCAGCGATGGACGCCACCGGACAACTCCACCGCGACCCAGGCGGAAGCACACAGGCGCCCCACCCCTTCGACCAGCCGCCCCATAACGATCACGCCACCGCCCGTCGCCTCGACCGCATGGGTTCCGCCCAACAACAATCCCGCGTTCCCGCCCCCTGCCGGCGGCCGCTCCTCGTCAGCCAGTGATCAAGGACGCCGCACGCGACGCCCTGGAGGTGACGAACGGTGAGCTGGTTGCCAGCGGTGCGGATACCCACCGATGTGGAGCAGCCGGACAAGATCATCGGCTCGTTCACCGCCCGGCAGGTGGCCATCCTGGCCGGTACCGGAACTCTGCTCTACGCCGCCTACACCGTTGCCGCCGATCACCTACCCCCGCCGGTCTGTGCCGCGGTGGCCCTGCCGATCGCTCTCGCCGCGGTTCTGCTGGCCATCGGCTACCGCGACGGCATCTCCCTCGACCGCTACCTCCTGGCGGCCATCCACTACCGGCGCTCCCCCAAACACCTGGTCTCTTCCTGCGAGGACATCCCCATGCCACCTACCTGGCTAGCCGCCAGCAGCCGGCGCCCGCCCGCTCCGCTCAAGCTCCCCGCCCGCGGAGTCGCCGGAGACGGACTGATCGACCTGGGACCGGACGGCGTCGCCGCGGTGGCCGAGATTTCCACCGTCAGCTTCGCCCTGCGCACCCCAGACGAGCAGGACGCCCTGGTGGCGGTCTTCGGCCGCTGGCTCAACTCGCTGTCCGGCCCCGCCCAGATCCTGGTTCGTGCCGAACGCGTCGACCTATCCGACACGATCGCAACCCTGCAGGACAATGCCCGCCGGCTGCCGCACCCGGCGCTCGCCTCCGCCGCCCTGGAACACGCCGCCTTTCTCGACGACCTCTCGGCGCGCCATGACCTCCTACGCCGCCAGATCCTGCTGATCATCCGCGAGCCCGCCGTCGCCACGAATGGCCGGGACGCGGCCGCCGCCCGAGCGCTACGCCGTCTGGACGAAGCCTCCCGGGTACTCGGCTCCTGCGGGCTCACCGCACGACTGCTGGATGCCCGGGCCGTCGCCGCGCTCCTAGCTTCCTGCTTCGACCCCTCCGCTCCGCCCTTGCCCGACGATCTCGCTCTGCCCGGCGAGGTCATCACGACCGGAGGCCTCAGATGAGAATCCGCCGTACCGGCACAGCATCGTCGTACGGTCCCGAAGCCGTCACCGTCGAAGGCCGCCGTCTGACGGTCGGCGACAGCCTGTGCGCGACCCTGGCCATCACCGGCTACCCGCGCGAGGTCGCCCCCGGCTGGCTGGAGCCGCTGCTCACCTATCCCGGCCGGCTCGACGTCTCCCTCCACCTCGAACCCGTCCCCTCGCTCGTGGCCACCGACCGGCTCCGCAAACAGCTGGCCCGGCTGGAGTCGGGCTTGCGCTCCGACCACGAGCACGGCCGCCTCCTTGACCCGGGCGCCGAGGCCGCCGCGGAAGACGCCCAGGACCTCGCCGCCCGCCTCGCCCGCGGCCAGGCCAAGCTCTTTCGCGCCTCGATCTACCTCACCGTCCACGCCTCCTCCGCCACCGAGCTCGACGACGCCTGCGCCCAAGTGCGCGCGCTGGCCGCCTCCCTCCTGCTCGACGCCCGCCAGGTCACCTTCCGCCAGCTCCAGGGCTGGGTGTCCACCCTTCCGCTGGCCTACGACAACCTCTGCATGCGGCGGACGTTCGACACCCCGGCGCTAGCCGCGGCGTTCCCCTTCACCAGCCCCGACCTGACCGCCGAGCTCGGCCCCACCGCCGTCCTGTACGGCGCGAACATGGCCAGCGCCTCCCTGGTCGCCTGGGATCGCTTCGCCCAGGACAACCACAATTCCGTCACCCTGGCCCGCTCCGGCAGCGGCAAGAGCTACCTCACCAAACTCGAGGCCCTGCGTTCGCTGTACGCGGGCATCGAGGTGGCCGTCATCGACCCCGAGGACGAGTACGCCCGCCTGGCCCACGCGGTCGGCGGCGCCTACGTCCACCTCGGCGCCCCCAAGGTCCGCCTCAACCCGCTCGACCTGCCACCGCACAACCAGCGAGGCGAGGACCCGCTCACCCGCCGCGCCCTGTTCCTGCACACCCTGATCGCGGTCATGCTCGGCGAACCGCTCACCAACACCGGCAAGGCGGTCCTCGACCGCGCCATCCTCGCCACCTACCGGCAAGCGGGCATCACCACCTCCCCGCACACCTGGAACCGCCGGGCCCCGCTATTGAGCGACCTGGCCGCGGTATTGGCCGAGGACGCAGACCCTCAGGCGAAGGAACTGGCCGCCGGGCTGTCCCCGTACGTCTCCGGCAGCCACCGCCAGCTGTTCGACGGTCCCACCACCACCCGCCCCGACTCCCACCTCATCGTCTTCTCCCTCCGCGACCTCCCCGACGAACTCAAGGCGGTCGGCACCCTGCTGACCCTGGACGCCATCTGGCGCCGCGTCTCCGACCCCTACAACCGGCGTCCCCGCCTGGTCGTCGTCGACGAGGCCTGGCTGCTGATGAAGATCCCCGAGGGCGCCCGATTCCTGCTGCGCATGGCCAAGTCCGCCCGCAAGCACTGGGCCGGCCTGTCCGTGGTCACCCAGGACGCCGCCGACCTGCTCGGCTCCGACCTCGGCCAGGCCATCGTCGCCAACTCCACCACCCAGATCCTGCTCCGCCAGGCACCCCAGGCCATCGACACGGTCGCCGAAGCGTTCCGGCTCTCCGACGGCGAACGCCAGCTGCTGCTGTCCGCCGAACGCGGCACCGGCCTGCTCACCGCCGGCACGGGCGGGCAGCGCTGCCCGCTCCAGGTGATCTCCAGCGCCCGCGAGCACGAACTCGTCACCTCCTCCCCCCAGGAGCTGGCCGAACTCGACTACGAGGAGGCGGACCTGTGATCTACGACCTCCTCCAGAACCCCGAGGCCGTCCTTCGGCAGATCATCAGCTGGCTACAGGCCCACGTCTGGCAGTTGCTCGCAGCGTACTTCGGCGCGGAGATCCTCGCCGTCCTGGCCCGGGCGTCCATCGTCCGGTTCTGGCACCGCCGCCTCGTCCGCGGTGCGCGATGCGTGGAGATCCTCGCCCCTCCTGCTGCGAACATGCCGGGCGCCGAAGCCCTCTGGAACAACCTGATCGGACTCCTTAGGCCGGCGTGGAAACGGCTGCTGCTCGGCCAGCCACACCTCAGCTTCGAGTACTGCTTCGGCACCGGCGGCGTGACCATCCGCCTGTGGGTGCCCGGCTCCGTCCCGCAATACCTCGTTGAGCACGCCATCGAAGCCGCCTGGCCCTCCTGCCGCACCACCATCCGACAGGCCGAGCCGCCCGTACCATCCAGCGGCTACACCACCGGTGGGCAACTCGTCCTGGCCCGCACCGAACAGCTCCCGACCCGGCACAATCACCCCACCGACCCACTGCGCGCCCTCATCGGCGCAGCGGTCGGCATGCCCGGCTGGCAGCACGCCTGCGTGCAAGTGCTCGCTCGCCCAGCAACCGGCAGCCGCCTGTCCACCGCCTGCGGCGGCGCCGCGGCCCGGCTGATCAGAGCGCTCCTCGACCTCACCGTCCCCGGACCACGCACCCCGCGCCGGCCCTCCGATGACCGCGTCGATCGGTTGGAGGAGTCGTCCGAGGCCCGAGCCATCAGGGACAAAGCCCACCACTCCCGCTACGAGGTCGCGATCCGCTACGCCGTCCAAGCGGACGAGCCCACCTCCGCCGACGTGACGGCTGTCCAAACCGCCCGCGAAATCCGCCGCAACGCCATCCGCGGCCGCGCCCACGCGATCGCCTCGGCCTTCGCCCTATACAGCGGCCACAACCGGCTGGAACGCCAACGCCTCTTCCGGCCCGCCGCCCGCCTGGCCACCCGCCGGATGAACTGCGGCTACCTGCTCTCGGTACCCGAGCTCGCCGCCATCGCCCACCTCCCGCTGGACGCCGCCGTGCCCGGACTCCAGCGCGCAGGCGCCAACACCGTCCCCCCATCCCCGAAAATCGCCCACGGCGGCGCCCACGCTAAGGTGCTCGGCTTCTCCGACGCCGGCCACGAACGCCCGACCGCGCTGCGCGTCGCCGACTCCTTCCATCACGTCCATGTGATGGGCCCGAACGGCACCGGCAAATCCACCCTCCTGGCCCAAATGATCCTCTCCGACATCGAAGCCGGCCGCGGCGTCGTGGTCATCGAGGCCAAGGGCGACCTTGTCCGCGACCTGCTCGGCCTGATGCCCGAAGACTGCGGCGACAGGCTAGTCCTGATCGACCCCGACGACCGGCACCCCCGCCCGTCCCTCAACGTCCTGGGCGGATCCGACCTCGCCATGGCCGTGGACAACCTGGTCGGCATCTTCCACCAGATCTACACCGACAACTGGGGCCCGCGGACCGACGACATCCTGCGCGGCTGCGCCCTCACCCTGGCCCGCACCAACGGCACGCTCGCCGACATCCCCACCCTGCTGTCGGACACCGCCTTCCGCCAGCGCCAAATCGCCACCCTCGACGACCCGCTCCTGCGCGGCTTCTGGAGTTGGTACTGCACTCTGTCCGAATCCGCCCAAGCCCACGTCACCGCCCCCATCATGAACAAGCTGCGCGCCTTCCTGCTGCGCCCCTTCGTCCGCGACGTCATCGGCTCCACCACTTCGACCTTCGACCTGAACGAGGTCCTGAACGGTGGCATCCTCCTCGTCCGCCTCCCCAAAGGCGTGCTCGGCGACGACTCGGCCCGCCTGCTCGGCTCCATGATCCTGGCCCAGGTCTGGCAGGCCGCCTCCCGCCGCGCCAAGATCGGCCGCTCACGCAGCCCCGCCGCGCTCTACGTGGATGAATGTCACAACTTCCTCACCCTGCCGCACGCCCTGTCCGACATGCTCGCCGAGGCCCGCGCCTACCGCATCTCCGTCACCCTGGCCCACCAGCACCTGGCCCAGCTCCCCCGTCAGCTCCGCCAGGCCATCTCCGCCGACGCCCGCAACAAGATCTACTTCTCGCTCTCCCCCGAGGATGCCCGCGAGACCGAGCAGCACTTCACGCCGTTCCTGACCTCGCACGACTTGGCCAACCTCGACGCCTTTCAGGCCGCCGCCCGCCTCGTCGTCCGCTCCGCCGAAGCCCCGCCGTTCACGCTGCGCACCCGGCCCCTCCCCGAACCCTCCCGCGACATCGCCGACCGCCTGCGCGCCGCCGCCGCACACGCCCACGGCCGTACGACCACCACAACCACCCCCAAGCCGGACGCCCGGCGCACCTTCTAGAAAGGGAGAACCACCATGTCCGTCCGCTACACCCCGACCATGCTCACCCAGCTGGCCGCCCGCCTCACCGACCGCGACCGCAAGCTCATCCGCCTGACCCGCGACTTCCGCGTCCTCACCTCACCCCAGGTCAGCGAGATGTTCTTCGACACCGACGACGCCGCCCGCCGCCGGCTGCTCGCCCTGACCCGCATGGGCGTCCTGGAGCGCTTCCGCCCCAACCTCCCACCCGCGATGGGCACCGCCCCGTACCACTACGTCATCGGCGAGACCGCCGCCGCCGTGCTCGCCTCCGAACAGGGGGTCGAGCTGAGCGAATTCGGCTACCGCCGCGACCGTGTCCTCAGCATCGTCTACAGCCAGCGCCTGGCCCACACCGTCGGCACCAACGGTATCGCCACCAGCCTGTACGGCTACGCCCGCCGCCATCCGGAAACCGAACTGACCACATGGTGGCCCGAACACCGCTGCGCCACCGAATGGGCACCCATCACCCGGCCCGACGCCTACGCCCGCTGGACCGAAGGACCCCACAGCATCGAGTTCTTCCTCGAATACGACACCGGCACCGAACCCCTCGACCGGGTCGCCCACAAGCTCGACGGCTACGCCCGCCTCACCGAATCCAGCCGCATCGTCACCCCGGTCCTGTTCTGGGTGCAGGGCGAACGCCGCGAAGCCAACCTCCGTAAGAAGCTCAAGCACCACCCCAGCACCATGTTCGTCCCGATCGCCACCGGCCACGCCGCCGCCAACAGCACCGTGGACGACGGACCGGCCGGCGCCCGCTGGCTGCCCACCGACCTCGACCACCCACGCTGCCAGCTCGCCGAACTCGTTCAACACTGGCCCGGCCTCGGGCCTCAGGTCGCCCCAGAACCCGCAGAGGAGGACAGCGAATGATCCTCGAAGCCGGACTCGCCAAGGCCATCGCCGCCGGGGGCGGCCTCGTCTCCAGCGTCGCCCTCATCGGCGGCATAGCCGGCGGCAGCCAGCACGCCACCACCACAGCCGACCCGAAGCGTCTCGCATCAGCCGTGTGCGCCTACGTCGGCAAGGAACACAAGCCCTCACCTCCGCGAAAGCACAACAAGGCCACCTCACTCACACCCAAGCAGGCAGCCAACGCACGCATCATCATCGCTGTAGCCCAGGACATGGGCTTGCCGACCCAAGCCGCCGTCATCGCCCTCACCACCGCCCTGCAGGAATCCACACTCAGCAACGAGACCATCGGGGACCACGGCCAAGCCTTCGGCCTCTTCCAGCAACACCCCCAGTACGGCTGGGGCACACGGACCCAGGTCTCCAACCCCCGCTACGCCACCAGGACGTTCTTCACCCGCCTACTCAAGATCAAGAACTGGGAGAGCAAATCCACGGCCACCGTGGCCCAAGCCATTCAACGATCAGCTTTCCCGGACGCCTACACCAAGCACGAGGCCCGCGCCGAGCACCTCTTCACCACCCTGACGGGACAGCCCGCGACGCCAAAACCCTCCAGAAAGCCGCACGACGACGACCTGGAACTGTCCCCGCAAGACACCCAGGCCGTCCGCGACAGCCTCGAACTGGCGACATCACTCGGAGTACCACGCGCCACCATCGTGGCCGACGTCCAAGAAGCCCTCAACGCCGGCAAGCTACCGAGCGCCCACCACGACCCGAAGCGCACGAACGAAGCCGCCCAACTGGCCGAGAAAATCGTGACAACCGTCGCCAAAGGCGCCTGCGACGAGCTCTCCCAGAAGATCAGCGCCGCACTCGACCCGGAAACCCTCGCCGCTATCCGAGGGTCTGGCCGCGGAGCAGTCGCCCTGACAGCAGCACTCAAGATGATCGGCGTGCCCTATTCCTGGGGCGGAGGAGGCCCTAAGGGACCCAGCCTCGGCATTGGCCACGGCGCCGGGACCAACGGCTTCGACTGCTCAGGACTGGCCGAATACGCCTGGGCAAAGGCCGGCGTGCGGATCGGCGGCCACACCTCAACGCAATGGAACGCGGGCGCTCGCATCCCGCGCTCCCAACTCAAGCCCGGCGACCTGCTCTTCTTCGCCACCAACCCCAAGAACCCCTCCACCATCCACCACGTCGTCCTCAACATCGACGGCAAGCGGTACGTACACGCACCCACCACCGGCAGCAAAGTCCAGATCGGCCAATGGACGGCAACACGTGAAACCGAATACGCAGGAGCCGTCCGGCCCGGATAACTCGGCGTACGCTCTCACCTTTGACTAATCGGCAAGAGCAGGTCCGTCAGGAAGAGCTCGCGCATTAGCGCGGGCCCTTCCTGCGCCAGATCCATCGTGGACATCATCTGCGTCTACCCTCGCATGCCCTGAGCCGTCGCACGATGGGGATCGGCACGGGCAAATCCGGGTCGCTTAGCGAGTCGCCGACGTGGGGCCTCTGGGCCGTGCCGAGATGTGGGTCGGCAGGACCCGAACGAAGGACGGCAGGTTCGGCTCTCTGCCACCCGTCCAATGCTAATTAGGGACGGTGCAATTTCAACTAATTCGACGACCAAGGCCCAACCGATGTCCACGCGGCGCAGGGCAGGCAGGACGCTCTGATGCTGATCGCATACGTGAAGGCGCTGCCCTCGAAAATCGATGCTTTGCTTTTTGATCGCCTCCATTACCTCGGGTTGATCCCGCTCCCCCGAGTGTCGTAACGCGCTAACATCAAGGCGAGCACCTTTCCATTTGGACGAGTCCATGAATACATTGACCGGAGACTTATCTAGAGAAATGGTCCAACTCTTGCTACGGAGAGACGCGGCCGCCTCCTTGAGCGACACTTTCCTCAGTGTCACCACCGACGTTAACGACGAAAACATGGGTCACTACGGTCTCGTCCCCCAGCCAACTCTCCTCCCGCTTTCCCAGACAATCGTGCCGACCTTGCGCACTTCTTCAAGCGCGCCGGCATCGACCTCGTCGGGCTGTTTTGCACACCCCGGCGATAAGAGAGACGACAAGGGCAATTACTGTCGCTTTTCGACCTTTCATGGTGCCCCACCTTTCCATCTCTCCTCGCCTTGCGACATCGGTCGACAAGTGTTGCTTTTCACTGACTGGTCCAGCCTGCAGCTTTCCGCATCTCCGGAGCTCATAGGCGGCTGTCCGGTGGTGCTCCAGCAGATAATTACGGCGCTGCACTGCACGATCCCTGTTTTCCGGCGCCGAGTTCCTGGACGACGGGAGGCATGACCGCGGGCGCCTCCTACTCCTGACCTCACACCACCGGGCGGCGCGCCAGCGGGCGCATGAACGAGGAGTTCGCAACACCGTTGGACTGTGTGTCCTCCCTCTCAGACCCGAGGTGGATCTTGGGGATGAGATGCACGAGCAGGGGTGACTCGGCGGGTGTGCGCGAGCTTGATGCTGGAGTCATGTGCTCCCGTCGAGCAGGACGTGCGCCGCGGTCGCGGCGGGGGTATCGAACGACGCTGAGCGATGGCGCCAAGCCGCCGCTCAGCAGGACCGGCTCATCTCCAGTCTCCCGTCCGTCAGCAGCCGGTTCAACGCGATCGCGACACCGCCGACCGCGGCCAGGTCCCCGAGCGGTAGCGGGTGGTGTCGGGGTGGACCTGCAACCGAACCGGAACGTACGGGAAACGCTCTCCTCCAGGGCCGGTGCTCCGGCCAGATCACGCGCCCGCTGTACAGGACTGGCACGGGATACAGCTCGAGTTCGGGGGCGGTCACCACCGCAATTCCCCGCCACCGTCATGTCCGCAGGCGCCCACCAGCCGAGAATGCTTCGGCCCTGACCCCGGCCCGAACTCAGTGGCTCACTCTTCCGCCCTCGATAGTGAAGCCACTATATAGGTGTCCGACTTGGCTGGATCAGCTTGCAGTGCTTGTTGCGTCTTCGGCTCCAGCTCGGCCCCAAGCGGGCCAATATCCGCTAGACGACCAAACCTTGCGGTCGTTCCATTCCAGCGACTCGACGTCATGATGACAGTAACGTCATTGTAGCTACTCACGCTCCATCCGCGTTGCTGCAGACGGCTACGCGCTACACTGAGCGCTTCCAAAAAATTAGAAGCGCCAACATCGAGCACCAAAATCTCTATGACTTGTACCGTTCCTTCATAAAATGGATCTGCAGTGGTCTGTGCCACGATGCGGCCGATACTGCCCACTTCATTCACCACCGCAGGAGCAACCTTGATCACGGTCAGATCCTTGGAGAAGGATGACGCCCCACAACCTGGAATGGCAACTAGTATGCACAATACCGCCAACAGGTGCCTGATCATCTCGACGTCATCCTCTCGGTGCGTGGCGATGAGCCTATCCGCCCCATATTTTCCAGTATTCCCTAGAAGCCTCATAGGCAGCTCCGCCTTCATGCATGTTTCTGTACCGCCTGAAAGCCTCCTCCTTGTCTTTTGTGCGCAAATCCGCACCACCCATCCAGTCAGTGAAGGCGACAGTGCTCCACTTTCCTGTGCTTTTGCTCTCTGTTACTCCGGCACATCCACAATAGGCGACCGTCGCCTCTTCCCAAGTGATCGCTCGCGGCTCGTATCCCCCACGGTCGGAGGTCGCGCGGACCGTAAGTGTGTCTTTCAAGAACCTAAGGTACATCGCGGCATATTCGAACGAACCTTTAGGAGTGAGTAGCTCATCAATAATAGCCTCGACGCCCTGTTTGTCTTTCTTGAAGTGCGCTAAGGCTCGCTGCACCTTGTAAGGCTCTAGCTGCGCCAGCCCATAGGATGTCGTTCTATCTATGCCAAGAACCTTTTTCACAGCTTCTTTTGCGCCCAATGTTACCGCGATATGAGTACCCTTTGCTTCGAGATCTATATACTCATAAATTATTACGGCAGCCAGCGCCTCCTTCGGCACACCCCACTTTTTGGCAGCAGCCTTCATCTCCGGGCCATGGCTTAGAAGGGCTTCGTACATGAAATAGAACTTGCCGCGAGGGTCATTTGTGGAGGTGCTCACGCCGGCGACCAGGCAGCCACGGCAGCCGCCATTTCGCGGTATACCTAGTGCGAAGCCAGCGAGTCGCGGATCATTGGGGTTCGCCGCCGCAGCTCGTTCCATCGCCCTGATACTGGCTAGTCCGCCTGCCCCCACCCAACTGGCTGCCAAGTCCGTGTCCGTCATCCCTATAGTCCAGGCGGACAGGTACTTGTTTTGCACCTTTTCGCTGGCGAACCAGAAGTTCGGCTGGTCTACAGGTCGGCCGTTGGGCATGACTTCCAAGCCGAGTCTCTCGACTTCGTCTTGGCCGAGCCAGAATTTCTTTTCGTTCTCCAGCTCGATCATCCGGGCCCACTCCGGGTCCACGGTTGCGCTGCCGCAGGACTGGATATCGCAGGCAATGGCTCCGCCACCGATGTCTTCTCGGGAGCCGCAGCCGCCGATGCACTGGCCGCCTCCCGAAGATCCGGAACTGTTGTAACTGCCGGCCGGCACGGTGGTGTAGCCGCCACTCGAACCGGAGCCACCGTAGCCGGATCCGGCGAGTGAGCCGCCGCCGATGATGGTGGCGTGACCAGTGGGGTCGGTGCCGGTCAGGGGCGAGGCGTTGGCGTAGGTGTAACGGTTGGCCTGGATGGACGGGCTGGGGGTGAGGGTTGCGGTGTCGCGGCTGGTGAAGGTGCCAGTGCCGGGCTGGTACCAGCGGGCGTGCATGTTGACCTTGCCGGTGTCCGGGTCGGTGTACTCGCCCTGGTAACCGAGCTGGGTCTTGGTTCCGGTCTGGGCGGTGACGGTGCCGAACGGGTCGTAGGCGGTCGAGGTCTGTAGGGTGGTGGTGAAGGTGGCCACCAGGTCGCCGTGCAGGTCGCTCAGCGCTGCCACTGCGGCGGCGGTGCCTTCCTTGAGGCCGAGCAGGCCGCCGCCGAGGTCGCGGGAGTACTTGGCCTGGACGGCGCCGCCGCTGTCGGTGATGGCGGCCAGGTCGTTGCCGAGCCCGGAGTAGGCGAAGGTCTGCTTGGCGGTGCCGCGGATACGGCTGGTCATCCGGTCCGTGGTGTCGTAGCTGTAGAGGCTGTCGCCGTCGGCGATGAGCCGGTCGAAGGCGTCGAAGGTGTAGATGGTGGTGGCGCCCGCCTTGGTGCTGGTGGCCAGGGTGCCGCGCGCCGTGTAGGTGTGGTCGGTGCCATCGCCTGAGGTGAGGCGGTTGCGCTCATCGTAGGTGAAGGTCGCGTTGCCGGCCTTGGTGCGGTTGCCCGCCGCGTCCCACTCATACGCGGTCGTGGCGCCGCTGGGGGCGGTCCAGGAGGTGAGTCGGCCAGTGTGGTCGTAGCCGTAGGTGTTGGTGCCCGCCCCGGCGGTGCCGGCGGTGGTCTTGGTGGTGAGGTTGTCATCCTTGTCCCACACGTAGCTGATCTGGGCGAGCTGGGTGCCGGAGCCGTTCTTCAACGTCTGGCTCTTGACCCGGTCCATGCCGTCGTACTCGATGATCTGGGTGCTCGCCGTGCCGCTGGCGGTGATCGTCGCCAGCCTGCTAGCCAGGTCGTAGCCGTAGGTGAGAGTGCGACTGGTGACCGGGTCCGTCGCCGTGGCCAGGCGGTTGGCGGTGTCGTAGGTGAAGGTGGCGGTGCCGGCGGCGTCGATGCGCTGGGTGGCGTTGCCGAGCCCGTCGTAGGCGTAGGCGGTCTCCTGGACGGTGCCACGCGAGATCTTCAACGGCAGGCCGCGGTCGTTGTAGTCCACCGTCAGGTCACCGGCGCTGGTGCGGCGGCCGGCCAAGTCGTAGCCGAAGGTACGTTCCGCTGTCGTAGCGCTGCCCCCCGCGCCGGTCTCCTTGGTGAGCCGGCCCAGGTGGTCGTAGGTGCGATCGGTGCGCACCCCGCCCGGCTGGATGGTGGCCGTCGAGTTTCCGGCCGCGTCGTAGACGTGGGTCCAGCTGCGGTCGGCCGTGTCCGGGTGTGCCGTAGTGGAGGGCTCGGTCACCGTTTCCGCCAAACCGAGGCTGTTGTAACTGGTCCAGGTGGCATTCCCGCGCCCGTCGGTGAGGCGGGTGCGGGCTCCGGTGGCATCGTAGCCGAAACTGGTGGTGATCGACTCGCTGGCCGAGACCGGCTCGACGAGTGCGGTCAGACGACTCAGCGCGTCGAAGGTCTGCCGGGTGATATGTCCCTCGGGCGAGGTGGCGCTGATCTGGTTGCCCGCCAGGTCGTAGCCGTAACCGTAGCTGCGCAGTACCGTCTCGACGGTGCCGTCCGTCTTCAGATGCACGTCCTGGGCGGCGACCTTGCGGCCAGCCAGATCGTACTCAGCGACGCCCGCGTTACGGTTCACGTCGGCGATCTGCACCACGCGACCGGCCAAGTCGTACTTCATGGTGCTGACGCCGGACGGGTCAGTCACCTTGGTGATCTCACCGGCCGCGTTGACCTCGAAATTGGTCTCCTTGGTGCCCGCGCCCGGGCCGGGAACGATCTGCTTGACCAGCCGGCCGGCGTCGTCGTACTCCATCTTCGTGGTGTAGGCGGCGCTGGCGGGCTTGCGCTCGATCTGAGTGGCGGTGATCTGCCGGCCGAGGTCGTCGTAGGTGGCCTGGGTGCGGGCGCCGGTCGGATCGACGGTGGTCAGTTTTTCGCCCGCCATGGTGTACTCGCTCACCCACGTGCCTGGGCTCTGGCCGGCGGGGGCCGGGTCGGTGACGCGGACCTGCCGGCCGAGCTGGTCGTACTCGTAGGAGGTGACGTAACCGCGCGCATTGGTGGTGCGAAGAAGCTGTCCAGCCTTGTCATACGCGTGCTGAACGGTCGAGGTGATCGCGCTCCCGCCGGGCGGCGTGTAGGCGGGCGCGGTGGCGCTGAGCAGCCGGTCGGCCTTGTCGAAGGCCGAGGTGAAGGTACGGCCTTCGGCGTCGCGCTGGTGGGTCTGGTTACCCACCGTGTCGTAACCAGCGAGCGCGGACGGACGTGCCGGGGCGGCGGCGCCGTTCTTGTCCACCTGCACCTGCGGCGCCTTGCTCTCCACCAGCCGCTCTAGCACGTCGTAGCGCATGGTGGTGGTGTAGTCAGCGGCGTTCGCACCGTCGGCGTTACCGCGCGGATCGGTAGTGGCGATGGGTAGGCCGCGGTCGTCGTAGGCGGTGGTGGAGACGATATCCTGAGCGCCGTTTTCGATGGTCTGCCGGGTCTGCTGATTCAGCTTGTTGTAGGCGTAGCTGGTGATCTCGGTGCGGCCGTTGGCGGCCGCCGCGGTCCGGGTCGTCTTGGTGATGTTGCTATTAGCGTCGTAGCCGAACTCGGTGACGCGCTCCAGCCCATTCGGGTTTTGGGCCGAGCGAGGGTCCAGCACCTGGACGCTGAGTCGGCTCGCCTTGTCGTATTCGAAGATCGTGACGATGTCGACGCCGTTGGCCTGCTTGCCGGTGATCTGCGCGGTCAGGTTGCCCGCCGCGTCGTACTCCTCGGCCTTGACCACCACATTGCGTGGCGTGGTGGAGCCGTTCAGCTTGGCACCCTCGGCGATCTGCTCATGAAGCCGGTTGTCCATCCAGTACTTGTTGGTGGACTTGCGGCCCATCACATCCACCATGGACGTCGACCGTCCGCCCGGGTCGTAGCTGCGGGTTTCCAGCAGCACGTCCCTGGCCGGCTGGGGGTTGACCGGGCTGCCGGTCCAACCCTTCAGCGTGCTCGTGTACAGCTCGCCACGCTCGGTGTAGGCCTGTTCGATCACCGTGCCGCGCGCGTCGGTGGTGCGGATCACCTGGCCGCGGTGATTCCAGTCCTGCCGGGCCACCCCACCCTCGGGGCCAGTGATGGAGTCCTGACGTCCGTACGTGTCGTAGGTGAACGTTGTGGTACGCTCCGGCTCGCCGCCGGTCAGGTCGGCGATCGTCTGCGTCAGCACGTTGCCGTCCGGGTCGTACGCGGTACGGGTCTGCGCCGTGTGCGTGACGCCGCTGATCTCGTTCTCCACCCCAGGGGCGGTGCTGGAGATCAGGCGGTTCCACCCGTCGTAGACGAAGGTGGACCTCGCCCCGTCCGGCACCGCAGCGGAGACCCGAGTGCTGGCCACCATGCGGCCCAGCACGTCATAGTCCAGTTTGATGACCATACCCTCAGGCGCGGTCTGCTCGGCCAGGTCACCGGCCGCGGTGTAGCGGTAGGTCCAGGTGTTGGTGCGGGCGTCGGTCTTGCTCTTCATCAGCCCGGCCGGAGTGGTGCCGCCGCCCACCGCCGGCTCGCTGCCGTCGGTGTAGGCGATGCTCTCCGAGCGGCCCTGCGGGAAATCGTCCGTCGCCGGGGTGATCACCTTGGTCTGCTCGCCGAAGCTGTTGTACTCGGTGCTGGTGGCATAGGCAGGGTCGGTGTCGCTCGCCGACCGACCGTCCCGATACACCCTCACCTGGTCGTTGCGCGGGTCGAACGGGTCGTTCTCGTTGACGTGGTACGTCCAGTACTCGATCGCGCACTCGTTCGGCGCCCGGCAGTACTTCCGGCCCAAAGTGTTGCCGCGCTTGTCCTGGTATATGTCATTGGCGATGTCGTTGCGGTCGATCACCTTCGTCAGGTAGCCCGCCTGGTCGTACTCGTACCAGGTGGTGAACTCACGCTGGTCGGTCACGCCCCGGATGCGGTAGCCGCGCCAGGCGTCATACAAGTACTTGAGCGTGTCGTTGCCCGGGTCGGTCACCGTCACCTCGGCTTCGCCGGACTGCTGCTCGATCCCGACGGTGCCGATCTTCCAGGTGCCGCCGTCGCGGTCGACGTGGGTGGCGATCCGGTCGGTCTTGTCGTCGTAGGTGTTGACCGCATGCACCCGGCCGGACGGCAGGATCACCTTGGTCATCTTGTGCGGCGCGCCGGTGCGGGCGGCGTGATGCCGCTGCACCTCGTACGCGGTCAGCGGCCGGTCGTAGATGGCGACCTCGTCGACCAGGCCGGCGATCCCGCCCACCGTGGTGACGTACCGGGTTTCGGTGCCGGTGATGGGCTGGGTGAGCGTGCCGACGACCGCGCCGTCCAGATAGAGGGTCTGCAGGTTGTCGGCGACGGTGAGCACCGCGTGGTGCCAGGCGCCGTCGTTGACCGGTGCCGCGGTGGTGATCGGGGTGGTGGTCGGCTGGTAGGAGCTGCGCAGCTTGCCGTCGGTGCCGACCCCGAACACCTCCTCCTTGGTGGCGGTGGGGGAGGTGCGCAGCGACATGACGGTGCCGCCGGAGGTGGTCTTGAACCAGGCCTCCATGGTCGCGGACGTGCCGATCTTCGGCACGATCCCGTCCTTGGGCCGCACCCCGGTGCTGGTGGTCAGCTCGACCGCGCCGTCCGTGGTGCCGGCCAGCGCGCCGGGCTGGGCGCGCTTGGCGGTGCTGTCGTAGGTGGCATCGCCCGCACCCCAGCCCAGGTCGATCGCGTTGCCGGTGGCCTCGCTCAGCCGCCAGTAGCCGAACGGGTCCGAATCCAGCACGCTGCTGCGATACAACGACCCGCCACCGTACTCATACGTGGTGCAGTTCGGCGCCTCCACCGGCGCGCACACCTGCGTCAACCGCCCCTGGTCATAGCCGTAGGTCCAGATCAACGGCTGGCCATCGACCGGGTCGCTCGACACCGTCGCGACCTGGTTGCCCTGCCAGGTGAACGTCACCGACCGGCCCCCGACCCCGGTCACCTTCGACAGCTTCCCGCCGGTGTCGTAGGTCAGGTCGCTGCTGCGTCCCCGCTGGTCGGTCATCTTCGTCAGCCGCCCGGCGGCGTTGAACAGGTAGGTGGCGTTGGTCTTGTCGCGCAGCCGCCAGGTGCCGCCGCTCTCCTCGGCCAGCGTCGCGTACATCCCGGGCGGCGGCTGGAACGTCCCATCCCCGTTCGCCACGAACCGCACCTGCCGCCCCTCCGGGTAGGTGACCAGCGCCGACGTGGCGGTGCCGCGCACCTCCTTGACGACCTTCATGTCCCAGCGGGTCGACCAGCCCGCCCCGAACATGCCATCGGTGCGCGGGTCCATGCTGTTGAAGGTGCGCACCACCGACAGCGGCGGTCCTGCGGTTGCCACCTGCAGATCCGTCGAGGTGGTGGTGTAGTTGCCGGTCTGCTGGTTGAACTCCTGTCCGGTCACACCGGAGGAGGCCAGCTGCGAGGTCACCGTCGGCTGCCGCACCCCGGTGAGAAACGTCAGCTTCGGCGAGGTGGTGGTGGAGTTGTCGTAAGAGTCCTTGACCGTGACCGTCCACCAGTACTGCTTGCCCCAGGCCAGCTTCCCAGCCGCCGGAACGCTCCAGCTGTTGCCGTTGCCCGCCACATACGTGCCGGAGCCGGTGCAGCCGGTCGTCATGGCCTCGTTATCGCACAGCTTGAACAGGTACGACACCTTCGAGGTACTGGAGTTGGCGCTCTGCCCCCAGGCCCGCAAGGTCGGGGTCTGCGAATCGACCAGATGCCCCTGCGTCGGATACCAATGCGCAAGGGTCGGCACCGCCATGACCGCCCGGTCGGCCGCCTCGGCCCGCAACGTCCCCGCCGGCAGGCCGGCCTCATCAGACGCGGACGCCTCCGCATCCACCGTCCGGTCCTCCAGCGGCACCGCTCCCTCGGGCGCCTTGACCTCAGCCCGCCATCCATCCGATGGCTCCGCCACGGCCGGCACCTCGGTCGCGGGCACCAGCGGCGGCAACCCCGCGGCCGATCCCCTCATCTGCTGCGGCAGCGCCGGTAAGGCGCCGGCATCCGCAGCCGCGGCCGCCGCCGTAGTGGCCGCCACCGGCGACGCCTGCACCATCAGCAGACCGGGTGCCAAACCGGTAAGCGTCAGAATCATCCCAGCCGAACGACGCCATGACGGGACTCGGCGCATGCGCCATCACACTCCGAACTACAAACGAAAAGACACCGGCCGGACACAATCGGTGCGGGGTCGCCCTGCGGGCACGTGCCAACCTGGCAGCCGCTCTACGCGACGCGGTTTAACCGGTCGGCCGAAGCTTTGGGCGCCGGGCACTGCGGCGTGTTGGCGATTCTGGCGAACCCAGCCGCGGTGGAAACTGAGTTCGCGAGGCCTGACACAGTGTCGAAAGGCCTACGCCTGAACCTCGATAGGCGGCGGCGCGGGTACTGCTCAAGATCAGCTTTCTATCCCGATCGCTGGCGAGCAGCTTCGCTCGCCGCCGTGCTGATCGAGCCTGACACCCCGGCGACAGTGAAAGACAAGAACCCATAACACACGTGGCTCGTCACTCTGATGGGGAGAGTTCCTCATTCGCCTAACTGTGGTGGCGTGCCTAAGTTACGCGGGAAATATGCACCAAGGAGTGCATAGCCAGGCATGTTCTCGGCTGGACGTACCCCGATCCTGAACATCTCTGGCTCATCGAACACAGGCTCCCCGGTCGGCCTGCGGATGTAGGGCACACGCCCGTAGTCCACGCCGTCGCTCAGATCGAAGCTCATCCAGGTGATCGCTTCTTGTTCCCCGTCACGTAGCGGATGGTTGGACACTGCGCGGCTGAAGACCTTGTCCGAGGTGATCGTCCATACCTGGGGGACGGCGAAAACCCAGCGCGTTGCCGCGAGTTCCTGTGCTTTGGTGGCGGCTCGTCGTTCAAACGAGGTGGCCGTCTGCTGGTCGCGAAGGTAGTCGTAGTCACTGAGGACGAGCAGGCGCTCTCCTTGGATCGCGACAATCGCGGGGCACTCACGAGCGATGATGCTCTTCTCGAGCCGGCCGACCACGTCGAAGAGCAGCGCGGCTGTCTCGTCGTTCACGATGCCCTCCGAACCTGGCGGTCTCCCAGATCCTGCCACGGCAAGGTGAAGTGTGGCACCAAGATCGGTGCCTCACCT
>NZ_JBQQCB010000096.1:0-41884 GCF_052246675.1 Nonomuraea sp. KM90 | reverse complement strand
GCTGTGGGCCGGGGGGCGGGTGAGGGGCTGGGGTCCGAGCCCGGGTAGCCCAGCGCCGAGACCCGATCGAAGTCGGGCGCTCCCTGGTACCACACCTTGCCGAGCTGCTCCCATTGCTCACGTTCCCGCCCGGGACCGGCGGGCAGGCGAAGCTGTACGGCCTCCAGCAGCAGAAAGCGATGCACGTCGAAGGCGGCCCGTACCAGCTGCCCGTACGGCCGAGCGGCCCGTACGGCGGTGCGGTAACCGAGCACGGCGACCAGCCCGCCGCCCCACACGCACGCGGCGGCGCCCGCCCCCGACAGGAGCAGCACCCCGAGTACCCCGCCCACCAGGGCGAACAGCCCGCCAAGGAAGCTGACGGTCACCGCGGCCTCCAGCGACGCCGCCGCCTGGGCGTAGGAGGCGTGGAATGTCTCGGGCAGGACGGTGTAGAGGCGCGGCCAGGCACTGACGGCGTCGAGCCCGTAGCGGTCGCCGTGTTCCTCGGCGGCGCGCAAGGTGTTGCCGAGCCGCGTGGGCAGCGTCCGGCTCGCCGATCGGGGATAGGTGAGGAACAGCTCGGGGTCGTGCGGGCCCCGCGCCGCCTGTCGGACGAGCTCGCGGGCGAGCAACCGCATGCGCAGCGGACCGAGGAGCCGCCACGGCGGCCAGTGGCCTTCGTACCACCGGATCAGGCCGGCCTGGCCGGCGCCGAGGACGTGGCCGGCGATGACGGTGGCCAGCACGACGGCGAGGGTGACGAGCACGCGGCTCTCGGCGCTCTGCCCGTTCCACCAGGCCAGTGCGGTGTCCCAGCCGGTGCCGGTGGCGACGACGGCGGCCACCCCGGCGAGGAAGGCCATCAGAGGCACCCAGACGGTGGTGAGCTGCCGCCTGTCGAGCAGCGATGCGGTGCTGTCGAGCAGCCCCATGGGCTCAGCCCTCCCAGTCGGGGACGAGCGCGTGGTCCTGCCCTGCGGGGCACAGACCGTCGGGGGTCGGGTATTCCGGGAGGGCGCTGACGGTTCCGCATCGGGCGCATTTGATGCGGATCGCGTGGACCGGCTGGTTGGGCGGGCCGTACAGCTCCCAGTCGGCGTCCAGGACGGTACCGACGGCATCGCCGTCCGCGTCGAGCATCCTGGCGAGCTCCGCCCGGATGGCCGCCGGTCGCAGCACGCCGACCAGGCGGTCGCCGTCGACGACCAGGACGGCGGGCAGCCCGTCGTTGAGCAGGCGCAGCACGCCGGGCATGGCGGCGAGCGCGGTGACGTCGTCGTCGGGCGACATCACGACCGCGGGGGCGGGCCCGGCGGGGCCGACGACCCAGCGGGGTCGTCCTTCGTCGTCCACGGCCACGAGGGGGAGGTCGCTGCGGCCGGGGGCGTCGCCCGCGGGCGCGCTGCCGTAGTCGACCGCCATCAGCTCGCCGGCCGATCTGATCGGCGTCATACCGTCCTCCTTGTGGGTCGCACCGCGCCGGGTCTGTCGGGAAGGCTCACGAGTCGGGTCGGGTCGGGTCGGGTCTGTCGGGAAAGCTCACGGGTCGGGTCGGGGTCGAGAAAGCTCATGGGTCGGGTCGGGGTCGAGAAAGCTCATGGGTTCAGGACGAGTCGCCGATCAGGACGAACGCCGCCCAGAAGAAGGGGTGGGCGTACACCGGCCGGGTGAGGTCGGGAGCCGCCCCGGTGGCGGCGAGCAGCAGCGCCCGCTGCCGCAGCGTCTCGGCCGTGTGCCGGACGTCGGAGTCGGTGAGCGTCTCCAGGGCGGCGGTGCAGGCCGCGGCGGCCCCTGGGAAGTCGCGGGCCGCCAGCCGGATCCTGGCCTCGGCTACGCGCAGCCGGGCCCGCCCGTCGCCGGAGACCTGGGGCGTGGCGGAGCGCAGGTAGGCGAGCACCCCGTCGGCGGTGGTCTCGCGCAGCAGGCGCTGGGCCGTGCTCAGCGCCTCGACGGCGCTGCGCCGGGCGGCGAGCCCTTCGTAGAAGTGGCCGAGCAGCATGGCCGTGGCGAGCTCGTCCACGGTCCACTGGCTGACCAGGAGGGCGGGGGCTCCCGCGTTGAGCACGGAGCGGACGAGGCCGAGCAGCTCGTCCCCGGGCCGGGCGGCCGTGACGCCGCTGCGGCAGGCGGCGAGCACCACGAGTATCCCGGACAGGTGGAGGGTGCGGAAACGTTCGGCGGTGAAGAGCCCGTCGGCGAGCAGCACGCCTGAGCGCATCGGCGCCCGCGGGTCGAACACCCCGTGCGCGCCCACGTGCAGGATGTCCGGTGCGGCGCGGCGCAGCCTGGTGGTCAGCCGGGCGCCGGTGGCCTGCGCGTCCGCCAGGACTTCCGTGGCGAAGAGCCGCGCCAGGAGCGCGGCCTGCGTGGCGCCGAAGGTCAGCGGGGCCGCCGCCGGAGGGTCGGCGACGACGAGTGCGCGTCTGCGGCGACCACCGCGCCCGGCCCGGCAGTGCCGCAGCAGCGAGGCACTCGGCACGTACGCCACGGGGTGCCCGGCCAGGCGCGGGTCCACGGCGTGCAGCGGCACCCGGTGCAGCGCGTCGTGCGGCACCAGCCACAGCCGGTCGCCGGGCGCGAGCCGTTCGGCGACCGGCGCCACGAGGTTCACCAGGAGCTCGTCCGCGAGCAGCGTGGAGACACGCGCCAGCGCGGCGGGGTCGCGGGGTGCGGCCTCCAGCGTCGCGCTGAGCTCGGTGACGAGCTCTCTGACCGAAGTCAGCGGGCACGGCACGGTCACCAGCTCCGGCTCCGGGTCGCCGGCACTGGCGATCATGATGACGGCCTGGCCCGGGGTGAGGAAGTACTCGGCGAGGTAGGCGCGACCCGGTCCCTTCGTGGCGAGATCCTCCTCCCGCAGCAGCTCGCGCAGCTCGGCGTAGGTCATGGGGTCACCGTGCTCGCCCGCACCCGCCTGCTCGCCGTGCTTCCGCGCGCCCGATCGCTCGCCGTGCTTCGGCGCGCCCGCCCGCTCGCCGAGCAGATCCAGCAGGACGCGGGACCGGGCGATCTCGGAGAGCTGGAAGACCGTCCCCCCGCGGGACTCGGGCCAGCCCTCGCCGGGCCGCGCGCCGGCCTCGGCGAGCAGGGTGACCATGGCGGAGACGAGCCGTTCGGCCGGGGCCCCGGCCGTCAGCCTGAGCTCGGAGTCGCGCGTCACCGCACGCAGCCGCTGATGGAGGTCCAGCGCGCGGGCCAGGGTGTCGTACGCGGCGCGGGCGTCGATCCGGCGCAGCGCGAGCCCGATGTCGACGAGCAGCAGATACGCCTGGATCGGCTGCTCCTCGCTCTCCAGAATGTCGGCCGCCTGACGTAACAGCCCGGCGCCCTCGGCGTGGCCGCCCAGCATCCAGCTCTTGACACCGGCCTCCATCAGCGCCTTGACCTGGGCGCTCTCATACTCCCTCGCCAGCACGAGCGGCGGCATGTGCTGCTCGCCCAGATCGATGTCGTAGGGGTCGGCGGTGCGCAGGCTCGTGGTGACGTCGCTCCACTCGTAGAGGACCAGTTGTCTCTGGTAGAGCCGCCACGACTGGCGCAGATCGCCTGCCTGGCGGGCCTCCCTGTTGATCACGACGAGGTCCCTGCGGCGGGGACGGACCGCCGCAGCCGCCCGACGGGTCTCCTCGGCGAGCCGCTGCTCGCCCAGGGCTTCCTGACAGGAGGCGACGGCGATCAGCAGCATGCGCCGCATGGCCGGCACCAGCCCCGGGCGGTCGAGCAGTGGCCGCAGCTCGGCCAGGGCGTCCTGGGGCAGCATGAGTTGTGACATCGGGGCGGTGACCGTGGCCATGCCCTGGGTGGACAGCTCGCCGGCCACGACGTTGACCAGCCCGTGCGCCAGCCGCAGGCGCCACGACCGGCGGAACTCGGCCAGCGCCTCCTCCTTGCGGCCCAGGGCGTACATGATCTCGCCCCTGGCCTGCGCCACGTGGGCATCGCCGAGGTCGACGGCTCGCTCCAGTGCCGGCGTCGTCTCCACGACCGGCGACCGCGCCAGGCGCAGCAGCCGCTCGGCCAGCTCCGGCCAGTGCAGGGCCGCCTCCCCTGCCCTGGCGACGGTCGGATGGATCTCCTCCAGATCCTTGCTCTGCATGCTCGACTGGACGGCCAGCCGGCCTTCGTGGCAGAGCGTGTGCGGCAGCGACAGGTCAGGCGGCAGCCGCCGCCAGGCTTCCAGCCGCTCGGCGCGCAGGTCGTAGGAGTACTGGCGGGTGCCCTCCGCGAACCTGCGGTGGTCGAATGTACGCGGGCGAAGCCGGGGCCCGCGTAGCAGGCGGTAGAGCAGGACCGCGACCGGGGAGCGTCGCCGGAGCAGGGCGCTCGCGACCCAGGTCCGCAGGACCAGCCCCCGGTAGTCCTCGTCGCCGTCGCTGAACCGCTGGGCGTCGAGCCTGCGCGGCATCGCCTGCGGCGTTGCGAACAGCCGCAGGCCCATGACCTGCAACGGCACGGAGAACCCCACGACGAGCGCGCCGAACACCGCCATCCTCTCGCCGTCGTGGAACAGCCCCATCAGGTAGACGAACAGGCCCTTGTCGAGAGAGGCCCGTACGAACACGCCGACCGGGCCGCCGAGCTGACGCACGCGCGTCAGCTCCTGCGCCGCCAGCAGCAGCGCCAGCCAGAACTGGTACGGGTGCAGCCACGTGCTCGCGTCCCACAGATCGACCAGCCACGCGCCGAGCACGCTGAACGCCGTCAGGTACGCCAGCGAGGTCCCCTGGCTCTCGGCCGCCAAGGTACGCGCACGCTGGGGCGGCGACAGCCGTCGCGTCACGAAGAGGAACCCCAGGCTCATGGCGGTGATCGTCACCGCAGGGGCCAGGAGGAGGACCGCGGGGATCGGCGACCCGCGCAGCACGGCCCACCCGGCCAGGGGCACAGGGAGCAGCGCGATGCCTGCGTACACGACCGGCCAGAGACGCACGCGCTCATCGTGACAGCTCCCCGGAGCACTCACCTAGTCACTGTCCGAATCCGGTCAATGCCCTGGAATCCGGTACCCCGTAGCGGGACTCTGGATCGTGCCCACTTTCCTCCAGCTCGCCGGGTTCGGGCTCGCCGGGCTCGCGGGCTGGTGCCTGCTGATGTTGCGCCGCAGTCGCGCGCGGAAGAAGGACCCGCGCCTGCTCTTCCTCGAGTTGCTCGTCAAGCCGGGCAGCCGGCTGGCGCCGCTGGTCCTGCCCGCGTTCGCGTGGGGTGCCGCCGCCGTGCTCGCCGCCGCCCCGCTGCGGTGGCCGGACCCACGGCTGCTCGTGCCCGTCGCCGTGCTCGCGGGTCTCGTGCCGCTGCCTGGCGCCGCGCTGGGTGCCGCGCTGGCCTACTCCTTCGTCCTGCCCGACCCGGCGCTGCTGCTGACCGTGGCGGCGCCGCTGACGGCCGGGGCGCTCGTCAGGCTTGTGCACGTCCGTCCGGTGCGATGGTGGTCATTCACCGCCTTCGCCAGGACGATGGGGCGCTGGGGCTCGATCGTCGTGCCGCCGATGCCCGTCGACTGGTTCTGGTCCGTCATAGGAGCCGCCGCGGCGCTCTCCCCGCTGGTCGCGCTGGCCCTGACGCTCGACGGGCCCGACCTGGGCCTGCGCGCGGTCTGCGCGGTGCTGGTGTCGGTCCAGCTCGGCACGCTCACCGTCGTGGCACAGCGCAGGCACCGGTGGGTCCGGCGGATGTGCCGCGGCGCGCTGGCCGCGGCGTCTGCCGCGGCCGCGCTGGTGGCGAGCGGTCGGGCGGGGGCATGGCTGGTGGAGCGCTGGCTTTCCGCCCCCTATCTCACGGGCCTGCTCGGCGGGGCCATCCTGTCGGCGGTCGCGGTGTTCGCGTGGACGGGACGCTACGACGATCTCGGGCTCTGGCGCCTGGTGACACAACTGCTGCGGGTGCTCACCGGCTTCGGGCTGCTCCCGTTCTGGATCGTCACGGTGTTCCACCCGGTGCACGACCTCCTGGTCGCGGCCACCGTGCTCATCGGGGCCGAGACCGTTCTCGTCCTGGTCCACCATCTCACCTCCATGGGCTCGCGCCTGGAGCAGTTGGAGGAGCGCATGTACGCGCAGACGGTGCTCTGGGATCCCCTCACCCGGGTTCACCAGCTCGGACCCTGGCTCTACGACGGTTTCCTGAGCCGGCCGGGGCACGTCGACTACACGCCGGTCCGGGTCTGCCTCGGCATGGCGGTGCTCGGCGCCCGTGGCCACGCCGCGCCCGGCCAGAGGTACGCGTTCAAGCCCGGCTCCTCCCGCCCGCTCGCCGGGCTGGAGGCGCTGCGCTGGACGCAAGCGGCCGGTCAGTCGATCGACCTGGTCGACAGCGAGGTGGCAGGCCGCCTTCCCGCCGGCCTCCGCGACGGCCTGCGCCGCCACCAGGACCTGGCCCGCGCCGACCTGGCCGCCGGCCGCGCGGTCGTCCTCAGCTATGCGTTCCAGTGGCAGGACGCCCTGAACGAGTTCCGCGACGCCACCCAGAGGTATCGGGTGCTGGGGGAGACGGAGGGTGAGAATCTCGGCAGGACGGGCGCCGCCTGGATCCTCGCCTTCCACCTCTCCCAGCCCGGGGCCGCCGCAAGGGAGCTGGCCCTGCTGGCCCCGTCCGCGGCACCGGACGGGCTGACCAGGTGGGCGCGCGTCGTCGCCGGAGCCGTGGCCCTCGCGAACGGCGACGGCGCGGCCGTGTCCGAGCGGCTCCGGCAGGCCCGCGCGCTGCCGTCCGAGCCGCGCCTCGGCAGGGCGCACCCGGCCTTCGTCACGGGCGTCACCGAGATCATCGCGGCGGTCGAGACCCACCTGAACCTCCTGCTGTCCTCCGAGCTCAGCCCGCAGAAGAGGGAGTGATGGACGCCGCCCGCGAACGGGTGAGCGGAATCGGACCGGCCGCGGGAGCCGTTGGGTCAGGGGTGGCGCGAACGCCGCCGGGAACTGCTTGGCTATCTCCAGCGCGGTGAGAGGACCCGGCGCTGTGGCTGTGTGACCAGGCATTTGCGAGGGTGAAATCGAAATCCGGTCGGTGGTGCTCGATCCCGCCGAGTACGCCGTGCCGAGTCCGGAACGCGAGGACTACCTGCGGACGCAGATCGCGCACCGATCAGGTTTCCGCGCCGCGCCCGTCAGTACGTGTGAGATCGCCTCACAGAAGGCTGGCACGATGCGGAAACTGATCTTCGGCATGAACCTGAGCCTGGACGGCTACATCGCCGCGCCCGGCGACGACCTCCGCTGGAGTGGGGGAGGGACCGGACTCATCGCCGAGCGCCGAGCTGTTCCAGTGGTGGTACGACCAGATGCGGGCGAGCGAGCTGTCGCTGTACGGGCGCAGGCTGTGGGAAGCGATGAGCTCCCACTGGCCGACCGGCGACCAGCAACGCTACCCAGGCGGAGATCGAGTTCGCGCGTCTCTGGCGGGACATGCCGAAGGTGGTGTTCTCATCGACGATCGACAAGGTCGACTGGAACACCCGCCGGGTGATCTCGGCGACGCGGTCGCCGAGATCACCCGGCTCAAGGCCGAGGACGGCGGCCCGGTGGACATCGGCGGCGCGACGCTCGCCGGGGCGGCCATGCGGGCCGGGCTGATCGACGAGTACACGATCGTCACCCATCCGGTCCTGGTGGGCGGCGGCACGCCGTTCTTCACCGCCCTGGACAACTGGGTGAACCTGAGCCTGGTCGAGACGCGGACATTTCCCGGCGGCGTGGTGATGACCCGATACGAGACGGGGCTGATGAGGGAACCTTTTCCCGGCCCTTCCTTGCGATCGACGATGCGGACTTGTCCCATCACAGCGTCGCGGGCAGGCTCAGCCATGGTTTGTCGGTGGCGTCGAATCCGGTGAGCTCGGCGATCTTCCCGTCGACGATGTGCAGGACCGCGATGTTGAACAAACGGTATTCCGGGTCGTCGGGGGTGCGGCGGTACAGCACGGCGGCAGGCATGCGGTTGACCGTCGTGGCGATGCAGCGCCAGTCGTCGTAGCCGCGCTGGAAGAGTCCACCGGAGACCCAGCCGTCCACCGCGTCCTTGGCCGTGACGACCAAGGTGCCGGGATCGGGCAGCATCGCGAAGCGCAGGTCGTCGCGCAGCAGGGCCATCAGCCCGTCGAGGTCGTTGCGCTCATGGGCGTCCATATACGACTTCACCACGCTCCGCTCGTCATCCGACAGCTCGTGCGTGGCAGGGCTCCGCCAGTCGAGGCGGCGGTCGGGCAGCTGCTCGCGCATCGTCACGCGCGCCCGCTGCAGTGCGCTGGTCACCGATGCGACGGTCAGCTCGAGGGCGTTGGCGGCCTGCGACGCCGGCCAGCCGAGGACGTCGCGCAAGATGAACACCGCCCGCTGCCGCGGCGGCAGATGCTGGACGGCGACGATGAATGCCAGCTCGATCGTCTCCCGCGCCACCACCGACTCCTGCGGGTCCTCCGGGAGCATCCGGTCCGGGTAGGGCTGCAGGTAGTGCACTTCCGAGCCCGAGCCCGAGCCCGGCAGCTCGGCAGGCACGGGTGTGCGGTCGTTGCGCTTCTCCAGGAAGTCGAGGCAGGCGTTCGTCGCGATCCGGTACAGCCAGGTCCGCGGCGCAGCGTGGCCCTTGAACGACTCCCGCTTGTTCCACGCCCGCAGGAACGTCTCCTGCGTCAGGTCCTGGGCGTCCTCGTAGTTCGCGAGCATCCGGTAGCAGTGCACCTGCAGCTCATGCCGGTAGCGCTCCGTGATGAGCGCGAACTGTGCTGCGTCGTTCGAACGGGCCGCCGCGATGAACGCGGCCTCGTCGTTGCCGAGCAGGCTGGCGTCGGTCATGGTCGTCAATCCTTCCGCGGGTGGCTAGGAGCTACCAGAACTGACGACGTGGCGGAGGATTTCTGAGCGGTGAAGCCGCTGACACCGGGGCGTTCGTCAGGCCGGATGGGGCGGGTCGATCCAGGGTACGCGTTCCGGTCGGGCACACTCTCGATGTCGAGGTGGGGTCCCCGTAGTACCGGGGAAAGATCGGGCGGATATGGCTGATCTGGCTGATCTGGTTGATCGCCCAGTGCAGCGGCCGATCCCGGCCGGCCGGCGGGAAGCCCTATGCGTCGTCTTCGGCGTCCGGGTCACGCGACGGACGGTGGCTGCCGCCCGACGTCGGGTAGGTGAAAGCTGTAGTGCCCGTCGATGCTGATGTGGTGGCGCACGAACGGCGACAACCGCGGCACGTCCTCGACGAGCACCGGATAGCCCTGGGCGCACAGCTCGGCCAGGGCGCGGTCCATGCAGACGGTGTTCCACAGCACGATGCAGTTGAGCACGAGGCCCAACGCGGACAGCCGGCCCTCCATGCCGTCGTAGTAGGCCTTGGTGACCTCGCCCTTCTTGCCATGAAACACGCGTCGCGCCAGGTCGTGAAGCCCCTCGGTGAGGGTCGCCCGGGACTTGATCTCACGCCGCCGAGGGAGGCCGGGTTGCCGGCACATGTCCTCCCAGTGCTGGGTAATCCGGTCGGGGTCGATGCGCCACAACCGCTGATCTGGCAGGTTGGCCGGCTGGGGCCGGTACTGGCGGCCCCAGCAGGTGCAGCAGGCCGAACACGATGTCGCTGTTCATATGGACACTGTCAGGGGCTGTCGCCTGCTCCTGTCGGCGCACGGCTTCCAGCGCCAAGCCGTGCGCCGGCGGGATCTTTGTATGCAGGTTGGCGTCGGGGTGGGTCGGTGACGATCAGCGGGAACCGGTCAGCCTGGCTCCCCAGGTGGTTCGCTGAGTCCCGTCACCTCAGGAGGGTGCGCCAGCGCTCGGCCGATTCCATGATGTCCAGGCTGACGCGTTCCAGGAACGCCGCCGTCTTGGCCAGCCGTTGCCCCACGGGGCTGTCGAGCCCGTAGGTCTTGGCCGATGCCATCGTGGCCCGCGCCGTCTCGAGTGTCTGCCGCTCGCTGATCATGATCGCGCGGTACCAGGCGTCGTCGTCGATCACGTAGATGTCGCGACGCCGCCGCGGATCTCGCTCACGACGGACGAATCCCTGCTGGAGCAGGTAGTTCACGGCCAAGGAGACCGAGGCCGGGCTGACCTTCAGCCGGTGGGTCAGCTCGGCGGCGGTGCGCCGGCCGTCCTCGGACAGCGCCAGGTCGTGGTGCACGCGCGCGGCTGTCCTCGGCATCCCCGCCCTGATCGCCCTTTCGAGGAGTTCCTCTTCCATCGGGGCGTCCGGCGGTGTGTCCGCGCGCGGGGGCGCCGGTGTGCCGCGCCGCGCCCGCTGGATCGTCGCCTGGTGTGCCTGCTGGGGCCGGTAGCCGGTGGGGCCGCCGTTGCGTGCGATCTCTCGGGTGATCGTCGAGGTCGACCGGTCGAGCCGCCTGGCGATCTCGCGGTAGGAGAGCCCGTCGGTGAGCCCGGCAGCGATGCGCTGGCGGTCCTGCTGGGTCAGACGTTCTCCTGGCATGCCGTCAGTATTGCCTTCACAGTCAGCCATTGCAACAGGGTGTTGCTTTCGGGCGCAGCGTCATTGCGCCAATTTTCCGGCCTCTACCTGGGACAACGCGTTTCAGTTGATTGACGCGATTTCGAATGCAACATAGCTTTCAAGCAGCACAGAACACGTACTATCGCGATTGAGGACCGACCATGAGTGAATCTCGCCATACCGCCAAGAGAAACAGGGTCCGGAGGCCGCGGGTCTCCCAGCGAGTGGCGGTCACGGCGCTGGCGGCCGCGCTGCTGGCCGGGGCGGCCGCACCCGCTTCGGCCACCGCGGACGGCCAGGCCGTGCCGAAGGCCGCTGCCGGGCAGGACCGCCCGGAACTGCAGAAGGCCATCCAGGCGATCGTCGATGCCGGTTTCCTCGGCGTGCAGGCGCGCGTGCACGATGAGCGGGGCGAGTGGGTCGGCAGCGCCGGGCGGCGCAAGCTGGGTGCGAACGCGAAGCCGCCGGCGAACGGGCGGTTCCGGATCGGCAGCAGCACCAAGACCTTCGTCGCGACCCTGGTGCTGCAACTGGTGGCCGACGGCAAGATCGGACTGGACAAACCGGTGGCCGACTACCTGCCCAAGTTCCAGCTGGACCGGCGGATCACGGTGCGGATGCTGCTGCAGCACACCAGCGGCCTGTACGCCTACACCGGCGAGTTCCGCCCCGACGGGTCGGTCGAGCCGGGGATCCCCGCAGCGGGCAAGGAGTGGGCGGACGCCCGCTTCAAGACCTATCAGCCGGAGGAGCTGGTGCGGTTCGGGTTGTCCAGGCCGGCCAAGTTCGAGCCGGGGACGAGCTGGAGCTACTCCAACACCAACTACACGCTGGCCCAGCTACTGATCGAGAAGGTCACCGGCCGCTCGATCGCCGAGGAGATGCAGCGGCGCATCCTGGGGCCGCTCAAGCTGCGCGGCACTGTGCTGCCGGGCGCCTCGCCGGAGCTCCCCCAGCCGCACCCCCACGGCTACTTCCGCTACCAAGACGCCACCGGCCAGTGGAGGGTGATCGATGTCACCCGCCAGAACCCCTCCATGGTGGCCGCCGCCGGTGACATGATCTCCACCACCAAGGATCTGGCCACGTTCTACTCTGCCCTGAACGGCGGCAAGCTCCTGCCGGCCAAGCTGCTGGCCGAGATGCGTAAGACGCACCCCAAGAGCGCCGGCCCCTTCGGCGGATACGGCCTCGGGACATATGTGCAGGACCTGGGCCCGAACTGCGGCACCGTCCTGCATCACAACGGGGCCACCGCGGGGGGCTACGTGGCGGTGATGTACGGCACCCCCGACGGCAAGAAGACCTGGACCGCCTCGATCACCTTCGGGGACGCTGCACCCGATCTGGCAGAGGCCTTCCCGAAGGCGCGGGACAACCTGCTCAAGCAGGTGTTCTGCGACGGGCAGGCCGGGTCGGCCGACAAGGCCAAGCCGGCTCAGTAGACAGGGTCGAGCACCTTGGGCGCGCACATCTTGAAGTAGACCCCTTGCGGTCGTGCATCAGGTAGAGCGCGAAGTAGGCCACGAGGCGCGGGCACCGAGCCGAGCAGGCACAACTGGTCGACAAACCCGTGAAAGACGAAGCCGACCAAGGGGATGCCTGCTCGGCCCATGGTGTGCGTCGTCGTAGCCCAAGCGGCCGGCGCGCCGGCCGGACAACCCGAGCAGGCCGAACGGATCACGGCGGCTTTCCCCGCCTCGTCAGGGCCCACCACGGCCGCCTGAGCCGGCCGCGCCCTCAGACGGCCCGCGGTGCAGAACCCGCGCCCGGTAAGCCCACCCTCAACCCCACGGCACCCGGACCGAACCGAACCGGCGACATTTCCACCGGGGGTTGGATCCCGGCCCTCTCTGCCAAGGTCAGGTCATCCGAGGATGCGATCCCCTCCGGCGACCGAGCTGAGCGCCCGCTGTCGGCGAGGGTGGGCAGACCGGTTGCGGCTGCGGCGTACAGCGCGCCCAGCACCTGTGCGCGGGCGGCGGTCAGATCATGGACGGAGCCGGGCTCGACCTCGGCGATCCACCAGGGCAGCCTGCCGGGCGCCGACAGTGCCTGGAGGTTGCCGGCGTGCTGGTGGGCCTTGCCGGAGTACCAGGCGTCGATCGGTTCGCCCTTGACGCTGAGCCTCTGCTCGGCGCAGCGATCGATCGGGATCAGGGTCCCGTCGAGGATCACGTACGCCAGTCCTTCGGCTTGGGCGCGGTCGAGGGCTTCGTGCAGATTTGGTGCTTGAGCTGCTAGAACGTCGATACCTTCGTGGATGTAGCGGTAGGCGGTGGCGCGGGAGACATGATGGTCGCGGCCGAGCTTGGGGATGTCGCGCTCGCCGCGGAACCAGCGCAGCGCCATGATCGCCTGCCGAAACGGGCTCAGGGCTCGGCTGCTTTTCGGAGTGCCACGCCGTCGGCGTTCGTCGTGCAGGAGCCGCGCGACGTACTGAACGAGTGCGCGCGAGACATCGAGCGTGGCACGATGAGCAATCACGTGGAGCCTTCCGGCGTTGATGGTGAGAGCTCTTCTACCGGGGGCTCCACGTCTTTTTCTGGCCTTCGGCGACTCCTCCCGAAGGCCTGGAATGCCACTGGCGGCGTCCTGAAAATCCCAATCGCCCGAACTATTTCGCTGAGATCACCTCAGTGTGATCTGCACCTGCGTTCACCTCAACCCGGGCCGGCTCCAGTGCGTGGGAACCTTCGCCCTACCTGAGGAAAACTTCACCTCGCAGGCGCTGCTCCAGCTGCCAGCCCCATCCTCGGTCGATGTCGCCATCACCGGCGGAACAGGGAATTGTCGCAACGCCCGGGGCTATATCCATTCCGTTCCCGTCCGCGTCAAGCGTTGACGGTCGATGGGCGAACCACCGGCGGTGCTCCAGGCGGAACGCGAGGAACTGCCGGAGCGGAGCGCCTCATTCGCAGAGGCACGACACCCCTTCCAGAGGATCTCTCTCTTCCCGTGGCTCCGGCGAACTTTCGGCGGGACGTGATACGGCACATGGCCCTATCACCACGGCAGGTCAACCGGACACCGCCCAGGGCCTGCTCTGAAGATGCTCGCTGGACCCTTCCCAGCATGTACGACCCCACCAGCCAACTGCCGTCCCTGCGCCCGGCGACCGATCGGCGTACGTTGTCGTGGTTCGGTCCTCGGTGGCTCGGCCTGTGCCTGAACAGACCATCGCCAAGGCTTGACTTCGCCGTCGGTAGGCGACGAGGTGCCTGGGCACCATACTCAAGCAACTCCACTTTGCCCAACCGGGACCCCACGCCGAGGTAAGCGCTTCGGTTGTGTCGCGGCGAATCCGAGCAGCGAGCCCTTGGCGGCGGAAGCTGGGAGGCCTCGCGATCGCCCCGTCCGTCTCAAGGGTCCAAGGGGACAGGAGAATCGTCATGATCCGAATACGATTCGCCGATAATCGTCGGCTGCCGGCGTGGCGGCTGTGGCCGGTCCGTGCGCCGGCATGGCAGAGCGTTTGCTCACGCAGGACACCAGCCGGACAAGTATCGGGATCCCAAGTGGCCCACGGGACGACGGCTGAAGGGATAACAGCATGAGGATGCAATTCATCGCCACCAAGAACATTCACACCGTGGGACGTTCGGTGATCCGCTCAGCATTGGCACTCAACCTTGTCTGGATCGGGCGGCTCAAGTTCGAAGACTACGAGGTCGAAAACATCCGCCCGCTCGTCGCATCCAGTCCGCTGTTCTCGCTGCTCGTCGACAAGCTGGGCGAAAAGCAGCTGGCGAGACTCATCGGCGTGACCGAGATTGCGATGGGCTCGTTGATCGCGGTGCAGCCGCTCAACCCCAGGGCCTCGGTGCTCGGCAGCCTCGGAGCGGTCGCCATGTTCGCCGGCACCCTCAGTTTCCTGGCCACGACGCCGGGGGTTTGGCAGGAAAACCATGGGGCTCCGAAGCTCTCCATGGTGGGACAGTTCCTGGTCAAAGACAGCGTGCTTCTGGGGGCCTCCCTCGTAACACTCGCCGAGTCCTTGCAAGCCGCCCAGCGCCGATAGTGGCCGAGACCTCCGGGCTCAGCCCCGCCGGGCGGCACGCTCGGTACGCGCCGTCCACGTGACGTTCCCATGCCCCACAGGAGTGACCGCCGGATGAGGCCTGTCGGTGGGGGACCGGTCGGCGTGTGCGGCCCGCCGAGTGACCACCGGAGTATCTGATGTCGTACGACAACCTGCTGATCGTCCTGGCGGTGGCCGCCGGCGTCCCGTTCCTCCTCGCCATGGTGCCGCGCTTGCCCGTACCCGGCGCCGTCCTCGAGATCGTGGCAGGTGTCGTCCTCGGCCCGGCGGTGTTGAACGTGGTGACGGTGGACGCCGCCGTCGAATCATTGTCGATCATCGGCTTGGGCTTCCTCCTGTTCCTGGCCGGACTTGAGATCGACATCCGGCAACTGCGCGGGCCGCGGGCGCGGCTGGTCGGCCTCGGCCTCGTCGGGACGCTCGCGCTGGCGGCCATCGTCGGCCTGTTGCTGGGCGTAGCGGGGCTGGTCGAGAGCCCACTGCTGGTCGGCACTGCTTTGGTAGCCACGTCACTCGGCTTGCTGGTGCCCATCTTGAAGGACGTCGGCGCGATTGACCGACCGGTCGGCCAGCTGACCATCGGCGGAGCCTCGGCCGGTGAGACCAGCGCTGTGGTGCTGCTGTCGCTGTTCTTCTCCGAGCATTCGTCGAGCCCGGGCGCCAAGCTGCTGCTGCTCCTCAGCCTTGCCGGATTGGCGGTGCTCATTGTGCTGGCGTCGATGCGGGCGGGGCGCTCGATGTGGCTGTCCCGGGCCGTGGAGATGCTGGCGGACACGAGTGCGCAGGTCCGGGTCCGCTTGACGATGCTCCTCGTGGTCGGACTGTCCGCGATGGCCTTGCATCTGGGTTTCGAGGCAATCCTCGGTGCCTTCATCGCGGGAGCCGTGCTCCGGTTGATCGACCCCGACGCGGAACAGACCCACCCGCAGTTTCATATCAAACTCGAGGGTCTGGGCTACGGATTTCTCGTCCCGGTGTTCTTCGTGACAAGCGGCATCCAGTTCGATCTCGGCGCCCTGTTCGCCGACGCCGAGACGGTGTTGCGGGTGCCGATGTTCCTGGCCGCGCTGCTCCTGGTTCGCGGACTTCCCGCACTGGCCTACCGCTCTGCCGGTCTGTCGCGCGCGGAGGTGCTGGCCAGCGGGCTCCTGCAGGCCACATCGCTGCCGGTGATCGTGGCCGCGGCAACGATCGGCCTGAAGCTGGAGGCCATTCGTCCGGAGAACGCCGCCGCGCTGGTGGCAGCGGGCCTCCTGTCGGTGGTCGTGTTCCCCTTGATGGCGTTGCGTCTGCTGGGCCGTTCCACCATCCAGACCGGCGGCGCCCGATGAACTCGCACCACGGCACCCTCACGGTCGAGGCCTTGCCACGCGGGGCCAGGTTCGGGCTGTGGCTGCCGCTCATCAGCAGAGGTCCCGCAGCGGCACATCAGTGGCAGACACCTGACGCGCACCAAGAGCCGCACTTAACCAGATAGGCCCATTAGCCGGAGGGCGCGTACAGCGGGAAGAGTTGCTCGGCGGCCGGGCCCACCGAGGCCACCTGGCCGTCGTCCAGCCGGCGGGGCGGCGCAGGCGGTGGTGCCCGACGTCGTGCCGCTCGCCTCGCCCGGCACGGTCGCGGTGCCGCTCCGCGACCGGGGCGTGACGTGGCCGCTCTCGATCCGTCGCCCCCGGGCCGTAACATGCCGAGCCGGGCCCTGCGGACGCTGCTCGACCTGATCGTGGAAACCCGGTCCTTACCAAAGCAGAACGATCGGGCAAGCGGCCGTCCGTAGGAATAGAACCGGCCCATGGAGTGTCTCTATCTCCGCGTCCAGGAGTGTCTCACCTGGTTCCCCAGCTTCGTGCCGAAAGGCCGGGAATGGAGAGCTGTGCCCCGGCAGATCCAGTACCACAAGAACCCGGAAGCCGTTTCACGGCTCGACCCGGAGCAGTACCGCGTGACCCAGCAGGACGGCACCGAGCGCCCGTTCGCCAACGCCTACTGGGACAACCACGAGCCCGGCATCTACGTCGACGTCGTGTCCGGCGAGCCGCTGTTCGCGTCGGTCGACAAGTACGACAGCCACTCAGGCTGGCCGAGCTTCACCAAGCCGATCGCCAAGACGAACGTCGTCGAACGCAAGGACTTCAGCCACGGGATGATCCGGGCGGAGGTCCGCTCGCTGCACGGGGACAGCCACCTCGGTCACGTCTTCGACGACGGTCCTCTTGACAGGGGCGGACTGCGCTACTGCATCAACTCCGCGTCGTTGCGGTTCATCCACCTCGACGACCTGGAGCAGGAGGGGTACGGCGAATACCGCACCCTGTTCACGAGTGACATCGACGACAAGTAGGGAGATGACGTGACCACCGAAAAGGCGATCCTCGCCGGCGGCTGTTTCTGGGGCATGGAGGAGTTGTTCCGCAGCCAGCCCGGCGTCGTGTCCACGCGCGTCGGCTACAGCGGCGGTGACGTCCCGAACGCCACCTACCGCAACCACGGCACCCACGCGGAGTCCATCGAGGTCGTCTACCACCCCGAGAAGACCGACTTCCGCGCGCTGCTCGAGTTCTTCTTCCAGGTGCACGACCCCTCGACGAAGAACCGCCAGGGCAACGACATCGGTACCAGCTACCGCTCGGCGATCTTCTACACGAGCGACGAGCAGAAGCGGGTCGCCGAGGACACCATCGCCGACGTCGACGCCTCGGGCTTGTGGCCCGGCAAGGTCGTCACCGAGGTCACCCCGGCGGGCGACTTCTGGGAGGCCGAGCCCGAGCACCAGGACTACCTGCAGAAGTACCCCAACGGCTACACCTGCCATTTCCCCCGTCCCGGGTGGAAGCTCCCGAAGCGGGAAACGGCCTGACACCTCCGGCGCGCGGACCCCGAGTCCGCGCGCCGGCGCGTATCCGGGAAAACGCGGGCGAGCAGGGCCCCGTGCGTGACTACCCGAGGCGATCGCCGGGATCGGCCACGTCGAGCCCGTCCCGCGACGGGTCCGCGCCGTGGCCGGCGTGGCTACGGCGCTCGACACGACCCGCGCGATGTTCATGTGGGAATGGCCGTACTACTCGCAGTTCTGCATTTCCCAGCCGTGGACGTGACGCCGGGCATGCTCGTCGACGAGGACCACCCGGAGCGGCTTGAGCGCGCCGCCAGTCTCTCAAGGCCGGGGACGAGATGCGGCCCGCTGGCGCTCGCCTCTACGGAGAGGACGCCGTCGCCGGGACTCGCCGGTCGACGGCACCGAGAACGCGCAGCCGGACACGCGCTTCTTTGACACGTCAGTACACCTCGGACTGCAGCCGCGCCGCCGCTGCGGTGCTTTCAAGAGACGGAGCGTCACGAGCCTCGAGCATGCCCGACCCCCACCACTGCTCCGACCCGGAAGCCATGACAAACCCGCAGCTCACGACCGTGAACGGAGTATTGACACCCTTCACCTGCAAGGGCCTTCGCCTCCTGCAAGACCTCCGCCGGGCACTCCCTCCACCCGCCCACTCAGCTCCACCCGACCGACGACAGGGCCTTGGCACCCGTCACCGAGGCCGCCCAAGATTCACTCACGGCATCCACCTCGTCGAGTTCTTTACACCGCTCCGAAGACGTCACCGGACGAGGTGCGGGTGCGGGCCACGAGGAGTGCTACGTCGTCCTCGGACGGCTCGCCGCCCGTCATCGTCAGGATGACCGTGTCGCAGAAGTCCTCCAACGGCAGCGTGGCTCGGGCCAGGGCGGCGCCGAGGCGGTCGATGCCCGCCTCGATGTCGGCCTCGCGGGTCTCGATCAGGCCGTCGGTGTAGAGAGCGATCAGGCTGCCTTCGGGGAGTTCGAGGTCAAGGGACTGGAAGGAGCCCATTCCCAGGCCGATCGGGGTGCCGCTGGGCGGGCGGGGAAAGGTGACCTCGCCGTGCGGGGTGACGATCCCGGGGGGTGGATGCCCGGCCGCGGCCATGGTGCAGAGCCGGGTGGACGGGTCGTAGACGACGTACAGGCAGGTGGCTCCCGTGGCGTCGGAGGGGCGACTGTCGTCGGCGTCCTCCTCCGCCAGGCGTACGACCAGTTCGTCGAGGTGGGCGAGCACTTCGTCGGGCGGCAGCCCCACGTACGCGAGGGTGCGCACGGCGGTGCGCAGGCGTCCCATCGTCGCCGCGGCGTTGATACCGTGCCCCGTCACGTCGCCGACGACCAGGGCGACCCGGTCCCCGCGCAGCGGGATCGCGTCGAACCAGTCGCCGCCGACACCTTCGTGGATGCTGGAGGGCAGGTAGCGCGAGGCCAGATCGACCGCCCCGCCGCCCGTCAGGTTGGCCGGCAGGAGGTCGCGCTGCAGCGCGAGGGCGGCGGTGCGCTCGCGCGTGTACCTGCGGGCGTTGTCGATGCTCAGCGCGGTCCGGGCACCCAGCTCCTCCGCGAGTAGCAGGTCGTCCCTGGTGAACGGCGCCAGGTTGTCGGTGCGGACGAACACGGCAACGCCCAGGACGTCGCCGCGGGCAGCCAGCGGAATGATGATCAACGTGTGCATCCCCGTGGCCTGGATGACCCTGGCCCGTTCCGGATCCTGGTCGAGCCAGGTGCCCGGCGAGGTGTCGAGCACGGGCTCGAAGTGGGCGCGGCCCGAGGCCATGACCTGGGTGAAGGGCGAGGACGGAGGCACGAAGACCGCCTGCCCGAGCGCCCAGAGGGACTCAGGGATCCCGTCGTGGACCGAGGCGACGCCCGCCCGGCGGAACACGGGGACGCTCTGGTCCCTGGCGGCGAGCCGCTGCAGGGGCACGGTGTCCGGGAGGACCGATTCCGCGAGATCGACGGTGACGTAGTCGGCGAGGAACGGCACGGCGAGGTCCGCCAGCTCCTGGGCGGTCTTGCAGACGTCGAGCGTGCTGCCGATGCGCACGCTGGCGTCTCGCAGCACGGCCAGGCGCTCGCGGGCCCGGCTGTCGCTGATGTCCATGGCCACGGAGTACACGCCGAGCGGCCGGCCCGCCAAGCCTTGCAGGGGGAACAGGGAGGTCGACAGGGTGCGTTCCTCTCTGCCGTCCGGAGAGGTCCAGCGGGCTTCGCGGTCGAGTTGCGGAACGCCCTCGGCGATCACCTTGCGCATCGCGTCCTGCGCGGCACGGGTGTCGACTCCGGGCAGGGGATCGGTCAGGGCGCGGCCGACCTCGTAGTGGGGAAAGACCGCTTGGAGATTGCGCGCGGAGTTGTTCAGCCAGACGCAGCGAAGGTCGCGGTCCCAGATGGCCATGGCGACGGGGGTGCGCCTCATGAGCGACGTCAGCAGTGTGCAGGCCCCGGTCCGGGCGCCCGAGGCTACCGGCGTGATCGCCAGCAACCAGGCGGCCTTCTCCTCCGGCGCGCGCAGCCGGGAGCCCTCGACGTGCACGAGGATCCGGGTGCGGTCGCGCCGCCGGGCCTCGAAGAGCCCGGACCAGCGCTCCTGGCCGGCGAACCTGTCCTTCCAGGCCGGTGCGCGCGGCTCCAGGCCCTCCGGCATGAGCAGGCGGGAGCCGCTGCGGTTGAGAACCTCGGCCGCGCGGTAGCCGAGAAGGTCCTCGGCCGACTGCGTCCAGCCGGTCACCGTGCCCTCGGCGTCGGCCACGACGATCGCCGGGAGCCGTTCTTCCAGCGCGCCGTCGGATGCATCCTCAGGTGTGGACATGTCCACACCATTCCCGTGTCAGGGCCATCCATAGACGCCAATGACCTGCGACGATGGCCGGCACATCGGGGGTCGAAGTCGTGATGCCCGGCGAAGGACGCCGCCTCGGATGCAACGGAACAGCCTCACCTGGCGCGACGTGGCGGCGAACCACCGTCTTGGTGCGGTCGTAGACGATCGACATCGGCACCTCGCCGAAGTGTTCGAACGCCCGGCGGTGGCAGTCGAAGAAGGTCGCCAGATCCTGGCTGGTGGTGAAGCAGCAGAACGGGTGCCGCGAGTAGGACAAGGTCATGTGGAAGGAGTAGACCTTCGGTATCCCGACATGGGCCAAGATCTTGCCCTCGTCACCCCAATCCACTTGCGCCTGAGCGCCCGGCACCACCTCGAACCGGCGATGCAGCCCCGCCACTTCGCCCGGACTGATCCCGAGTTCGGCGGCGATCCTCGGGCGCGCCTCCTGCAAGTAGATCTTGACCCGCTGATAGTTGCCGGTTCGAAGGCGTAGCCGGCCACCAGGCGCTCATGGATTACCGCTCCCTTGAGCAGGATCTCCGCCCGCAACATGGCGTCGATCAACGGCGCGACCTCGTCCACCACCCGCCGCCGTGGCCGATTGCTGCGCGCCCGCTTCGGTGGCGCCACGGCCTGGGTGGTGAGCGCTTCGTGGACACGTGTCCGAACTTCAGGGGACTCCGGCCACCGCTGGGCCATTTCCACTGGCACTGGCCAACTCTATTGCCACCGACAGCAGCACCGCGGAGCAAGAAGCTTCCGCTACGGCAAGTCGCAAAACGTTCATCAATTGCCCTGGCGAGGCGTGTCAACCGAGTGAACGGCAATCACTAAGAGCTATTTTTCACGCGGGTAAGAGGACGCGCGCAACAGGAGATTTACATGCACAAGATGGGAAAATTCGCCGCAGTTCTGGCTCTCTCGGCACTTAGCACAATTGTCGGTAGCAGCGGATCGTCGGCACTGGCAGACCCTCACCCGATCATCGATATCGTCGACGACGTCGTCCCGAACGCGAATGTCCTCCCGAATCTCATCCCGAACCCGAACATAGCGCCTTCGGTGTTGTGCCTTCCCGGGGCACGTAACAACAATTCCGTCAAGGGCGACCATAACCAGGTAACCACCAGTCAAACCAACAACTGCACACAGAGCGCGCAGCAGGCCACCACGCCGCCGACGAACGGCGTTACCGGCTACGAGGTCGTAGTGGGAATGACACAGTGCGCAGCTAATGACAGGACCTGTGAAGCTACAGCAAGATGCCCAGAAGGGAAAAGCGTGACCGGTGGAGGTTTCCGCCTTATACCGGGCGGAACTGATGGACCAACCACCACTGCAAACCACGACTTCTCCGACGCCACCGGATCCGGATGGTTTGTCGAAGTCACCGATGTCCCGGGGCAACTAGTATTTGTCCAGGCGCATGCCATCTGCGCCAACGCAACACCATAGCAAGGGCGTAACGACGAGCTCCGAGGCGATGGTCGACGCGGTGCGCGGTTACCCCTCCCGGAAACGTTGTTGCTGGACGCGACAACGTAGGAGGGATGGAAACCACGTCAATTTATCCGAAACGGTTTCCACAGATGCAGGAATGGCCCCGGCGTGATGCCCGGCGCCCATTCGTTTACGCAGGTCAGTTCGTGCCGTTGGCCGCAGCTCGTACGACAAGGAGGCTTCGCGTTGCACCGGCGAGCCTTCGCCCGTGCGCCGACCAGCACACCCTACGACCACCAGACAAGATCAGAACCACTCGGACAATGCGCGACCAAGGTACGTCCGCCGGCGACGCCGGCAGGGGCCGGGGTGATCTCCCGGGGTGATCTTCCGGGGCGTGCGGAGGCCCCCGCGCGGGAAGTCCGCGCGGGGGCTCGCTGGGTCGGCTCAGCGGTGCGTGCGTCGCACGTCTGCCGCCGCTTCCCGCAGCTTGACCAGGCGTTCGGTGATGCCCGGGATTCCGGCGGCGTTGCCGCTGCTCGCCGCGCCGGCCAGCACGGGCACGGCGCGTAACGCCGCCAGCGTGTAGGACGCTCCACGGTGTCTCCGGCTGTGGGACACCGCGACGGGCGGTCACGCGGGCGCAGGCCCAGGGCCGATCGGACGGAGTTTCACGCTCGCCTTCAGTTCCGACGGCGGCCTGCTGGCCGCCACCTCGGACTCCGAGGGAGTGCGCCTCATCGACCCGCGAACCGGCCGGATCCTCGACCGGCGGCCGGCCGTCAACCCCGACAAACTGATTCGCGCGACAGCTCTCAGCCCCGACGGCCGTCTGCTGGCCGCCGGCGAGTACAACGGCAACGTCCGGCTCTGGAACCCGCAAACCGGCGCGGTCGTCGGGTCTCCAGACGGTTACCTGCTCCTGGGGGAGAAGGTGCTGGCCTTCAGCCCCGACAGCTCGCTGCTGGCCACCGCCTCCTACCACGGAGACCAGGTGGTGCTGGTCGATACGCGCACCCTTCGCGCGGTCCGCAGTATCCCGATGCACCTCGTGGCGCAAGCGATCGACTTCAGCCCCGACGGGCGGACACTCGCCACGGCGGGCAAGGAGAACAAGATCAGACTGTGGGATCCCGCGACCGGCCGCCAGGTGGCGGAGCTGCCACTCGACGACGACGAAGACTACGGAGCGCGCTCGCTGGCCTTCAGCCGCGACGGCCGACTGCTGGCCGCGGTGGCGGACGGCACCCATGTATGGGATGTGAGCAGTCGTGCCCAGGTCGCCAGGCTGGACGCCGGTGAAGGTCAGCCGGGGACGTCAGGAACGGCGTTCAGCCCGGACGGCCGCCTGCTGGCGACTGGGCACCGCGACGGCGCGGTGCGCCTGTGGGACCCGCGGACCGGGACGCAGGTGGGGGCGCCGATCATCGGCCACGACAATCAGGTCCTCGCCGTCGCGTTCAGCCCGGACGGCCGGTTGGCCACCTCCTCCGACGACGGCACGATCCGATTCTGGGACCCCCGGGCGCACAGCGACCCGGTTCGCGCGCTCTGCGCCCAGGCGGGACCCGTGTGGCAGAAGCAGTGGAGCCGCATCGCCCCCGACGGGCCTTCCAGCGCGTGCTCCTGAGGCCACCAACCTCAGCCGCAGGGTCCGGTTCCCGCCCCTCACGACGAGATCCACGACGTCGCCGAGAGCATCAACCACACGCGGGCCGGTTGGAGAACGCGGCCGAGCAGCAGCGCCGCTTCGCCTCCGACGCCTCCCACGACCTGCGCAACCCGATCACCGCCATGCTCGACCCCGATCAGCCGGCCGTCTCCGCCCTGGGCGACACCCTGCTGGCACATCTGGACCGGATGCACGGGATCTGCGCCGATCTGCTGACCATCGCCAGACTGGACACCGAAATCCCCGCACAGCGGGACCGAGTCGATCCGGGCGACCTGGTCGCCGCCGAGCAGGCCAGACGTCATTCCAGCAAGCAGATCACCATCGACACCGAGCCCGAGCCCGGCGTGATCGTAACGAGCGACCGGCTACTTCTGGCCAGGCTCGTGGGCAACCTCCTCGACAACGCCGAACGGCACGCCGAAACCACCATCACCATCACCATCCGCAGGACAAGGGACGCATCGCCCGAACGCCCTCACGGCAGCGCGGTACTGCAAGTACGCCGACATCGCCGCCGGAGTCAAGCTCCCGAACGGTCATCGGCTGCGGCGGGCTGTCCGGGTCGTCCGGGTGATCGCGGCCAACCGGGGCGACCGCCTGGAACGGTTCCAGCCGACGAGCCGAGGCCGTCGCGATCACGCAAACCGGGCGCCGCGGTGCGGTATCGCAGCGCGGGGACCGCGAACGCGATCATGGGGACGGTCGGGGAGCAGGCTCGCAACCTGAGCCCGCCGGCGCAGCCTGACACAATCGTGACCCATGATCGACGATTTCGCGAAAGACAACCTGCACGGGAGACTGCGGCGGGACCGCAAGGCGCTGCTCTGGAAACTCGACGGCTTGTCCGAATACGACACCCGCCGACCTTTGACAGCGACCGGGACCAACCTCCTCGGCCTGGTCAAACACGTGGCCAGCGTCGAGGCCAGGTACTTCGGCGAGGTCTTCGACCGCCCTTCCCCGGAACCGCTGCCCCGGTGGCAGGACTCCGACGGCAGCGATCTGTGGGCGACCGCGGACGAGACCCGCGATCAGATCATCGGGTTCTACCGGCGCACGTGGGAACACTCGGACGCGACGATCAACGAGCTTCCCCTCGACGCCCCTGGCCACGTGCCGTGGTGGCCGGAGCCTTATGCCGACACGAACCTGTTCGCCATCATGGTCCATGTCCTCGGCGAGACCATCCGGCATGCCGGTCACGCCGATATCCTGCGCGAGGGCCTCGACGGCCGGACCGGGTTGCGCGCCGAACACGAGAAGCCGATCGACGAGGAAGCCCGCGCAGCCTACTGCGCGAAGATCGAACTGGCCGCCAGGGCGGCCACACCAATCAAGGCTTGACCACAATCGCGCCATTGTGGCCCCGCCAAGGGCGGGGCCACGATTCACCTCCGCCCCCCACCAGCAAGATCACTTGAACGCCAAAGGTCGGAGTGCTGCGACGCGCCCTCAACGACCTTGAGGCGCCCTCCGCACGCTCGGTTCTTCTTGGGTCCGGGCTGCGTTCGTCAACTCGGCCTACGTGAAGGAAGAGATCATTGGAAGGGTCCTCCAGCCCTGGTGCCACATCAGGCAGCGTTTGCCCGGTTGATGACGCGGTGTAGCTCGCGTCGAGGCCGTTGCCGCATGTCCCAGCGCCACGACCTGCTCACCCGCCCCACCAGAATTCTGTTGGCCTTGTGGGCGGGGTGAGTGAGGATCGGGTTGTGGACTGGTCGCGGCAGAGCCTGACATTCACCTCTGAGCAGCCGATCCGAGGCGCGGCGCAGACGCTGGCGGCGGCGCTCGGCATTGTGCTCGAGGAGAAGCACCACGACCAATTCGGGATCAGCTTCCATGCCCGCGGTCCAAGCGGAGAGTCCATCGGCGTCATGGATACCGACGCCCAGCGCGCCATGTTCGCCCTCCTGCCCGCCGGGCAGCGAGAGGCGGTGATCGATTCGATCCCGCGCGAGCCAACGAGCGTTCTCGTCCATTCCACCAGCCGGGCCGGGAGCATCATCGATGCGCTGACCTCGGCGGGTTTCATTCTCACGAGCTGCGATCCGCATCCTCCGGCCGACGTTCAAGCAGCCGACGCGGCCTGGCAGCGGCTGCTGCCCGAACTGCGGTCCCGGGGCTGGCAGATTGAAATCACCGGGTTTGCCGCGCCGATCCAGCTCGAAGGCGCCCTCCCCTCGGGGGATCGGTTCTACTACCGGTGCCGCTGGGACACCTGCTCACTCGACATCGGCGGCGATGACCCCGCCGCCGGCTGGACACGCGAGCAGATCGTCGAAGGCGACTGTGCGGCAAGCTACCTCCATCCAGACGAGGCTGTCCGTATCCTGCTGGATCTGCACACGCAGTGGCTCCAGCAGCCCAGCGCCGACTGAGTGCCGCATCAGATTGGGTTTGGCCTCTTTTGATCTTCGACACGCCGAGCGGGGATCACGCTCTGGGGACGGGTTCGCCCGCAGACTGCGGGGCATGGCCGAGCGGATGCGGGTGCGTGAGATCGAAGACGACGAGGGGCAGCGGCTGCTGCGGATTGTGCGGCGGGGCACTGGCTCGGTGGTGACCTGGCGGCGGGCGCAGATGGTGCTGCTGTCGGCCCAGGGCATGGCCACCACGCAGATCGCCAACGCCGATGGATTCGACTCGCTCTACCCCAAGTACAAGGGCGGCCGGAAGCCGACGTTCGCGCTCCCGCAGCGCGTGGAGATCAAGAAGATCGCCAAGTCTCGTCCTGCCGGGCACGGGTTGCCGTTCTCCCGGTGAAGCCTTGCCCAGCTGGCCGATTTCCTGGTCGCCGAGGGGGTGAGAGCGGGCCTGGACGGCCGGGCGGCTCCGGGTAGCCCTGGCCGACCTGCCCGAGGACGCGCCGAGCGTCGTCCATGTCGCCAGCGAGAGCGACCCGAGGCCGTAGACGACAAGATCGTCACGAGCGCCGGGTACGGCAAAGCGCCCCTCGCGCACATAGGGCTCATACCTCAGTCGTGGGCGGACAAGCCGGACACGAAGCTCCGGGCAGTCCGGATGAGGGACTTACGGAGGGCGGCTTCGTCGAGGTCCGGTTTCTGATAGCCGGGGGCGTCGCGGGGGCCGCCGCCGACGTTCGTGCCGTCGTAGGTGAGCGTGATGAGGCGGTTGCCGGCCAGGACACGGACCTGGTCGGCGACGGCGAACGCCCTGTCCCCGAGGCCCGTGAGGCGCTTGATGGGCACATCCTTGGCGTAGATCCCGGCCTCGAAGTCGAACTCGGCCTTGAGATCCCGTCGGTAGAGGCGCCTGGCGTCGCTGACGTGGATGCGCAGTTGGCCGCAGCGAAGGGCGATGTCCCCAACTTGGATCATTCCGCTGCCGCAGTGGCCGCCTGGCTGCACGACCCCGTCGCGGATTTGCCAGGTGCAGGCAGTCTGGTCAGCATCGCCGTTGCCCCCCACTTCCGTGACGGAGGGGAAGAAGGCCGAGGTGACGTCGGTAGCGGAGATGGCCCGGCACGGTCCGCTGTCATCAGGGGCAACGGTGCTCGGGTCCTTGGCCATTTCCGCGGTGAAGACTTCGGCGATCTGGTCCGCGCCGCGGCGAAGCTCGGCTTCGGCGGGTAATTCGCCGTCACGCTCTTCACCTCGGTAGGTGATCGTGATCAGCCAGGGCCCCTGCCGGATGACCATTTCGACGTCGTGAGAGCCGGACTTACCGTTCTCGGTCACCGTCCGGCTGTACGCGGCGTCGCCGTGATCCGCTGTCATGGGTGGGGTGTATGCCCTCCAGTCCGGCGTTTCGGCCTGTTTCGCGGCGTCCGCCTTGCGCTTGTCGAACAACTGCTTGGCGTGCTCGGTCGCGGTCTGGCTGACCGTGCCGTACGCCTCGACGACGACGCTCAGCGAACGAGGGGCTCCGGGGTGCCAGTTGCACCTCCACCAGGCCACGGTGGGAGTCGCGACATTGTTGCTCCAGTTCAAATCGTCAGTGAACATGTCTTCGGGGAGCAGGGACACCCGGAGCGACTTGGGGACGGCGGCGCAGACCTGGGCCCCGGTGATGGGACGTAGCCGGTCGGCGGCGACGGTAGCGGGGGCCGGGCTTACGGCCGCCGCGGTGGGCGTGGGGGCCGCCGGGGGAGTGGCGGCGCAGCCGGCCAGGGTGGTCGCGAGCAGGAGGGTGAGGGCAGTTCGCATCGCAACTCCTTGAGGAGACGAAGGTCTTGGCTGGCGTACGACGGCTGACCGCGCGACAGAGGAATCGACGACTGAGGCCAGGTGGCCTGGGCCGTGGGTTCACGACCTCGCTGATCTTCCAGGTGCGGCTGGTCGGCCCTGCGCTCGCCAGCTACGGATACGGCACCGACACCGGGATCCGGGCCGTGGTCGTTCGCCGGTGGCCATGCTCACAACGAGGACGACATCCGCAACGTACGGCGCCGCTACCTGACCCCGCAGATCGCCACCGACATCGCGCTCGGCGCACCCCGGTCGACCCGCTGCGGCGCCTGGTCGACGCCCCCACACGGTTCTCAACAACATCCCCGGCCGCGAGACCTTCGAGCGTTGCGAAGCACCTGCCCAGAGGTCCTAGAGGTAGCGCATCAGGACTCAGCGGCGCGAGTGCACTCCTTGAAGGTGCGCACGTCGGTGGCCTTGGTGGGCGCGTCGACGTTGCAACTCTCCGCGGCCGCCGCGCTGCGGTTGGCGACGACTCAGGCGGCCGTGATGAGCGCGCTGACCGCGGCCGTACCAAACGCCTTGGGCAGGCTCTTGAACTTCACGAGATGGCTCCTCAACGTGATCGACTTCTGGACCGCCGCTGGCAGCCGACCAGGCCGGTGACAGCTCCAGCAAGGCTAGAGACCGCCGGTATGCCTTCGGTATGTCGCGCGATCCCGCCGGCGGCGAGAAAGCGCCCACGGGACCGGCCGCGCCTTCTCTGCACGGTTGTCACAAGTCCTCTGCGCAACTGGCGCCAGGATGACTCAGCCGGGGTGCCGATTGGAATCGAGCCACTCGGCGTCGTTCCAGAGAACGGGCATCGCGCCTACCGGGTCGAACCTGGCGTCAGGATCGTCGGTTTGAACCAGGCAGCACATCCGGTGGCCGAACAGCGCCGCGGTGCGCGCCTGGGTGGCGATGATGTCCAGGCTGAGCTGGGCAACGTCTGGGCAGTATGCGGCGAACTTGTCGTACCCGGTGAACACTATGACGAGGCCTGTCGCGTCTCGGCGGGCGCCATACTCGAACGTGGTGACATCGCTCAGGCAGTCATTGAGGGCGGCGGGATTTCTGCCGTAGTAGTCCGGGAACTCCAGCGCCTGCGCGATCGCCGTGTGGAGATCTTCCTCACGGGTCCACGCGGAGGCGTCCAGACGGACGACCTGGTAGCCATGGGCGAGCAGCCAGTCGATGGCCTGATCCAGCACGGCATGTCGCCAGAACAGCCGGACGAAGGAAGCGGCCATCAGGCGGAAGGCGACGTCACCGGACAGTTCGCTGTCCGGGTCGAAGGCGCTCATGCTCCTTCCGCGGCGGCGGTGGCGACGCGATCGGGGACGCGGTAGACGGTGGCGCGACCGACGGCGAACACCTCCATCAATTCGCCGCTGGAGTGCATCCGGACGAGCTCGGCCTGCTGGCGCGTGGTCAGCTCGGGTGCCGGGCCTTCGAGCCGGCTGCGAGAGCGGGCGATGGACATGCCTTCGCGAGTGCGCATCCTCGGCAGGTCGGCTTCGAACTCGGCGAAGACGGCCAGCATGTTGAAGAACATCTTCGACATCGGGTCGGCGGGATCGTAGATGCTGCCGCCCTGGGAGAGGCGGACTCCATGGGTGACAAGGGTGCCGCCGGAGCGTACAGCCGCCAGGGCTCGGTCGGTTCCGGTCAGGTCCTTGTCGAGGTAGATCCGGTCCTCGGCGACGCCGAGGGAGGCGAGGATCTCGCGCTGGGAGGTGAGGTCTTGGGCAACGGTTGAGCATCTGGCGTGGCCGATGAGTTCTCCCACCCGCCAACCGTACCGTTCAGCCCTCTGTCACCGGACGGTTTCGCGGATCACCCATGTGAGACGTGGAGAGGTGCGCTTCGTTGATCCCCGCGGCGGCGCACCCGGGTGTCCGGTGGAGGTGATCGCCGCCGCGTACGGAGCCAGTGCCGCGCCGATCGCGCCGGCCGCCGGGTGGGGCCGCGTCTATGGGGTGTCTCCCAGGCGTCCTTCGCTGCTGTGGAACAGTCCGGCGCAGGTGTGGTGGAGCTCACCAGCCGCAGGAGAGACGATGAATTCCTCGTGCAGGACGATCCAGGCGGTGAACCGTTCGGCGGAACCGTCTGCCTCACACCTGCTGGAGCCCGATCACCCCGCAGCATGTCGAGGGCCGTCGCTTCGGGGGAGCCCGCCTCGGCGGAGTACACGAGAACGGTCTGGTTACCGTCCGGGAGCAGCATGATGTCGCAGTCGAGCGAGAGTGTGCCCAGGCTGGGATGCCTGATGCTCTTGGTCGCGGCGCGCCAGGGGGAGGAGCGCCCCTCCCGCCAGAGCTCGTCGAATCGCCGGCTGCCACGGCGTGGTTCCGCGATCATCCGGATCAGGTCGGGGTCATCAGGGTAACGGGCTTGTGCGGCGCGCAGCGTGCCGACCGAGGCGCGGGCGGCCGCGTCGTCCTCGTCCGGGCCTGCGGGGTGACTTGTCGGTTTCGCCTATTCGCCCGCGCCGGGAGCCGATCGGAACACGTACCGTCCCCTGTCGAAGTCCAGCGTCCATGCGTACGCCTTGAGGAAGCCGTGCGACAGCAGGCCGTCGACGCGTACGCCGCCGAAGGACTGCCACGGCGTCGTCCGGGACCTCGCGACGGCCACGAGCGGGTCCCGCCGGGTGAGCGGGCCGAGTGACACCGGCTCGGGGCTGTCGAAGTGCGGGCGGCCGGTCAGGTGGCGCGGGACGCCCCAGGCGCGGTAGTGGCGGGGCGTGGTCAGCAGGCAGGCCTGACGTGGCGGCGCCACGGCGTCGTCCACGTAGACCAGGCCCGAGTCGATGAAGAAGGTGAGGTCGTCGCGTGGGCCGAAGCCACCACGCGCGAACATGAAGTGATCTGCCCAGAGGTAGAAGCCGAACTCCGCCGTCACGGGGCTGTCCGCGAGGAGGCGGGAGTGCTCGGTGGCGGCGTCGGGGTGGCGTCTCGGGGAGAGGATGAGGCGGTTGCGGGGGTGGTCGACGGTGGACAGGAACTGTTCCAGGACGTTGGTGCCGATGATCACCAGGTCCTGGGGGCCGACGAGGGTGGAAAGCACCTTGACCGGCACGTTGGTCAGCGACGCGGCGCCCAGGCGCAGCTCGGCGATGGTGCCGTGACGTTGCTCGGCGCGCTGCAGCCCGTGAGAGCCGGTGCCGCCCGGGGTGGTCACCACGCCTGCCTCCGCGGCGCGTCGTGGTCCCATGACGACGAACGTGCCGCCGGTGTCGAGATGCGCCAGTACGTCGACGCCGTCGATGGTCGCCGTCACGGCCGGAAGGTACGGCGCGAGCTCGTGGTCGGCGAACGGAAGCACGGTGGCGCCGTCGAGCCGCACCCCCAGCGGGCGGGTCAACCTCGGGTCGAGCACGCGCAGCGCCTGCTCGACGGCCCGCGGCCGGGCGTCATGGCGCCGCCGTACGTGCTCGACGGCCCGATCGGGACGGCCCAGGTGCAGCCAGGCCTCGACGACCGGCTCGTCCAGCGCCCTCGGCGCGCGGCCGCCCGCGGCGAGGGCGTCGTAGTGGGACAACGCCTTCTCGTAGGACTGCTTCACGCAGTGGCACAGGAAGAGCAGGTGATCCCGGGAAGGGCCGGACAGGGTCTCGGCGTAGCGCTGGCAGCCCTCCACATCGCCCTTCGACCAGGCTCGCCACGCCGGCCGTGAAGGGGCGTGCAGTAATCCACCCAGAGGGCTTCTCATTCGAGGTCCTCCTGGGGTGACTCGGCGGCGCCGAGATCCATGGCGACGGCGACGATCGTCATCAGCGGCACGACGGCATGGGGCGCGATCGCGTACTCGCCGCGCCGCGGCTGGATGAGCAGGCCCGCGCTCTGCAGGTCCTTGAGGTGGTGGTACAGGTGCCCGGTCGACGTCTCGCCGAGTGCCTCCTGCAGCTCCCTGCGCGTCCGCGGCTCCTTGAGGAGGACGGCGAGCAGGGCCAGACGCGGCCCGCTGCCGAGGCGTTCGAGCAGGGTCGCGGCCCGGGCCCAGTGCGCGTCCGCCACCTCGCCGGCCGTGTGCTCCATCGCCCACATGTAGTCGCGGTCCTCGAAGGTCACCGCGCCGCCGTACATGACCGTGCCTGGGCGGGCCTCCCCTCCGGCCCTGGACCGGATCAGATCGAGCAGGTCGAGCGGCGCGTCGGCGATGGGGCGCGGCGGGGCGTCCGCGGGCGGTGGCCGGCGGGCGGGCGCTTCCTCCAGGAGGGCGACCCGGCGCTCAAGCTCCGCGATCCGTTCTTCGAGCAGTCCCATGGGCACACTAGCTCTCGTTGTTCCGTATTTCCGGAATAACTGAACTATAACGCCCGGGAGCTGTCAGGCAATGATCCCTGAGTTCCTATGACTGTCTTCGCCTCTTAAGTGGGCGGCTCATGAGGTCGATCATCGCGACGTGGATCATGGCTTCGGAGTGGTCGGATCGGGCTTCGTAGTCCCGGGCCAGTCGGCGGTCCAGCATGAGCCAGCCGAGGGTGCGCTCCGCTACCCAGCGGCGGGGCAGCGGGGTGAAGCCCCTGGTGGCAGGGTTGCGGGTGACGACTTCGACGTCGATGCCCGCCTCGGCGGAGCCGTCGATGACGGTGGTGCGGTAGGCGCTGTCGGCCCAGGCCTTGGTGGAGGTGGGCTGAGCTGCGGCGACTGTGGCCAGGAGAGGTAATCCGGCGGCGCTGTCGGACACGCCGGCGGCGGTGACGAGTACCGCCACCAGGAGGCCGAGGGTGTCGGTGACGATGCTGCGCTTGCGTCCGGCGATCTTCTTGCCGGCGTCGTAGCCCTGACTGGTGGCCGGGACGTTGGTGGAGGTCTTGACGCTTTGGGCGTCGATCACGCCGGCGGTGGGCTCGGCGTCACGCCCTGCCTCGGTGCGCACGGAGCGGCGGAGCAGGCCGGTCTCGAAGATGCCGTCTTGCTGCCAGTCGCGGGAAGTAGGCGTAGACGGTCTGCCAGGGCGGGTACTCGTGTGGCAGATAGCGCCAGAGGATGCCGGTGCGGTTGAGGTAGAGGATGGCGTTGCAGATGGTGCGCAGGTCGTGTTCGGGCGGGCGGCCGATGTCCCGGGCGCCGGCGCGGCGTTCGGCGCGCCAGGCGGTCAGGACGGGCTGGACGAGCGCCCATCGGGCGAGATCCTTTCGATACCCTCACCGATGTCGAGAGCCACACCTGTAGCAAGATCCAGCAGTAGTCCCCGAGTTGCTCACCCGAGCAGACGTTCGTGATCGGGTTGACGATCGGCTTCACCGACGACGTCGAGCAGAGCATGGGGACTACGCGATTCACGTGCCCGGGCAAGCCTCTCAAGCTCACCCTCTTCGACTGCGATACCGGCAACTCACTTTCCCTCGTCCATTGGATGAAGTCGATCGTCCGATCCCCGATATCCGCAGGGACGGGCAAATGACATCGGGGTGTGCCGGTCAACGCCTGTCTGCAAACGGGGTTGGACTCCTGGGCGTGGGCGGCGCTTGCTCCGACCAGCGAACTTCCGAGCACGAGATAAGCCGATAATTGACTCGCCGCGTCAGCGGGAATGCCGATGTAATACCGCCATGCGCATCACCTCGGAAACGTTCACTGACGGCATCCGCGAACAGCTCTTCACCATTGGAGACATCCCTGGGGTGCTCTGGACGCCCGCCGAGGGCTCCGGTCCCCGCCCACTGGTCCTGATCGGGCATGGCGGCGGCCAGCACAAGAAGGGATGGGAGGTCGTCTCCCGGGCCTTCCCGTACGTCACCTCCTGCGGCTTCGCGGTCGCCGCGATCGACGCGCCAGGTACCGGCGACAGGCCGGAGCACCCGGAGATTCGGCGGCTGGTCGCGCTCATCCAGGAACGGGAGGCCGCGGGCGAGCCCTTCGGCCCGGCGTGGCCCGCCCTCAACGAAACCGTGGCGGCGCAGCTCATACCCGATTGGCAGACCACCCTGGACGCGCTGCAGAAGCTGGATTCCGTCGGCGACAGCCGGCCCGTCGGGTACTACGGCCTGTCCCAGGCCGGTGAGATGGGTATCCGCCTCGTCGCGGCCGAACCTCGGATCACAGCCGCCGTCCTCGGCCTCACAGGAAGCGACTGGCTCACCGAAACTGCGGCGCGGATCACGATCCCGGTCGAGTTCGTGCTGCAGTGGGACGATGAAGGCAATCCGCGGGACTCAGTCATGAAGCTGTACGACGCACTCGGCTCCGCCGAGAAAACCCTGCACGCCAACCCCGGCAGCCACTTTCGAGTTCCATCTTTCGAAATCGACAGCTCGATCCGATTCTTCGCTCGGCACCTGGGTAGCGCCGGCAGTGGCTTCTGACACCACCGGCGCCGACGGATGGCACAAGCCGAGCAAGCCGCCACCCAGGATAACTGCCGATATCGCGCTGCTGTCGCCTTCTCTGACCGCGCACATCAGCCGGTTCGGGCTCTATGCCACCGACGTGCTGCGCCTGCGTCTCGACGACTTCGATCCCGACCTGTCCGAGCTCGATTTCACCATGCTGGCCGAGGTGGCATAACGAGCCTTCCACCCAGGTACGTCCGCCCGTTGGCGAGATCCAGCCGACCTGGGGACAGACGCCCCCACCATGTCCGTCGCCTTCACCAGCGGCTACCTGGGCTTGGAGCAGATCGACCAGGTCGTGGTCGGCCAGATCTCCGGCGACGAGGCGTGGGTGACGGTCGGCTTCCTCAGTGAAGAGAGCCCCCCGCCCACTGACGCCTCGGTCGTGCACCTGGTGCGCATCGCCCACGGCGTCGACGCGCCGTGGGAGGTCGTGGGCGCCAGCGGCTCCGAGCTGAGCATCACCATCCCCGGTACGGCTCGACCGTACGCTCGCCCCTCAAGGGGGGCGGCCGCATCACCGGCGTGGACGAGAGCATCCGGGTGGCGCTGCTGCAGGCCGAGTCCCCTTGGAGTGATCAGCGGCATTCCGGCGGGCGGTCAGAAGCAGCCCTGGTCAGGACGGCTGACCTTCCGCGGCGCGCAGCGCGGACCGGCCACGATCGTCGCCTCAAACGGCGGCGGCGTTCCCCCGTGGTCCTGGACAATCTCGACCGCATCATCGATGCCCTCCAGAAGGACGACGAGCCCGCCGCGAACGAGGTGTCCGATGCTGGCTGACAACACCCACTACCTGATCATCGCAGCCAAACAGCGGCACGAGCTCACCCGTTCCAAGGCCATCCAGGCGCTGCGTGAGCTCGATCGCACCGGCGCCCCGGTCACCTTCCGAACCGTCGCCCAGCAGGCTTCGGTCTCCCGCTCCTGGCTCTACACCCAGCCCGACATCCGAGCCGAGACCGACAGGCTCCGCACTACAGCCCGGCACACCACAGAGCCGTCCGTGCCGGCTCGTCAACCCGTGCCGGCTCGTCAACGCAGCAGTGAGACGTCCCTGCAACGCCGCCTCGAAACCGCCAACAGCCGCAACCGCCAGCTCGCCGAGGAGAACTCCAGGCTCCGCCGACAACTCGCCGAAGCGCTCGGCCGCCTCCGACTGGCCGATGAACGCGAACCGGACAAGTCCGCTCCCGCACCGGCTCCCGCGAGCCGCTCTTCGGTAACGATCGGCCCCTGCCGACCAACGCTCCTCAGACCGCCTACGGCCTCGTTGCGGACATCGTCTCCAACGAGGCCGCCCTGGTCAGGGGCCCCGCAACAATCAGCGGCTCAAGATAATGCTCGCCCGTGAAACACCGCTAGTGCTTTGCCTTGTGGGCGGATGAGCGGACAACGGCGGCATCGCGGGAGGCCATCGCATCCAGGAGACCAGCGCCATGCTGATGGAGCCGACGTACGGTGAGCACGGGGGTGGCGTACAGGACGGCGCCGGCCAAAAGGATGGCGGACAGGGCGGTCACCCATCCCGAGCCGCCGGAGACCGCGCCGATGACACCGGGCAGGACAGCAGCCGGCAGGACCACAGGGAAGATCGTCATCTGTCCGCCGGTCGGATCGCCCGCCTGCTGGCCCGGGTAGATGCGATCGCGAGCGTCGGTGCCCACGGCCGGCATCAGGAGCGCGAGCAGGGGTGCCAGGGCGCAGGCAGTCGCGGCCGCGGCGATGGCGCCGCCAACGGCGGCTGCTCCCAAGGGTGAGCCGGTCGCGGCCCACAACGCGGCCGCCAGCACAATGGACGGGACGCCGAACAGCAACGCCCAGGCCGCCATCCGCCCGCGCACGTCGGCTCTGAGAGCGCCCGGTGTGGTGAGAAGCTGCCACAGGGCCGTGCCGTCCAGGGCGTAGGTGTTGATGGCGACCATCGCGCCGAACACCGCCGCCGCGGGACCCGCCAAGGGCACCGCCCAGCTCCAGCCGGTGAGCGCGATGATGAGCGCCATCAGCAGCGGGGTCAACCAGGCGCTGCGCAGCTCCACGCCGCGCGCCGGGTCGCGCAGCCAGGTGGCCAGCTCTCGCCAGACGACCGCCGACACCTGCGGGGTGGTGAAGGGCAACGGTAGTGCACGTCCTGGTATGGCCGGCCGTCGCGGTGCCGCTCGGCGAGATGGCCGGCGCAGGGCGCGAGCCGTCAGCGCGATCCAGCCCAGCTGCAGCAGGGCTCCCGCGGCCAGCAGGGCGGCCAACGGCAGCATGGCCGCGCCCAAACCGGCGCCGTCGCGGGCGGCGAGTGCCGCGCCGTAGCCCCAGCCGGTGGGCAGAGCGGCGAGCACGTCGATCACCGGCGCGGGCAGGTGCCCGAGGGTGGGCGTGACGAGCGCGGTGTCCCCCTCGCCGAGACGCGGCAGCAGCCACGCGGCGATCGGAACCCATCCGGCGAACGACAAAGCGAGCATGATCGCGGTTTGTGTGGCTGCCATGGTCATCCCGGCCCGGGTCTGCAGCAGCCAGGCTGCCAGCGCCGCCACCGTCTTGCCCGCCCAGATGAGCACGTACAGCTGGGCCACCACCGCCCCGGCCGCGATCGCCACTGCCGCGGGGCCGCCCGGTGCGGCCAGTACCACCAGGGACGACAGGCTCACCAGCGTGATCAGCGGGCCGACGCCCAGCAGTTCGGTCCACGACAGCGCCCGCGCCAGCCGCCACGACCGCAGCGGATAGCCGCGTAACCACTCGCGTGAGATGACCGATGGATCGTGGCGAGGCTGGGCCAGAGGTCCGAACACCCACATGCCACCCCACACAGTGAGCGCCACCGCGATCCAGCCCTCGTGGATCATGCGGGGAGCCAGCGTCGAGCCCGCGATCACCAGGGCGGCCAGGACCAAGCCCGTGACCAGACTGAAGGCGCGCTCGTTGTGCGGGCCGTTACGGAACAGGCGCAGCTTGAGCGCGACCAGGGTGCCCGTCATCGCAGCCACTCCAGCGGACGCACCGGGTCGGCGCCCACCAGCTCGATGAACCGCTCGTTCAGCGTCGAGCCCGCGGCCACCTCCTCCACCGGCCCTTCGACCAGCACCCGTCCACCGGCCACCACCGCCACCCGGCGGCAGTTGCGTTCGACGAAGTCCATGATGTGGCTCGACAGGACCACGGTGCCGCCGGCGTCGACGTACTGCTTGAGCACCTGCTCGATGGAGTGGGCCGAGACCGGGTCGATGGCTTCGAACGGTTCGTCCAGCACCAGGACGCGGGGCCGGTGCAGCAGCGCCAGCGCGAGATTGATCTTCTTGCGCATGCCGGTGGAGTACTCCACGATCAGCGTGCGCGGGACCGCGTCCAGCCGGAGGATCTCCAGCAGGTCACTCGCGCGTGCCTGCCAGCCGTCGTCCAGGCCGCGCAGCCCGGCGCTGTAACGCAGGACCTCGGTGGCGGTCAGCCGCTCGGGCAGGGACAACCCGTCCATCATGACGCCCAGCTGGGCGAGCGCGGCCTCCCGGTCGGTTCGCAGGTCATGGCCGGCGACCTTGATCGTCCCAGATGTCGGCTCTCGTAGCCCGCACACGGCCGTCAAGGTGGTGGTCTTGCCGGCCCCGTTCGGGCCGACGATGCCATAGAACATCCCCGGCGGAACGCTCAGGCTGAGCCGATCGACGGCAAGCACGGATCCGAATCGCTGGGTGAGGTCCGCCACCTCGATGGCGGGGACGGAGAAATCGGGCACGGCCTTCTTTCCTGAACGTTGAGTGAGCGGGTTCTTCGTCGCAAGCACTGGAACGGCACGCGCCGTGCCGAGAGCGGACGCGGTCATTTTGGGCGGCTATCGGCAAACCTGTCAACACGGTACGTGCCGTGCCGATAAGATGATGTCGTGACCATCAGCCACCACGATCGAGCCGCCACACGCACCAAAGCGATCATGCAGGCCACGCTTGCCCTGGCTCAGGAGACCGGCTATGCCAAGCTCAGCATCGAGGCGGTCGCGGCCCGCGCCGGCGCGGGCAAGCACACGATCTACCGCCGCTGGCCCTCAAAGGGTCTGCTGTTTCTCGACTCGCTGCTGTCGCTGAACGAGCCCGTCCTCGACTATCCCGACACCGGCGACGTCCTGGCCGACCTGCGCCGGCAGATCTACGCGGCGGTGGACCTGCTGGCCAATCCACCCTGGGGCCCGCTCTACCAGGCACTGGTGGCCGAGGTTCAGCACGACCCCGCGGTCGCCGCCGGCTTCAACGAACGCTTCATCCGCCCACAGACCGACAAGACCATTACCCGTCTCAAGACGGCCCAAGACCAGGGGCAGCTTTCGCCCGACTTCGACCTCGACCTGGCCATGGCGATCCTGTCCGGACCTCTGTACTTCCGGCTCCTGATCACTCAGGAGCCCATGACCCATGATTACGTCGATCGCGTCCTCCAGGCCCTCTTCGCCGGCATGAGCCCGAGGCATTGAACTGGAAAGACGCTCCTGCCGCGCGTAGCCGAGTTTCTGCTGTGCAACCGCCCTCTTATCGCAAGCCGCCGAACCCCGGAGTGGCAACCCGCCGTAGCCCGGGGAGTCCCGAGCCAACGTGAGCGGGCGCAAACGTCCCGCAAGCCGATACACAAGTTGAATTCATAGAGTCGGTCATGGAGGTCGGTGACGGCGAAGTTGGCTAAGGCCCGGCGGAGTAGTGACCAGACGCCCTCGGTGGGATTGAGTTCGGGGGCGTCGGCTGGGGAGTTGGACGATGCGCAGCCAGTCGGCGAGTTGGCCGGCCAGGTGCACGTTCAGGTTGTCCCAGCACCACACCGGCGGTGCGCCCAGATGCTGGTGAACGGCCACGATCAGGTCCCGGTAGTCCATCCAGGAGAACGTCTTGGGCTCGCCCTTGCGACCGTGGTAGATGTGCAGGCGATAGAACAGGTGCGGTCGCTCGCTGTCGCGGTAGCAGACGACGCCGGCCATGTTGATGCGGCTGGAGCCTCTGCCGCGGACCGTCACCACCGGCCGGGCGCCGACCGGCGCCCAGGTCCGCCGCGGTGCTTTTACCGCGGGCCACACCTCGGCCTTCCACAGCGCGATGGCCTCCTCGTCCCGCTCCAGGGCGCGCCGGGCCGGCATCTGTACCGACCAGCCGTGGCGATGGAGCAGCTTGCCCACGCCCTCGATGGTGTAGCCGATGTGGAACAGCCGCCCGATCAGCGTCTTGACCCGGTCCAGCGTCCAGCACTGGTCCTCCACATAGCCCCAGGCCGGCGGCCCGCGCCGGAGCTCGGCGTCCAGCCGCGCCCACTGCCTGGTCGACTCTCCGGCCTCGAACCACTCGGCCGCCTGCAGCCGCACACGCTCCCGCCGTTCCTGCTCAGCGGGCGTGCATCCACCTCTTTGCCCGTACCGCATGCTCCGGTCGTCACCCAACGCGATGTCCCAGCGTGATACGAGGACGGCTGTGCACAGGACTTGGAACATTCGTGCAGGCGGCTCCGGAAAACGACAACGGCCGACGAAATCCTCAAAAGCCTCGCTGACTACCTCACCAAGATCAATCCGCCGACCACCAAAAACCAGTCTGATATTCAAGTGTGAAATTACAGGCGCATGACACTAGCCCTCGGTGCCGTCACCGGCTGGTGCCCCCGCTGACCGGTTCGAGCACGAAGATCGGGATCTGTCGGTCGGTCTTGCGCTGGTAGTCGGCATAGTCCGGGTACGCGTCCACCGCCCGGCGCCACCAGAGGGCCTTCTCGTCCCCGAACACCTCGCGCGCCCGGTACTCCCGGATCACCGCGCCGTCCTGAAGCTCGATGACCGGCTCGGCGACCAGGCTGGCGTACCACTGCGGGTTGGTCGGCGCGCCACCCTTGGACGCGACAGCCGCGTAGTACCCCTCGTGCTCGACACGCATCAGCGGCGTCTTGCGAACCTTGCCGCTCTTGGCGCCCCGGTAGGTCATCAGCACGGTGGGCAGGCCACTGATCGTGACGCCGTCGGTTGTGCCGGTGCGCACGATCTGCTCGACGTGCTCGCGGACCCACCCCGACGCGCTCGGTTCGTAATCGCCAGTCAACGCCATGTCCTGATCAACGTGCCCGGCCCGTCGCGATTGCGCGACTGGATCGTGCCGGCGGCCGTGTGGTTGGCGGGGGCGCCTGGTATCCACGTTGCCGGTCAAGGTTGTGAGGATGCCGGGGAGTTCGGCCACCGTTTCGGCGGGCAGGCCGGCCACGGTCTCCTCCGCCAGAGCGCACCATAGCTGCTTGACCTGGTCGGCTAGAGCTTTGCCGCTGTCGGTGAGTTCGACGATGCTGGCGCGCTTGTCGGAGGGGGCGGGTGTGCGGCGGATGTGGCCGGTGGCTTCGAGCTTGCGGGTCATGAGCGTGACGCTGGGCGGCTCGCAACCGAGCGCCTCGCTGAGCTGGGCCTGGATCATCGGGCCGGTCCGGGCGAGCTCGAGCAAAAGCGCCTCCTGTCCGGGGTGCAGGCCGAGCGGGGCCAGCAGCGCCGCGGCCCTGGCCCGGTGGCGCAGACTCAACAGGCGGATGGCCTGGTTGAGGGCGTCGGCTTGCTCGAAGTCCATGGACTCTCCTTGACAGATTAGTTACGCGAATAACTATTATGCGGATAACCAATCTTACTCGACATCGAGGAGCCGGACATGACCGTGAAGGTCTCCGTCATCTACTACAGCGCGACAGGCAGCGTGCACGCGCTCGCGCAGGCCGTCGCCGAGGGCGCCGCCTCGGCCGGGGCCGAGGTGCGGCTGCGGCGGGTCGCCGAGCTGGCACCCGACAGCGCGATCGACCAGAACCCGCAGTGGCGGCGGCACACCGACGCCACCACGTCGATCGCCCAGGCCTCGATTGAGGACCTGGCGTGGGCCGACGCGTTCGCGTTCGGGACGCCGACCCGGTTCGGCGCGCCAGCCGCGCAGCTCAAGCACTTCATCGACCAGACCGGCGGGCTGTGGCAGGAAGGGAAACTGGCCGACAAACCGGTGACGGCCTTCACCTCGGCTTTCAACCGGCACGGCGGCAGCGAGGCCACGATCTTGTCGCTGGGCAACGTCTTCTACCACTGGGGGGCGCTGATCGTCCCGCCCGGATTCACCGATCCGGCCGTGTACGCCGCCGGTGGCAACCCCTACGGCACGTCGCATGTGACCGGCCCGACCGGAGAAGGCCCGGACACCGCAGTGCTGGAAGCGGCCAGGTACCAGGGGCAGCGGTTGGCCCAGATCACAATCCGGCTGCTGGGAAGCGGGCGCGTCACCGATGCCGCCGCGGACGACGGGAACGCCCGCGAAGCCCTGGCCGCTACGGCCTCCCGGACCGCGTGAGCGGCAGGTTGGCCGGGAGGAAGTCATGACAACCAGCATCGAGACGCAGCGGGCCACGCCGCACACCGGGCCCGCCTGGTTGGTTCTGGCGTTAGCGTGCGCCTGCCAGTTCATGGTGATCCTGGATTCGTCCATCGTGAACGTGGCCCTGCCCTCGGTCCGCGAGGACCTCGGCTTTACACCCACCGGCCTGGCCTGGGTGGTGAACGGCTACCTGCTCACCTTCGCCGGCTTGATGCTGCTGGGCGGCCGCGCCGCCGACCTGTACGGCCCGCGCCGGATGCTGGCCGCCGGGCTGTTGTTGTTCTCCGCCTCGAGTCTGGTCGGCGGCCTGGCAACCGCTCCGGAGGTCCTGGTGGCGGCCCGCCTCGCGCAGGGCATGGGAGCCGCCATGATGGCCCCGGCGACGCTGGCCGTGATCAACACCTCCTTCACCGAGCCGAACGCGCGTGCCAAGGCGTTCGGTGCATGGTCCGCCGCGGGCGGTGTGGGCGGGCTGGCCGGCGCGATCGCGGGCGGCGCCATCACCACTGGCCTGTCGTGGCGGTGGGTCTTCCTCATCAACGTGCCCATCGGCGCGGTGCTGATCGTCGCGGCCATGATGTCGCTGGCCGGCACGCGAAGCAGCCGGCGGGAATCGCTCGACCTCGCGGGCGCGGTCACGGGGACGGCGGGGCTGGCCGCGGTGATCTACGGGGTCATGCAGAGCGCCGATCACGGCTGGTCGTCCGGGCTGGTCATCGGGCCAGTAGTGGCGGGCCTGCTCCTGCTCGTCGCCTTCACTATGGTGGAGGCGCGCTTCG
>NZ_JBQQCB010000095.1:0-42032 GCF_052246675.1 Nonomuraea sp. KM90 | reverse complement strand
CACCAACGGCCGGCGCAGCCGGCCACGGTCGCGGCAACAACTGTCCCGGTGATGCCTGCACGCATGTCCGGACCCTACGCGTCGACGGCTCAACGGCTGATCAGCGTTAACCCCTGCGTGATCAAAGGCGGTGTCCGGCGATCAGGAGGTCCGTTCTGTTCCCGGTGGCATCTGATCGTGCGGGCGCTGGAGACAGACCAGAGCACAGCGCGGCGAACAAACGGTCGTCGTGTCGCCGGGACCGCAGCCTGCGTGCATCCGCCTCACACGTCGCGGCGAGAGCCGTGCTGTTGCGATCTCTGGGCCACATCGTCTCGGCCGAAGCGCCGGGCGCCATTGCCGGCGGCGGTTGACCAAGGCGGCCGGTCCGGCCCTGTTTGTCGCCGGCCAGCTTCATGGGACCACTGGGGAGGAGTTTCTGCCACGAGCATGGGACCACCCGGTTGCCAGTGATGGGACCACCCGGCGTGTCACGTTCAGGTGGTTGATCACTTCCGGTTACGACTTCTGCCAGGTCATCCGACATGGCGGGGGTTCGGGGGCATGGCGTTCCGGGAGGTTTCGGTGATCGAGGTACGCGAGGTGCTGCGGGCGTGGCTGACGGGGGTCGGCCTGCGCAAGGTGGCCGAGCAGGCGGGGGTGGACCGTAAGACGGCTCGCCGGTATGTCGAGGCGGCGCAGGCGGCGGGACTGGTGCGCGAGGGCGGCGCCGGGCAGCTGACCGATGAGCTGATCGGTCAGGTCGTCGATCGGGTGCGGCCGGTGCGCGCCGATGGGCGGCACGGCGCGAGCTTGGCGGCGCTGGAGGAGCGCCACGAGCAGATCCGCGGCTGGATCAAGCAGGGCCTGCAGGTGGAGAAGATCCGCCTGAAGCTGGTCCGGCTCGGCGTGGAGGTGCCGTATCGGACGTTGCACCGCTTCTGCGTGGAGCGGTGCGCGTTCAGCCGGGGCAAGACCACCGTCCGAGTGCTGGACGGAGCTCCGGGCAAGGAGTGCCAGGTCGACTTCGCCCGGCTCGGGCTGATCTACGACCCGGCGGCCGGGCGGCGGCGGGCCGCACATGTGCTGATCTTCACGGCGGTCTACTCGCGGCACATGTTCATCTGGCTGACCTTCTCCCAGACGCTGGAGGCGGTGATCGCCGGCTGCGAGCAGGCGTGGCGGTTCTTCGGCGGAGTGTTCAAGGTGCTCATTCCCGACAACCTGAGCCCGGTCATCACCGATGCCGACGCCATCAACCCGACCTTCACCGCCGGCTGGCTGGACTACGCCCAGCACGCCGGCTTCGCCACCGACCCAGCGCGGGTCCGCGCGCCGAAGGACAAGCCGAAGGTGGAGCGGATGGTGCAGTACGTGCGCGGCAACTTCTTCGCCGGGGAGGACTTCGCCGATCTGGCCGATGCCCAGGCCCGCGCCGAGGCCTGGTGCCGCACCACGGCGGGACTGCGCCTGCATGGCACCACCTGCGCGCGTCCGGCCGAGGTGTTCGCCGAGCGGGAGGCCGCCTGCCTGCTGGCTCTGCCCGAACGCTCCTATGACGTGCCGATCTTCAAGAAGGTGAAGGTGCACAAGGACTACCACGTCGAGATCGGCAAGGCGTTGTACTCGATGCCCGGCGAATACATCGGCCGGCACCTGCTGGCCCGCGCCGACGGAGCGCTGGTCAAGCTGTTCGACCGCGGGCGGCTGATCAAAACCCACCCCCGCCAGGCCGCCGGCGGCCGCAGCACCGACCGGGCCGACCTGCCCGCCGAGCGGGCCACCTATGCGATGCGCGACATCGACACGCTGATCCGCTCCGCCCATCGGGCCGGCACCAACGTGGGCATCTATGCTGAACGGCACTTCGATGACAGCCTGCCCTGGACGCGCATGCGGCAGGTCTACCGGCTGCTCGGCCTGGTGCGCCGCTACGGCGCCGAACCTGTCGACGCCGCCTGCGGCAAGGCCCTGGAGCTGGACGTGCTGTCGGTATCGAAGATCTCGGCGATGCTCGCGGCCGGCACCGAGCACGTCCCGATTCCTGCGCCGCGCCCGGCCGCGGGTGCCGCGGGCCGCTTCGCCCGCGATCCCGCCGAGTTCAACCCGCCCCGCCGCGCCCATCTGGCCCTGGTCGGCGCCGAAGCCGCTGCACCTGGCGCCACCGACACCCCGGGACGGCCCTCATGACGCCGACCACCACCGCCACCGCCTCACCGGCATCAAGTGCAGGCAACCAGGCCGGACGGTCGGTTCGCGACCCGATCAGCGCCGACCTCAAGGCCGTCTTGCGCGCGCTCAAACTCGGCAAGATGCTCGACACCCTGCCCGAACGCCTCACCCTGGCCAAGCAGCAGCACCTGGCCCACGCCGACTTCCTGGAACTGGTGCTGGCCGATGAGGTCTCGCGCCGGGAGACCGGCTCGGCCGCGCTACGCGCCCGCGCGGCCGGACTGGACGCCGCCATGCGCCTGGACACCTGGGACGACAGCGCGGCCGTCACCTATGACCGGCAGCTCTGGAGCGAGCTGACCACGCTGCGCTTCATCGACGGCAGCAACGGGGCATTGATCTTGGGGCCGGTCGGCACCGGCAAGACGCACCTGGCCACCGCGCTCGGCCATATCGCCGTCCGCCGCCGCTACAGCACCGTCATGGCCCGCGCCGACAAGCTGTTCAAACGACTCAAGGCCGCCCGGCTCGACAACAGCGTCGAGACCGAGATGCGCCGCCTGGCCCACACGCAACTGCTCATCATCGACGACTTCGCGCTCAAAGGGCTGGACCAGATCGAGACGGCCGACTTCTACGAGCTCGTCGTGGAACGCCACCGCAAGGCCGCAACCGTGGTGACCTCCAACCGCGAGCCCAGCGAGTGGCTGGCGATGATGGCCGACCCGCTGCTGGCCCAGTCCGCCGTCGACCGGCTGGTCTCGGCCGCACACGTCCTCATCGTCGAAGGCGAGTCCTACCGGATGCGTCAACGACCCACCATCCAGCCCGCGAACGCGCCGGTCACCGGGGTGTCGGCGGGGACGAACCAAGGGAGATCACTATGATCGACTACACGACCAGGTGGTCCCTTCCTCGTGGCAACCAGGTGGTCCCTTCTCCCTGGCAAGCGACACCTGTTCGAGCCGGGCAGGTCGCCGCGGCGGTGCCACCGGTCCCAGGGAGGCTGAGCCGAACAGTCCGCCGTGGGCACCCCGACGACGACGCAAGGCTCTTCCCTGACCCTTGCCTCGTCTGAAAGATGCTGAGCCGTGGCCAGATGCGCTAGTCGGAGATCTCGACCAGCTCGACCGTCCAGGGCAGCCGTTCCTGAACCGCATCCCATCGCTTGCGGCTCAGGGTGAGGATCGGCTCGTCGAGGTGGCGTGCGGTGGCCGCGATATGTGCGGCCGCCAGGTCGGGTCGCTCACCGAGGTGAGCGGAAACGGTCGAAAGGCGTAATACGTCCTCGGGCGTGGCCAGTGGTTCGAGCCGCACCTGCTTGAGGCGGTGGATCATGCCATGCACGGCGTCGATCTGATCGATGAGCAGGCCGTGGTGCGCCACGGTCAAGGCCAGGGCCGGTACGCTGATGCGGATGGCGTGGGCATCAAGGGCGGCGACCACGTTGGTGATGGTCATATCCCCGCGCCCGAGCTCATGCAGCGTCAGATCGTCCAGCACATACCCGGTGGTCACGCGGCACTGCTGCGCTGCCGCAGGTGATCGACCATCCGCCGCACCGTCCTGTCGGCCCTGGCGGCGGCGTCCGGGTCAGCCTGGGCACGCTGCAGCTGGGCGTCGAAGGCGAGCTTCTGCCGCGTCCGGATGCTGTCGTGCTCGTCCAGAAGCTGGTGCAGGACATCGGCCACGGTGGTACCGCGGCCACCTTCGGCAATCAGGGCGTCGAGCTTGGCGCGCAACGCGGCGGGGACTTCGATCGTCGTCATGTCCGCGGTCATAGGAAAGAGCTTACTGGGAAAGGGCGCTTCCCCCAAGATCGTTCCCTGGAGGCCAACTGGCCAGTCAGCAGGGCCCGGGCAGCTTGGTTCCAGCACCGCCCAGTCACGCGGCTACGGCGCGGCGGTGGGCCCGGCAGCCGTCGCACATCCGCCGCTCATCACGTGTGGTGAGCCGGGCCGGGGCTTCGGCGGTCGGCACGGCCAGCGGGCGCTGCCCCATGGCTTCGGAGTTGTCCGGCAGGTTTCGCATCCGCTTGGCCCGGAGCGGGGACGGTGGCGCGGTTGAGGCGCTCGGCGCGAGCGCCTTGGGCGCCGACCGGGCCAAGGCGCTCCACGCGCCGATGCCCGGCGCGTTCGCCGCGGCGGCCGATGAGAGCGGCGGCCGGATCCCGTTGCCACGCGGGCAAGGTCTGGTCATGGTCTCCTGCCCTGCAACCGAGCCGGACCAGGTGCTCGGGATGGCGTACACGTGCCCGCCGATTCGTCTGGTCGAGGAATGCGTCGACCAGGGGCAGAGGGTCCAGGCGCGGCCGGCGCAGGCGGTGGCCGAGGTCGAACTGCTCGCCGTCGCCCCCAGGCGCGCGGACGGGGAATCGGCGGCGCTCTGCTGGCGGCCGCCGAGCAGACGGTGCGCGACCGCGGCGGCAAGCTGCCCTACGTCCAGGTCCGGCACGACGACGGACCGGTGCTGCGGTGGTACACGGACCGGTGCTGCGGTGGTACACCGTGCGCGGCTACCGGGTGCCTGCCAGAGAACCGGTCATCGTGTCCGTTGAAGGCAGGGCGATCGCCTTCGCCGGCACCGATGACGGGTACCGCCTGCTGGCGAAGGTGGTGGCAAGCTCGTCGACGTTGTTGCGTTGAGGTGGCTGTGCGGCGGCGTTCGGATGGCGTAGGCCCGGGGCCGGCATCGAATGGACCACTCAGGATCCCGCGCTGACACCGGCCGGTTCACGCGCCGCCGCGGCCTGACGCGGTCGACGGGCTCGCGGCGCGCACGTCGGGGCCTGGTAGGCCGCCGACGGCAGTTCACTGGCGATGTACCGGCAGCGGACTGGCGTCTCTCGGCGGACACCCCCGAGCTTGCGAGACTCTGAGGCGCGATGGTGGCGACTGCGGAGCCTGGGCCGGTGCTCGTGCCGTCGCGCGGGCCGGATCGCGAAAGGCCCGCGCGACCTGGTTGAAGCACCGTGCGGCGAAGTTGCGGATCTTGACCGGCGACCACGGGATGTCGGTACTGTCCATGCGGGAACAGTCACATGGCGCGATGCGAAGCGGGATTCAAACTCTGTGATCAACAAGCTTCCGGGGGAGGAGCCCGATGACGGCGTCTCAGCGCCCGCGGGCGTCGGCTCGTCCACGCCCGGCCAGCCCGGGCAGGCCGGCAACGGTGCTCCGCGGCCCGCTGGGGCTCGCTCGGTGCCCGCTGTGCCGGATTGGATCATGAGGGAGCCCGAAGCGGTCTTTCAGCGGGAGATCCTCGGCCGGCACGACGTCCCCTCCGCGCCGCTGGTCGGCGCGACCGAACCCGAAGAGGTCTTTCAGCGGGAGGTGCTCGACCGGCACCGCCGATCCGGCGCGGCACTCGCTGACTGCACTCCCGAACCTGGCGGCCGCGCCGTCGCCCGTCCGGCGGACGCGCAAGCCGTCGCCGCCGACCGGGCGTGGTTGGCCGCCATGATGGCCAGACGCAGTGCAGGCGGCGGGTGACCGTCGCACCAGCGCGGTAGCCCGGCTCTGGAGGGCGGGCCACCGGCAGCAGCCGGCTCCGCTCGGATTCCGCACGTGAGCGTCCCGTCGCTGGTCAACGGCCCCGTGTTCGACGTGCGGCCGACGAGCGAGCGGCTGCACAATCGGCGGCTGTGACCGCGAATTTCCCGGACTGGTCCGCATCCGGTGGGTGCTCAGGCGAGGCTCCACAGCCGGATCGTGGCGTCGAGGCCGCCGGAGACGACGACGGGAGTGCCGTCCGTGCGGGTGCCCACGGCCAGGGTGGTGATGGTGTCGGTGTGGCCGGCGAAGGGCCGGCCGAGAAGTTGCCCGGTGTCGAGGCTGCGCACCCAGACGTTGCGGTCGTCGCCGCCGGAGACGATGACCGGGGTGCCGCTGCCGTCCTTCGCCGTCACGACGGATGTGTGGGTGTTGCCTTCCTGCTTTAACGGCTCGCCCACGGGCTTGCCCGACTCCAGGCTCCAGATGCGCAGCGCTGCGGGCTCCGCCTCGCCGAAGGCGTGGTTCGGGGCTTCGGCCGCGATGACGACGCGCTGCCCGTCGCTGCGCTGCCCGATCGCCAGCCCGTACACCATGCAGGACAGGCAACTGTTGAGCGGCTTGCCGACGGGTTTGCGGGTGTCGACGTTCCAAATCCGCATTCTCGCGTCCGTGCTGCCGGTCACGAAGACGGGCGTGCCATCGGCGCGCGTGGTGACCTCGATGTCCATGACCGTGGAATAGTGACCCCACCACGGCTTGCCGACGAACTTGCCCGTGTTCAGGTTCCACATGTGGATCGTCATCATCTTGGCGCCGTCACCGCTGGAAATGATGACCGGCGTGCCGTCACGGCGTTTGCCGACCGCTACCGCGTGGACGAGCGCATGCCCGGTTCTGAGCGGCTTGCCCAGAGGTTTGCCGGTGTCGAGGTTCCACATCCGTACGGTGCCGTCCTCGCCGCCGGAGACGATGACCGGGGTGCCGTCGCTTCGCGTGCCGATCGCCAGGTCGTAGGCCGGGCGTGTGTGGCCTGTGATGGGCTTGCCGAGCTGCTTGCCCGTGTCCAGGCTCCACACGCGCAGCGTTTTGTCGAAGCCGGCCGAGACGATGACCCGGGTGCCGTCGCTGCGCTCGCCGATCGTCAGAGCGCTGATGCCGCGCGTGTGACCCTTCAGCGGCCCGCGCAGTTCCGTCCCGAAGGGCGGCGTCTGTGCCGGCCTGGTGCCAGTGAGCGGCGTCGCGGCCGCCGCCAGCGGATGGGGTGACGCGGCTCCCACCAGGACGGTCAGCGCGATCGCCAGCGTTCGGGCACCGGTCCGCACGGTATATCTCACTGGATCTCCCTCTGCGTTCCGCCATGGTGATTTGATCATGAGTCGGCATCACTGTAGCGGTGAGAGCGGTACGTTGGGGACGCTGCGGCTGGCTCCTCCACGATGCTTGCCGCGGCAGCTTCTCATGCTCCGGCGATATCGGTTCCACCTGGAGGTACGTCAGCGACGGCCCTGCGCGGCGATGAGGAAGGCCAGAATGTGTCAGGGCGACCAGCCAAGCCCCTGTGGCGGCCTGGACAGGGGATTGCGCTCGTAGTGTTGCCTTGGCAGGCTGAAGCGGTGACCCTAAAGGAGCCCGAGCGGAGCGGCTTGAGGAAGAGATCGAGGTGGCCGGGCATGGGTGAAGGTCGCACGTACGAGGTCACCGTGTCGTGCAGGTGGCCGTATGGGCTCGACCGGACAGCACCGCCGGCCGCCAGGTTCATCGATCGGTACACTGCCGAGCCGTAGCGCCTGGACCGGAGCATCCGAGAGATCACGGTTACGGCGTGGCGGATCCGGATGCGAGCCGTCGTCACCGAGGCGCCGGACACCACGATGCTCATGGTGGAGGCGAACGCCGGTGCGGGCGCGGCCGTGCGCACCGGCGAGCACCTCTTGTCCGCGTTCTTGCTGGGCGTCACCGGCGTTGCGCGGTCCATCCCGCTGCCTGCCCCGGTACGGGTATCCGCTCGTGAGCTGGCGTCCTAACTCACGAAAGAGATCGCGGGAGCGTCATCTCGCACTGCTCTCTGGGACGAGGGTCACCATCCGAGATGAAGACGGTGGCCCACTGTGGTCATCGTCGATTCCTTGTCGGCTATGAAGGTGCCCAGTAACGCCTTTGAGCAGTTCGTGGGCTGGATTCTTTCGGCCACGGCGATGGCGGCGTCAGTCGGCCGGCCTTGTACTGCTCAACCCAAATCTGCGCCGGCAGCAGGCCTGTGGTGAGACCGCCACCGCGGAAGCGTGGCCGGGAACGATGCCCAGCGGCTCGCACGGCCCCCTGCCGGCCACGGCTTCGTTCAAGGTTCCCATGGTGCCGCCGATCAGGCCGCCAACCCAGAACGATTCATCTCGCTCAAGGCAGCGCGACAAGGGCCCCTCACTCATTCGTGGAGTCCATGACTTCCTTCCCAGGCACCGGGTGGCTTGACGATTCGGGCGGTGGGCTCGCCGCCGTACCGTCCGCGTTCAGGCCGTAGGTGCAGAGCCGGTCGGCCTCCGTAGTTCGTCCCTGCCGCCGCAGCAGCCCGAGCAGACCGCGGAAGGCGCCAGGGACGCCCGCCACGATGGCCTCCAGCCACACGCCCTCAACTTCACTGTCGCGTTCTCGCCGACGGAGAAAGCGCTGCAGTTCCCACAGCGCCTCAGGGTCGCCGGCGGCAACGGCCTGGCGCAGCTCGCGCTCCGCGTGGCCGGCGCCGTGGCGGTTCTCAAGCACCCCGGCCAGTTCCCGCCAGGCACCTGGGACCTGGGACACCACCGCGTCTCGCCACCGCTGCTCGGCCTTGTCGCCGCCCCGTGCCTGGGCGGCGGCGAGTTCGTGGCGGGCGCCAGGAGCGTCGTGCGCCACGGCGTCGTGCCAGTGCTTGATCAGAGCCTTCCCCGTGAGGCTGTCCTCTCCAACACGGATCGACAACCAGGCACTCGCCACACCGGAGAGGGCGACCTGCCGGGCGAGATGCCGCGCCGCCCTGCGCTTGTCTCCGGCCTCGAACGCGCTCGAATAGTTCCAGGCGCTGGGTCCCATGGTGGTCATGCGCATGAGCTGATTCCCGCTGGTCAGCTGTGACAGGAAATCGCGCAACGCGGCCTCCTGCAGCCGAGCCTCAGGAGCATCGGGACAGTCCTGCCAGACCTTCTGCGCTTCCGCCGTCCTGCCCAGCGAGGCCAGGAGCCAGGCCAGCTCGGTGCGAGCTTGCGCCTCGCCGTCGGCAACCGCCCCGCGGAGCACCTCCTCGGTGTCCTCCCACCGCCCTTGCTCCTGGAGGATGCGTACAAGTTCGGCCCAGCACTCGGTGTCACCGGCCGCCAGGTCTTGCCGTAGCTTTTCCTCGGCCTCGCCGGTAGTCGCCGGGGTCGGGGCAGGGCGTCGGCCTGCTCGCCTGAACAGATCTTCCGCGTGTCTCAGCATGCCGCGGCGCTCGGCGTTCGCGCCCAGGCTGAGCAAATCGGCCGGTGCTGTGACGTGTTCGGTGAAGGCTTGCCAGGCGAGTTCGGGCACGCTGTGTCCCGCACGCCGTTTCAGGCCTTCCTGCAACAGATACTCGGCGAGGGCGTATCCGACGCGGTCCAGGTTGGCCGAGTCGGGGACAGCAAGCAGCAGGGCCGTGGCCGCCTCGTCGTGCCTTACCTCGGTCGCATAAGCCAGGGCGGTCTCGAACCACGCGTCGTCGTGCGCAGGCTGGTGCAGGTACGCCCGCGCCAGGGCGCGCAGCAACTCCGGTGAAAGACGTGACTGCACGCCCAGACGCCGGGCGTCGATCGCCCCCGTGATCAGTGAGCGCTCGGGTTCAGACGCGTTCTCCCAGCGCTTGATCAAGAACTGACCGCCGGCCAGTGCCTGGGTGACGCCGAAGCCGGCGGAGGCCGACGACAGGGCCCTGGCGATGCGGCCGTCTCTGGTCGCCACGGCCTTGGCCCGAGCCTGCTCCTCCCCGCTCAGTGAAGCGGCCAGGGCGACATGATGGCCCGCCAACTTGAGCGCCCGATATGCGCGGGGGTAGACAGGGGCGCCTCTGCGGTCAAGCCGCAGCAACTCCCTGTAGCGATCGGACCACATGGTGCCCACTACGACGACGCGGGTGCCACTCAGCAGGAGCCGTTTGAGCGCGTCCGGCGAGAGCTCGCTGCCCTCCTGCCGCTGCCACGGGCCCTGTAGGTAGTCCTGTAGCTCATCCAGCCAAACCACGAGCCGCCCGGGCGGGTTCGGCGAGTCCGCCAAGTCGTTGACGACCGTCCCGTCGCGGGGTGATATCAGTCGCCAGCGCGGGAGCACGGTCATGAGCGCCCAATGAGCCAGCCGCGTCTTGCCTACCGACGATTCCCCGGTCACGAGCACGAAGCCACCTCTGCGCGCCGCCTTGGTACGGAGCCATTCCAGCAACGCGCCATCAGCGTCTCTGCGGAAGTACGTTGGCATCGTGTCACCGCCCCGTAGGGCCGGAGGATGGGTGCTTTGAGCGCTCCTATCGAGCGCGTCAGAGGTTATTGAAGCGTGTACGCCGAGCAGCAGCGGATCGGCTTCCCACACTCGGACCACGTGATCCAGATCTGGATGCTGCCCGCTTTCTCCTCGGGCCTGTCCTGCGGCATGTCCAGGCTCTATGGAGCGCACGAACAGGGGCGGGAGCAACGCCAGCAAGAACGCCGCCACCAGCCAGGGCCAGCTCAGCACGCCGTCGTTGAGGACTTGGTTGATGGCTACGGCGCCGGCTGCTCCGCTTGTGGCGGCTGCGAACGTAGCGGCGGCCCAGCGGACCATTCTCCTACTCGGAGGCCATGGCATGGGCACCTCGCTTCGTACGCGTCGCGGAGATGCCGGCCTGCGGTGCCTCCACAGCCGAACGTAGGCGCGAGCATGAACAGCCGCAACTCACTCGCCGTACTCGGCGACGGCGGCAAGCGGGAGCAACTCGGCGGTGAACCGTGCGTGCTGAGAAGGAGTTCACTCGATGGGCCTCATGCGCTGAGGCCGATCCGGCCGATCGGCCTGGCCGGGCAAGGCCGCCTGCCTGGCGGCAAGCTCGTCCCGCAGCGCCGCCCGCACCTGCGGGCCGAGCCGGGACAGCCCCTCCACGAGGTCGTCGATGGCTCCCGCCCCAGGCGCCCTGGTGCTTGCTCTTGTCGTAGGGCCGACGGTCGGCGAGCCGGCCCGCAACCTCCTCGGCGGCCACGACGGCGTCGACGACATCCCGTTCACTTCACCAGAGCCTGTCCGAATCCCAGGTCAACGCCCCACGCAACGCCTTAAGAGCGGTGGGGGCACGTCATGGACCGAGGGTGGGGCAGGGCGCCAGTGTGGCCGGAAATGGGGACACGAGGGGCCCTTTGCGGATCGCACCTGATCGGGCGGCGCGTCCCCGTGGCCCCGGGCCGCCTGGATGCGGTACCGGGGTGCCGGTGAGCAGCCGTCCCGGGGGACACATTCGCGCGGGGTTGGCTGTTGGCCGAAAGCGGAACAAAGCGGCCTGCGCGCCAGCGAAGCGATGCTCGGGCGTTAGGGGAGGCGGTTCCCCTCCCCGGGGTAGGCGGGAGCGGGCGCGGGGGCGTATGTGAGGTGATCACATCCGTCTGAGTGAGCGTGCCTGGGTCCCCTGCGAGGTACAGGGAGCGGGGACGAGTCGACCGCCATGGAGTTGTTCATCGCCGCCGGCTACGACTACACCTACGCCTCGATGGTTATAGTGGCCCGTTGTCCGCGGTTCGCTCCCGATCCCGACAACGTACGCCGATTGCTGGCCGACGGCACCCGCCTGCCCGATGGGCCTTTTCGCCGCCGTGCGGCGCTTGCGTTACTGGTGGGTATCGGGCCATCTCGCGAGTGCGGCAGTCGCCTCCCGCTCGGCCTTCCAGGTTGTGCGCAGGTCGGCCAGCACGTCGCCCAGCTGATCCAGCCCGGCCCCGACAATCTGGCCGCCCTCGTAGATGCAGGCGCGCGATATCTGGTCGAAGTCGGCGATGCGCCGGTACGCCTTCTGGCTCGCGGCGCGAAGCTGCTCCATGCGGGCGCTGCGGATGACACCCTCGGCCTGCATCGTCGCCATCTGACCGGCGAGCTCCTGCCGGAGCGCGTCGGCCAGGTCCAGTTGGGCGTCAATGGCGTCATCGCCCGTGCGCTGTGGATCCGGCATGTCCTGCCTTCCCGCGGCCCTCCCGCGGCCCTCCCGCGGCCCTCCCGCGGCCCTCCCGCGGCCCTCCCGCGGCCCTCCCGCGGCCGCCCGGGCGCCTACCGTCAGCCGCCAACGTACACGCGAAGTGCCCAATCCGCTGCCGCGCCCTCGTCTTCGCGCGCGATGCCCGGGTTGCGGTGCAGGGGCGGCGCGAACCAGTACGACCGCCAGCCGACACAGGGGCGGATCACCCACGCGCCGCGCTCCCACCGCTGCCGGGCTCCGCCGGTCACCTGGGGCACCGACCGTACCGCCTGCGGCAGGTCCCGCAGGCGGCCTACGGTCCGGCGGGCTCGTGCGGCTGGCCCGGGCTCGCCGGCGTAGTCGGCGTAGCGCCGGGGCGGGGGAGCGATGACCTGCCAGGCGGCCGTGGCCTGGTCAGCAGTCCGACGCAGCCACCGCGAGATTCCCGCTGAAGGTCGAGAAGTCAAAGGGCATCCCCTCCAGCGAGCCGGTGGCGCGGGCTTCGACGCGCCACACACCCCGCTCGCACCTGACCGTGACCGCATCGTAGTCCGTCCTGCGCTTGGCGGGGATGCGATCGCTCGATCGCCGGTCACCGGTGACCGCGAACGCGCCGTTGGTATTCCGCTTGGCCAGCCAGTACTCCAGGTGGTGCGCCTGCGGCCGCTGGTCGCAGATGGCGTAAATGCGGCCCACGATGCGGCCGTCCACCACGGCCGGCGCCTCTTGCGGCGGGAACCTGATGTCGCACGCCTTCTGGCCGCCGCCGTACCCGCAGCCGCCGGCCCCGAGCAGGGAGATGAGCACGGCTGCCATGAGGGGGCGCCGCACGAACCCGGACATGATCGTCTGCCCTTTCTCTTTCCCCTCCTTCATGAAAGACCCGCGCCACAGGAGCTGCCCAGGCCCAAAGGCCGGCCCGGCGTGAAGTGCCCCTAGCGTGCACGTCAGCAACCCCCCATCGCATCGCATTCAGCGATCGGGGTGAAGGGATCTCTGGGGCGAGCGTTGGCGGCGGCATCCGATCGCACCTGGGTGGCTGGGGCGCACAGGACGGCCGGAAACCCGGGCACGCCCGGCTCTTCCTCGAGGCTCAACGGTGCCCCGGCAGATCAGTCCCCGTACGTCCGGGCAGCAGCTCACGTAGGTCGGCAAGGACCTCGTGCGGGCGCGTGGCCCTGGCTGCTGCGTTGCCGGGCGAAGAAGGCGATCGGCCTGCTGGCCCGCTGCTGGCCCGTTGCCCGGCGGCCCACGTCTCGCTCGGCGACGAACCTGATGCCGCGCATCAGGCGCGACGGCTCTGCACCGTTGAGCATCTGATGGAAGGGATCCCGTTCGGCGCCCCCACCTGAAGGTGCCGCGCTGAGCGGATCGCCGCAGCATCGCTGTACTTTCCGCCGAAACGTGAGCGGCAGTCGCGACACATCTTGCCCATGACGTCGACGATAGGCGAGGGAGAAGATGCACCTTCCAGCACTGAGTGTCAAAGAATGAGTACGTATGCACGAATCGGTTGTCACGCTTCAGGACCTGGTCGCCGCAGACCGGGCGGCCATCCGCACGATGACGCAGGCCCTCGATCAGGCGGCAGAGCGGGGCGTGGTCCTGATCCATCACGCACGCCTCGAAGAGGACATCCACCGCCGGGCTGGACGCTGCGACAGCCTGGAGGAACTCATTGACGAGTATGCCGACGCGGACGCCGGGGAGGCGGCGTACAAGCTGATCCTGATCCAGTTGTCCGCGGCCATGATGATCGAGACCAAGAACCTCGAGGCGGCCCTCGGTCACGACTGATCACGGCATCACTGGAGTGGGCGTGACTGTGGTCGCTGTTCATCCGTTCGGCGGTACCCGGCTGTCTTGCGCTGATGCGTCAGTCCCCATCGAACACGTGTAGGTGTCCTGCCTGACGGCGTCCGCCGTCCTGCTGATGAACCCCTCTCACCAGCCACCTGCCGACAAGGCCGAGGAGGAGACGGATGGCCGGTAAGCCGGGACCCCGCTCTGACAACCTGATGTGGTGGACGATGTTCGTGCTGCCGGCCACATGCGGCACCCTTGCATGGATGATGCGGGATCGGCTCGAACCCGGCACAGGACTTCTGGTTGCGCTGGCCGGATGGGGGTGCGGTGCATTGTCGGCGTTGACGATCATCTTCGACTACTATCGGCGGCCTCCAACGGCCGATAAAGCCTGCTTCGCGCCACGCCCCGACCCGTCCGGACCGGTCGGCGAATTCTGTGCTAACTCCGGCCGATTCTCCCCGCCGTGGTGGGGACGTGTGCCGGCGGCCCCTCAGAGGTAGCCCGTACCGCGTGTTCGGCGAGCGAATGCGTCCGTGATCACGGTCCTGCCTGGTCCGGCCGGTCACCTCCAACGCCAGTGACGCTCCGGTGCCACCCAGCGGCCGGTCGACCACCGTCATCCGGATGCCGGGCGGCCCGTGGGCGCGTGGCGATATGTCTCCAGCAGCTGCGGCACCTCCGCCAGTGCCAGGTGGAGTAGGCCGAAGAAGCCGGAGGCCCCAGGGCGTAGTTCGTGAGCCAGCCGCCAGGCGATCTCGCACGCCACGCGAGCGGCCTGCTCGTCACCGACGTTGATGAACCAGTCGACGAATTCGGGCTGGATCCCTTGAAGGCGGGGGTCCATGTACTCGCCGAGGCTGATCATCATGTTGAGGACAGGCCGGTTTTGCATGCTCCAGTTGTAGAACTCGGCGAACGTGAGGAATCGCTGCTCCTCGGGAGTGGGCTTGAGCCCTCTGACCTGTTCGGCGAGCAGCACGCCGTAGTGGGTGCTGACCTGCTTGGCCACACCCCACGCTCTGTCGTGCTCGCCTGTGGTGGTGAGCTCCTTGCGGCTGAGCCGCGCGAGGTAGTCGGCCCATGCCCTCGCCCCTGGGTTGCCGAAATCGTCGGTGTGTCCGCTCGCGATGGCAAGCCCGCGCTGCACGCCCTCGAGGACGCCGGCGTTCACGAGGGACACCCAGGTGCCCGGCGTGCCCATGGCCTGATCACGGAAGAAGGTGATCACGCCTTCGAGGTTGCGCCAGCGGTCGCTCGCGCCGAGTTGTGCAGCGGCCGGGCCTTCCCTGATGGATCGAAGGAATACGAGCCGATCGTCCATGCTCATTTGGTCGATGGCGTCGGCAGTAGCGTCCAGAGTGGTTGCATACGCGGCCGGGTCACTGGTGGTCATCGACGGACTGGTCATGTGCTGCCTTCCGTGGTGAGTTCGTCGTCGTGGGGGTGCGGCGCGGAGTTCCATCGTGAACGTCACGACGCCGCCGGTCGGGCTGACGGGCTCGCGCGACGGCGTGAGCTCTGAGGGCGGTGCTGCATGGCGCGGCGTGCGTTCGCACGCGTTCCGGAGGGCATCTCTTGGGCAGGCAGGACGTCTGCGTTCGCGTCAGGCATGGGCGCGCTCAGTCCGGTTTCGGCGTCTCCCCGGTCGGCTCTCTCCCGCTGTCGGCCCACCGTCCAGTCAGCCGCGGTGAATGGCTGAGGCATCATCCACCTGGCCGATGTAGGTGATGACATGAGGTGCCACCTTGCCTGCCTTGGACCTGTACAGAGCGCGTCACGTATCCCAGCAGCATCTGAGGGATCACGAGTCGCATTTGCGCCGTTGGCACACAGTTTCACATTACAAAACTGTTTGACAAGAAGTCAGAATACTTGTCCGGGCTCGTCAGGTGTGGGGCCGACTGGACATGCGCGGCCGAGCATCACCACACCGCCACCGCCGCGCAGGAGCTCCAGCGCCAGATCCCCGGCGGCCGGAGCGTCTGGCTGGACGAGAAAGGCCTGACCATTGGCCCGCCTGGTTCAGCCACCACGCGATCACGCTCGCCGCTGTTGCGGGCCTCTGGTATCGCTTCGGGGCGGGGTCATCGTGACCGGGCGCCGGCCCAGAAGACGGCATTGCCGTGTCCAAGGTGCAGAGCAGGTCACCACCATCCCGAATTAGATCGCCGAAAGGCCGGATGGCGGCAGCCGAAGCGGGAGAACCGCCTGAAACACAGGGCCTCATCGCCTGACAGCCGTCAAGGCGGGACATGACGCCCTCCCCTGCGGTACCGAAGCCTCCTCAGAGGACGAAGCCACTCTCGATAGTTGTCCCCGCCGCGGTGCTCGTCGTCGTGACCTGCTGGGTGCGCGGTTCCGGCGCGTCCTTGTGGCCCCATCCGGATGCCCGTGACGCATACTCGGCGCCACACCCGGCCGGGGATGACTTTGATCCGCTCCGGGAGTGGCGGGAGCCGCCTGTCCGCCCACATACCTGTCCGCCCACATAACGGATGCTGGCGTTCATGTGGTTCTTGAGCGCCAAGGCCGCGCCGTACTGGGTGTCAGTCTCGTTGGCCCAGTCGCTGAACGAGAGTTCGAGCGCGTGCCACCTCTGCCTGCAGCATGTCGAGAGCGCGGAGTGCCTCATCCGCGGTCGGCGTGGCAGTCGGGTCATTGACGATCCAGATTTGATCGCTGACCCCTTCGGCCGCCTGACGGACGGGGTGCAGCACGGCCGCCAGTGCGACGCGGTGCTCATCTCTCATGGCAGTACAGGCTAGCAGCCGATCGAATATCTGTTCGCACGGCGCCGCGCTCGGACCGTGCATCCGGGCGGGCGACCTTCTCCTGCCCTCGGGCCTGATGGGAGTGACGGCTGGCGGTGCCGTCGCCGGCGCGGGGATCTCGCCGGCCCTGTACGGCCTCGCCCACGCGGGTCACCTACAGGCCGCCGCGATCTACGACCACGCCGACGCGCTGTGCGCCGCCGCCGGGACGTCCATGGCCGGCGCGGTCCGCGCGCAGTACTTCGTCACCGCGGTGCACGACTTCCCCGGCGTCACGGCCGCCTGGGCCGCCAGGTACGGGGACGAGCCGCATCCTCTCTGGTGCCTGCAGGTGCGGGGCCCACTCCCGGCGCCCGGCGCCGCCCTGGTCGCCGACTTCTGGATCCACGCGCCCGAGCGATGAAGCCCTTCACGCTCGTCAGTCCGTCGAGGTCAGGCCCTCGGCGATCTTGCGCAGCTCGCGGTCGACGGCTTCGGAGGTGCGCAGGTCCTTGGCGTAGACCGGGCTGAACGAGATCTCGGCCCGCCGCCGCTCGCCCATGTTCAGGAACAGCGTGGGGGTGCCCTTCATGCCGTCCTCGCCGACGTTCTGCACGACCATGTAACCGGTGCGGTCGCCGATGGTCACCTCCTCGCCCTCCCCCTCCTGCCGGTGAACGCTGATGCGGTCGTCGACCTCCAGCACGGCCTCGTCCTCGAACACGTAGATCTGAACGCAGTAGAAGCCGTTCTTGTCGCCCTTGTAGTCGTAGGAGGTCGAGTAGCTGTCGCCGAAGGTCAGGGACCAGTTCTGCCACTGCAGGCCGTCGGGCAGGTAGCCCACCTTGACGTGCCCGAACGCCCTCCCGTCGCTGAGGTCTCCGAGGTCCTTCGGCGTCGGCCTGCCCGTGGGCGGCAGGTCGTCAATGGCGGGCGGGGGCGGTGGTGTCTCGGTGACGATCGGGGTCGGCCCGGAGCCCGTGGCCGCCGCCAGGTAGAAGGGGGCGGCGCCGGCGACGGCCACGGTGACGGCCAGCGCGGCGAGCGCGCCCCGCCTCCTCTTCCTCTTCGCGGATTGCATGACCCGCGTCCCGAGGTCGGGCGGGGCGTGCAGCGTCGCGGTCTCCTCCGCCATGAGGTGGCGGATGCGGTCCTCAAGCGCGGCCATGGCCGATCACTCCTTCCACGGATTCCTCGCCAAGCGCTGTACGCAGCTTGGCCAGCGCCTTCGAGCACTGGCTCTTGACCGTCCCGATCGCGCAGCCGAGCACCTGCGCCGTCTGGTGCTCGCTCAGGTCCTCCCAGTACCGCAGGACGACCACTGCGCGCTGCCGGGGCGGCAGGGCCCGCAGCGCGTCCATGAGCACCTCGCGCAGGTCCACGTCGTCCGAGCGTGCGGGGGTGTCCGGCAGCGCGCGCACGGGGATCATCCGCAGGATCATCCGGCGGCGGGCCCGGCTGATGGCGGTGTTCACGATCACTCGGCGCACGTAGGGCTCGGGGCTGTCGTGCCGCACCTTGTCCCAGTTTCTGTAAGTACGCTCCAGCGCTGTCTGCAGGAGGTCCTCCGCCTCCGACGGGTCCCCGCAGGCCAGGTAAGCGACCCGCAGCAGGGTCGTGGCCCTGGCCGCCACGAACGCGCCGAAGTCATGTTCCGCGCCGCCGCTCACGGCGCTGTGTCCCTATTCACTCTCCCTTATACGCCTCGGCCGTCCGCAAGGTTGCTCGTGTGCCGCAGGCAACCTTGTGGGGCGCCCGAGCGTATTGATGGGCGTCACCACGCAACCACGGAGGAAGCACATGAAGCTGGCGACCGCACCGGGGCGGCGGCTGATCGTCGCCGGGACGTGCCTGGCGGTGGGTGCCGCCGCGATGCTGGCGCTGCCGGGCCTGACGAAAGCGCAGGCCAAGGCACCGGTCACGCGACTGGCGGCCGTGTCGGCGCCGGAGGGCACGTACTGGCACACCAGGGTGTTGTCGCGCCGCGACAACTTCCGGCAGGTCGGCAGCCGCGCGAACCCGTACTGGGTGGTCAAGCAGGACCTCACCGAGCAGTGGCACACGACGGATATCAGGGGCTGGATCGGGTCCAGGGAAGCGGGGGCGTACCCGAAGAGCGCCAAGGACCGCGAGGCGTGGCGGCGGGACGGCTCGCCGGCCAGGTGGACCCGCGACGTGGCGGGCCAGACTGTGGTGCTGTCCACGCGGCCGGCCAGGGGCCACGTCACCCCGGTACGCGGCCAGAACACCACGTTCTTCCTCGCCGGGCAGTATCTGACCTACGAGGAGGTGCAGCGGCTGCCCGCGGACCCGGCCGCGCTGAAGTCCTGGCTGACGAAGGCCGCCCAGGTGCGAGGCGGCGGGAACGCCGACTCCTTCATCGCCGACCTGCTGCCCGACCTGTTCTACCGCCTCCCGGCGCCGAAGGAGGTCCGCGCCGCGGCCTACCAGGTGTTGCTGACCCTGCCCGGCGTGCACGCCGAGGGCGCCGCGCGCGACGAACTGGGCGGGAACGGCACCGCCCTGTCGATCGACCAGCAGCAGGCCACCGGCCCGAAGGCCGAGAAGGGGAAGAGAACGCGGCGGCTGATCGTCGACACCACCGGCATGGTCCTGCTCTCGGACACGCACAAGGCCGAGCGGCCGGGCAACGACAACATCGATCTCGTTCTGGAGGCCGGCTGGACGAACGCCGCGCCCGCGGTGCCCGCCCTGCCCTGATGAGTCGGCTACCAGATTCGTCGGCAGTGCTCCGGCGTGCGCGGGTGGTGCACTCCTACACCGACCCGAGCTTCCACTTCCCCACCACCGCCGCGATCTTCTACAACCGGCTGCTGGTGGTGAACGCGCAGTTCGACCAGTACCCCGACGGGCTTCCCTTCCCATGCGGCGATGCTGGAGGCACTGGCCGCCGCGCTGGAGGACGGCACCGCGATGGGCGGCTCGTACCCGACGGTGAACGGCAGCTGCGAGCTGCGCTGGGCCGCCGAGCCCGCCCCGCTGCCGGGCGGATGCGCGGGCGGGCCGCGTCCGACCCCTACCCCCACGCCGACCCCGCAGCCGCCCACCGAGGCGGACAAGCGCGCCACCGGATGCCTGCCCGCCCGCCACGCCTCCCGTCGTGCTCCTGTCGTGCGCCCCCGCGCGCTGCCGTCACGGCCGAGGTGAACGCCACCTGGCGGCGCACCGAGCGCTGGCTGGCCCGGCACGCGCCCGCCACATACAAGAGCCTGCGCCCGCCGGCCACGCCCCAGGCGATCGCGCGGGCAGAGGCCGCCATGGGCGCGCACTTGCCCGACGACCTGCGCGCCTCGCTGCTGCGCCACGACGGGGCACGCGATGGGGGCTTCTCCTTCCCGCCGATCTACACCGCCATGTCGATACGCGGCATCCAGCACGACTGGCAGGGCAACTGCGACATCACCCTCGACGACCCGCAGTTGAGCCCGCACTGGTGGCACGGCCGCCTGATTCCCTTCGGCTACGACGGCACCGGCGGCAGCCTGTTCGTCGACCCGGACACCGGCCGCACCGGCAGCTGGCACAACGAGGACGGCCTGCACACCGACGACGGACGTCTGGCCCTCCTACCTGGCCCTGCTCAAGGCCAGCGCCCGCGCCCTGGAACGCGGCGAGCCGGTGCGCGGCTGGCATCCCCGCGTGCAGAAGGGCCGCTTGGACTGGCGCCCTCGGGGGTGAACGGTGCTTGCCGCAACGCTCAGGTGGCGTGGCGGCGCGTCCGGCGCCCCCGCGCAGCTCGGCCGCCTACCGTGGCGACATGGGAGAGCAGCAGGTAGAGGTTGTCACCGCAGAGGATGACAACCCCGCCTTCCCGCTGGGCCGCCCAGTGACGTTCACGTGGACACGCCGTGGTGGACGGGCACGCACCTACCGGGTGGAGGAGGTCCTACAGGCGTGGGCGACGACCCGGCAATGGTGGCGGGACGATCTGCCCTTCAAGGCGCCACTCGACATCTGGCATTACCGCTTGCAGGCCCGTTCGCAACATGGCGGGGGAGTGCTGGTGTTGTCGTTGGACGTCGCCCGGCAACGATGGTCGCTGCAAAAGTTCGAAGCCGGTTGACCCTGCTGGGCGGCGGAGTGGTGACGCCACGGTCGCTCTTGTGGGTCGCGTCCTCGGAGATCTCGGACGCGACCCTCTTGTTGCCGTCGCCGGCGCAGCCCGGCTCGTAGGTCGCGCGCCGCTCGGAGCGGAGCGGTGGAAGGCCGTCAGGCGTTCGGCGTGTGTGGCCAGGCGCGCTCTCGCGCCGACCTGTGCCCGTCGTGTGGAGCCGTCGTTTCGTGCGGCGGCCGACCTCGCGCGGCGGCCGCATGACAGGCTCGTCAAGACGGCGGGGCTGCGCGCTGCGGTAGAGCGCTCGGGCGAGGCACCAGGAAAGGGGAATGCCTGCGATGGCCCGGCAACGCCGCTGTGCCGTCCTTGTTGCCGTGCCGGTCAGAGGCCAAGCGCGAGGCAGGCGAGCGGAGCGCGTATTTGTCGCGATCGTCGCTGTGACCTGCTGCTGATGTTTCGATGCTCAGCACCTGCGCAGCGTGGCGGGCCGCAGCTCGCTCTGGGCCCAGAGTTCGTTCGCGAGCGTGAACATGGACGCGGCCTCGTACAGCGCCGTGCCCGGCCTGGCGACCGTCCAGGCCGGGCACCTGATCCCGCCGTTTCCCGGCGGCTTGTGGCGCGTCGCGAAGCCGTTACAGGACGGAGTCACGGGTCGTTGAGCGATCTCTCACACCGAGCATGTCTGGCGGTCCTGTTCAGCCTATGGCTACGCCGCGGGCAAGTGCCCTGAACAGCGCCGCACCTCGCTTGGTGAGATCCACCCGGCGGCCCTTGTCATGCCGGGCGCCCAGCAAGGTCAGGCCGCGCTCGGAGAGCGCGACGAGGTCGCTGCTGTGGATGTTGCCCCCGGGGCGGGTCATGGATTCGGGGTAGACGTACAGGTCGCCGCAGTAGGCGCGGCGCAGGAGGTCGATCTGCGCAGCCGAAAGGCTCACGCCGGCTCACCCCCCTTTGTGGCCGCTCGCACCAGCGTGCACGGCTGCCCGGCACGGCCTCATCCAGCGTGCTCCGCGTCGGGCATGATCTCGTTGTGCTCGGTCAGGTAGGCGTCGGCAAGGGCGCGCTGCTGCGGCGAGGACGGGCGCGTCCTCACTGTGGGCCTGAAGGCGGGACCGTAGCCACCTGGCGACGTCGGCGCGGCTCGGCATGTCGGGAAATCCGAAGGCAGGGTGGTGCTCGCGGACGAAATCGTAGGCGTAGGTGTAGGGATAGCGTTCCGGGCTGGCCGGCGTGGGCTGTTGGACGCTGGCGATCGCGTCGATGATCCAGGCGGGCAGATCGTGCTCGTCAGCGGTGGCCAGGGTGGTAGCCGTGGCCAGGCGGCGGGCGACCATGCCTGCGGCGCGCAGGTCCGAGGCGATCCTGCGGGCGTACTGGTGCGCGTGCAAGGCGTGCGGGACGTCGGCCGTGGCCTGGGCGTCAATCACCGATTGGGCGATCGTCTCCGTCAGGATGTCAGGCTTCATTGTTTCGTCGAGCCCACCGCCTCCGGCCGGCCCCTCGACCGTCCCGCAGGCCGCCACCGCCCCCTCCATCCCGCAGACCAGCCCCCGCTCCAGCCGGAGCCCGGTCCGCGAGAGGGGCGCCGTGCCGCCGTCGGAAGGCGCCCAAGAAGCGTCGAGGACCGCTCCGGCGAGCACGCTGACGACCGGCAAGACGAAGGCGGCCCGCCCGACCCGGACCCCGTCCCCGGCCGTCGCCCCCAGCTCGGAGCACGTACCTCCGGGCCAGACACGCGAGCCCCCGGGCCGGGTCCAGGGCAACGGCCCCACCACTCCGCCAGGGCACAACAAGTAGGGCTGCGCGACGCGCGGGCGGCCTGCCATCGTGGGCGGCCTGCCGTCGTGGGCAACACGCCGTCGTGGGCAACACGCCGTCGTGGGCCGGCGGGACATGTGAGCCGGTAGGGCAGACCGCGGCGGTTCCACCCTCATCTCCACCCTTCTGAGGTGCCGCTCCACCCACCCACCTTCTTAGCGTTCTGGCATGGACAAACGGCTTGAACTGCTGCAACGCCTGCTGGACGCCAACGGGGGCAAAGTGAACGGGAAGTTCTTGATCGCGGTCATCGTCGTGGCCCTGATCGTGGTCGTCGGGTTCCTCGCGTTCCGCCTTATCTTGGTGGACATGATTCTCAGCCTGCGGGACGCCCGCTAGCACATGCGCGAGGTGTGGGGGCGAGTCACCCGGCTGCTGGCCGCCGACGACCCCGAGACCGGGCGGCTGACCAGGGTGCTGCTGACCCTGGTCCTCGCCTGGTCGCTGGTGGTCGCCTCGCCGGGCCGGGCGGCGGCGCTCGTGTGGTCGGCGCCGGGCGTCGCGATGCTCTGCTGGCTGGCGTTCGTCCTGCTCGATGGCCGCTACCCCACGCCCGCCAGGGCCTCGTTCGCCGGACGTGTCCCCGTAGCGCCCACGGTGCTGCTCGCGGCCGGGTCCGCGGTGGCGGCAACGGTGGCGGGGTCGGAGTCGGCGGCGCCCACGGTGTTCCTGTTCGCGATGTTGCTGCTGTACGCGGCGCACATGACGCCGAGCATGCCGGCCATCTGCCTGGTCACCGCGGCCGACCTGGGGTTGATGGCCGGGAGCCTGGTCTGGTTCGACAGGCCGCGGACGTCGATCCTGGTCCAGGGCGTGGTGATGGTGTGCACGGTGCTGTTCGCGCTGCACCGCCGCCAGTACCGCCGCGCCCTCCAGGACCGGGCCCGCGCCATGGCGCTGGACGAGCGCGCCCGCATCGCCAGGGAGCTGCACGACGTGCTCGCGCATTCGCTCGGTGCGCTGGGGGTGCAGCTCGACGTGGCCGAGGCGCTGCTGACCGAGCGAGGGGACGTGGAGGGCGCGGTGGCTCGCATCCGCCGCTCGCGCGGGCTCGCCAGGGACGGGCTGGTGGAGGCGCGGGCGGCGGTGGCGGCGCTGCGCGAGGACGTGCCCCCGCTGCCGGACGCGCTCGGCCTGCTGGTGACCGAGCATCGCCGGGACCACTCCGTACGGGCCGAGCTGCGCACGACGGGGACGCGGCGGCCGATCAGCCCCGCGGCCGAGGTCTGCCTGCTGCGCACCGCCCGCGAGGCCCTCACCAACGCCGCCAAGCACGCGCCGGGCCGGCCGGTGACGCTCGAGCTGTCGTACGGCGAGCACTCCGTCTGCCTGACGGTCCGCAATCCCTCTCCTGCCCGGGAGCACGCGGGAGAGCAGCCTGCGCGTCGCACCGGGTACGGGCTGGCCGGGATGCGGGAGCGGGTGGCGCTGGCGGGTGGGACGCTGGGTGCCGGGCCCGTCGGCGGGACGTGGGAGGTGCGGGCGGAGGTGCGGGCGGAGGTGCCGGAGTGAAGGTGCTGGTGGTGGATGACCAGCAGGCGATGCGCGAAGGGCTCGTGGCGCTGCTTGACCTGGTGGACGGGGTCGAGGTCGTGGGGGATGCCGGTCAGGGCGAGGAGGCGCTGGGGCTGGTGGCGGAGCTGCGGCCGGACGTGGTGCTGATGGATCTGCGGATGCCGGTCATGGACGGTGTGGAGGCGACGCGGCGGATCGCCCGCGAGTATCCCGGGGTGGCCGTGGTGGTGCTGACCACGTACGACGACGACCGGTCGGTGGACGCGGCGCTGCTGGCCGGGGCGCGCGGATACCTGACCAAGGACGCGGGGCGGGCCGAGATCGCCGCGGCGCTGCGCTCGGCCGCCGCGGGGCAGTCGACGTTCTCGCCCGCGGCGGCCAAGCGGCTGGTCGAGGTGCTGTCCCGGGGCGCCGCCGAGCCGGTGACCGTCTGCCCGGACGGGCTGACGGTGCGGGAGGTGGAGGTGCTCCGGCTGATCGCGCGCGGGCTCAGCAACGCCGAGATCGCCGCCCGGCTGTTCATCGCCGCGACGACGGTGAAGACGCACATCAACAACGCCTTCGGTAAGATCGGCGTGCGCAACCGCACCGAGGCCGCCCACTACGCCCGCGACCGACTCTTCTGAACGGCGCAGGCTCCTGGGCATCCGCGGTCCCGGTCTCAGCCTCCGATCGCCGGCGCGCTTTCGACAACCGCCTCGGCCCTGGTGTCCTGTCTCGGCGTCAGGGTCGTGAGCAGGCCCACCAGATGGTCCGCGATCGCGGAGATGGTCGGCTGCTGCCACAGCAGGGTCGCGGGGAGGCGGCAGCCGAAGCGCTTCTCCAGCCGCCGCCTGACCATGACGGTCATCACCGAGTCCAGGCCCTGCTCGACGAGGGGACGCCGGACGGCCAGGTCCTCCGTGGCGAGCCTCATCACGGCCGCGATCTCCGCGCGGACCTCCGTCTGGACGTGCTCGCGCAGTTCCTCCGGCGGCAGGCCGGCGAACGAGTCCGCGGGTTCCCGGAGCTCCTCCTCGGCCGCCGCGGGCGCGTCGATCACCGGGTAGCGGAGCCCGGACAGGTGTCCCACCACGCGGCCGTCGGCGTCGGCCAGGAGCGCCTGTACGGTGTCGTCGCCTGCCGAGTCGACGGCCGCCTCGATGATCACGGTCTCCGGCGGCGCGCCGGCCAGCACCACCTCGTCGATGTGCACCACCATGCGCAGCACCGGGTCGCCGGGGAACACGCAGGGAACCACGGACATCACCGCGTCCAGCGCCGGCGCCCACGTCGGCGGCGCCTCAACCGGCTGCCCGTCATCCGGCTGCCCGTGATCCGGCTGCCCGTGATCCGGCTGCACGGTGCGGACCGTGGCGCGGAGTACTCCGTCCTCGTCAGCACTGGGATGCTCCGCGTTGGAGCCGTCCTCAGGCCGTGCGATCTCGTCCAGGCCGATGACGTCTCGCAGGAAGCGCACGCCCTCGGAACGCTCCCCGTAGAGCTCGAAGAAGCCCCGGCACATCGCTGCCCCTGCGACAGTGCTCCCATGGAGGTATGGCGGGACGGTGTCATGGCACACGATCCAGGTGCCGTCGCGGAGCGTATCCTCGGTCAACTGCTTCAGCCGTTGCGGCTTCAACCCCATGCGGTTGCCTGGGTGATAGATGCACGTCGTGCACTGGTCCTCAAGAACTCGCGCGCCGTGCGGACCGATGATGTTGGCGTTGCGCTCGTCTGGATCCTCGTCTGCCTGCTGCAGCTGTGACGCCTCTTGGGCTTTGAGGGCAGCTTCCCGCCATGCCTGGAAAGAGACGAAGCATGCCTCCGTGTCGGCTGGGCCGCCGGAATCGCCTGTGGGCTCACCTGTGGGCTTCGCAACTTCGTTGACGGCTCGTTCTGACACCAGATCACCGTACTTGCCGGGCTGGGAACCGGTACAGGTCGCGGACCCGCTGACGGCTGCTGCGGCAGGAGATGCAGCGCCGTCCCGCGCGTGCGCGAGCAGAGACGGCGCCGCAAGAAGCGTTCCCGTTGGCACCATGCGCCACACCAGCTCTTGGATCGCCCTTTCGAGCCACCGTGACGTTGTGCGCCACGGTGAAGGACGATCGGCAGCAGTGCGGCACAGCTGGCGTCGCGCAGCGTGGCTGATGATGGCCCGGGGCGATTTCAACGGGCGGCCCGGCGTCTTCGAGGGTCACGTCCCGTCATCGCTACTCACCCAGGCCGGTTCATCGCTCGACGCGGGCGGGTCCTTCCGCACAGGCCGCTCCGCACTGGTAGGTGGCGAAGCGGCCGGTCACCACGGAGAAAGCAGTCCAGCGGCACGCTGGACTCAGCGTACGATCCGCGTTTACCCCGGCGAACCGGCCTGAACGCGCCGGTAAAGCGCGCTGCGGGGCCCGGGGGTGGCGGCCAGCGCGACGGCGTGGGCGGCTTTCGCTGTTCGGGCTGGCCCGAACGGCTCTCGCGGACGCAGTGGACAGGGCGAGGCTGTCACCACGCCGGCCCGCGGCCACGCTGCCCGCCGCTGGGTGCAGCCCTGGACCTGCGATGCGTCGGGCGTATCGTCGGATGCGTGGACAGCGCGATCGGGTGGGCGGAGTGACGGGCCGCTACCTGGTGAGGGCTGACGGCCTGCGGGTCGAGCCGGTCACGTTGACCGCGGGCAGCCCACATTGGCTGTTCGCCAGGATGCGGGAGCCAGACGCCCAGCTGGGCGAGGTCTGGTACAAAGTGACCGCCCCGGCCGGGCATGCGATCGACGTGCCCGGCTACTACCAGCTGCACGAGTTGCAGGAGATCGTGGACCTGGCCGACCTGCGCGAGGTCGACGACGTCGGCGGCGAGGAGACCGCCTGACCGTCACCTGGTGTGGCCGGGATGGCGGAGGATCGGCCGGGGCGAGTGTCAGCTGTCTGTCCCCTGCCCGGATGGAAGGGCGACAGGACACGGCGGAACCGGGGTGGCAGGATCCGGCGCTGCAGCTTCCCTCCGCTCGGCGGCTCCATCCGCTGCGCCTCCGCCCTCTGCCCGCGTGGCACGCCAGGGGCCGCGCACCACGGGGAGGTGAGCCGGCCGCCGCTGCGATGGCGGGGTTCGGCGGCGTTCGGCGGGGTTCTCCGCGACCAGGGCCGGGGGTTCCCGGAGGACCTGGATCACCTGCCGCAACACGGGCCTCGGTATTGCCGGGTCGTCGTGCATCGTCACTGCTCGGCGCTCGAGGTGGTGGCTTGCCAGCGGGGATTGTCGTAGAAGACGATGTTGCTGTCCACGCCGGTAGGAGCCGACACCTGCATGATCAGGCCCTTGCGCTGGAAGAGTCGCATCAATTGCCCCACGCGGCCGGCCAGTTGCGGCGTGGTCGCTTCGGGGACCAGCCCGGCCAGGCGTTCGTGGATCTCGGTCTTGGTGAACTCGCGGCCCTGAAAGCTCGCGACAGCCTGGGCGAACGCGTGCTGGTCCACGGCCGCCTCTACGGCGCCCCGGGCCAGTTGTTCGGCGAGCTCCGCGTCACGCGTCCCTGCGCCACCGCAGTAGCCGCACCCGTGCTCAGTCCCGGGCGCCAGCGACACTCGCGTCCGCCCCAGACATACCGAGCATTGCGCCGTCTCGATGGCGTGGAGCTGAGCCGCGGCGTAGTCGGTAAGCGCCTGACCGCACAGGCAGGCGTAGGAACGGAAACCGCCCGCCATCATGTCGAGTACCGAGGCGTCAGTGGGGATCACGTCGTCCCATGTGCTGCTGATGGCGTGCATGCGGCAAGTATGGCGCTCTCACGATGGTGATCCGGTCACGAGGATGGGCTCTTGCCGCTGGGCCTGTCGGCTCTGCCTCGGTCAATGGTGGTGTCCTGGCTTTGCCCGCGCACCAGTGGATCGCGACGGCCCCGTTCACCCGGGAGAAACCCTGCCTGGATGTCTCGGCTGCCGAGAGGAGCGGGTGGAAAGATCCAGAGAAGATGAGTCCATCCGCCCCGGCACAAGCAGCGCTCGTCGTCCCGCTCAGGCGGCGCATTCCAAGCAGATGTGCTGATCGTCTCGCCCAGGCGCGCGCTGGCTACGGTGGCGCACCAGGAAGCAACGCGAGCAGGTGAACTCGTCTGCCTGAGGCGGGATCACCCGCACGGACAACTCCTCATCCGACAGATCCGCCCCCGGTAGTTCGATCGACTCAGCCAGGTCGGTCTCATCGACGTCGATGCTGCCGGAGGAGGCATCGACACGGCGGGCCTGGAGCTCGGCAAGACCGTCCTGCGCCGAGTCGTCGTCGGTCTTACGGGGGCTGTCGTAGTCGGTCGCCATGATGTCCGTCCGCCTCATCTACGCGTCTTCGCCTGGGCCGCCGGCCGCAGACCCGATCCGCCGGGGATTCCCGTTCGGCGCCCGCCCGAACCCACCACCGAACCCTTCAGGCTCCAACCGGTCGGAATGAACCACTGGACGGTGACACCCCCGCGGGTGCCAGCATCGATGTGCTGAACATGGCCACTCCTGTCAGGGAGGGGTTGACGGGAGGGCCCGCGCCCAGCCCTGCGAAGCCTTCCGGCGCCGGGCCCTTCCCTGTGCGGCGAGCATGCAGAGCGATATGGCCAGGCGTGGTCAGGCTGATTCAACAACATCTGCGTACCGCGTCGGTGCTCGGCCGGCCCCGACACTAGCTGGGTTACAACATCGGGCATCAGGCAGCCGCGGAGGGGCCGCACCCGAAGGACTGGAACGGGCGCAGGTCGTTGTCTCCGCTGGCCCAGCTGGAGCACAGCCTGGCGAGGCTACGCACCGAGTGGCGGATCGCAATCCCCTACGGTCGGTCGCTTCCTACCTGCAGGCATGCAGGGGACTTTATTAATCTACAACGTAAAGGCGCCATCTTCGATCTTGTTCTCCGATCATGAACAGCAAAAAGGAACGGGCTTCGCCCGTACAGCCCATCGAGGATGGCTTCTATGGATTGTCCGGCTGACCGGCGACATCTGCTTGGGGCCCCGGGCCGGTGCTCGCGGATGGCGACGTCGGGATGGCTCCGCGTCGTCGGGCGCACCACCCAGCTCACCGCGCGGGGCCGCCACTGACATGGCGCCCCTGCTCATCCCCGCGGCTGGGGAGCATCCGTGGTCGGCTCCTCTGCCGCTGGGCTGGGCGTCGAGTCCGGACGGTGAGCGTGACCCCATCAGCTACACGCAGGTCCGCCCCCCCGAGCTGGTGGTTGAGGTGTTGGTGGACACCGCTCGGGAGGGACTTCGGCACCGGCGCCCCTGCTGCTACCTCTGGCCGCGAACCGACCTCGACCCCGCGCACGTCATCGAGGCGCATTGCCCGTGGAGCCAAGCTGCCGGCTGAGGGGTGGCGGTGTGCACTCGCGGAGCCGCTGCTGGGCCGTGCAGGTGGTTTCGTGCTACTGCGCACCCGCCAGGGCAGGTGCAGCCATCAACGTGCGTGACCTGCGCGGGAACAAGGGTCCGTCACGGATTCCGCCCCTCCTGCGACGCCGATGGCGTGACTACGGTTCTCGTGAGCGGTACGGCTCCCGCAAGCCTGCCTCCGAGCGCATCAGCTGCCTACGTCAGGGGGCACGACGCTGGCTGGCCCCTCGGACATCACGAAGCGTTGCGGGAATCCCCCGAGTGGTTCATGCCCGGGTTGCTCCGCTTCTCGCCCACAACTCCCGGCGCCGCACCTCCTGCACCACGGCCGATGCCCGCACCAGGCTTCCGGCATGGGGCACCGGGTAGCGCCTCGGGATCCGCGTCGGTATTGTCGCCGCCAACGGTGATCCAGTAGGCGTGCATTGCCACACCCGGGACGCACACGGAGGAGCCGGCCATGGCCGACCTGTCCGAGCGATTTCTTCATCACGTGCGCAAGACCGGCAGCCCGGACAAGGCCCGCAGGATCATGCGTCGCTCCGAAGCCGAGATCCGCGACCTTCTCCGTGATCAACCTGACCTGCAGCAGAAGATCCGCGATGCCGTAGCCGCCTATCGCCGCTCGATCGTTGAAGGTGTCATCCGCACCGGCACCAAGATGCCCCACAAGCTCGCCTGGGTCAGCCGCAACCACGGAGCTCCCCTGGACGAGGTTCGTGCCTGGGCCAAGGCCTTCCCTGATCTGGCTCCCGTGATGGAGAGCCTGGGGACCCTTCACGATGAGCTGGCCGCCGTACGAGCCCAGGAGAGGAAAGCCAAGACAGCTCGCCAGCGTGATCGGACCCAAGGGAAGATCGGCAAGAGGGATCAGGCGCGCGGGGTGAGCCTGCGGGACCTGGAAAGACGCCTGGCTCAGACGACCGACCCGCCGCACGAAGGCCGGGAAGCGATGGTCACGCTGGCGGAGATGTGGAAGATGGGCGCCACAACCGCCGAGCTCAGCGTGCACGCCACCGGCTGCACCTGGCTCGGTCCGCAAGGCTTCGTCGACGACCGCTTTCACATCCACCGGCCGATTCCCTCGTCGGAACTGGTGGAGATGGCCAAGCACGCCAGCATCGACGAGCGGTGCCTGTGCCGCCGCCCGCTGCAGGAAAGGCTGTTCGCCCCCGCGCCGCCGGCGCCGCCTCGTCGCAAGGCCCGCACCATCGCCCCACAAGAGATCACCATCACCGTCGAGCGGGGCAACGGGCAGAAGGCACTCACCGTCTCCGGCGTGCAACTCGCTCAGCGAGACCCGCTCGATGCGACGGTTATCTTGGATTCTTGGCCTATTCTCGCAGGTCAGATCGATATGATCTTTTCTAGCACGTAGGGCAAGTAGATCGGCCGCGATGGTCGCTCCCCGTGCCGTCGAGATGTCCATCAGCCGTGTGAAAGACCGCCGCCAGATGAGCTGGGTGGGGTGACACTCAGGTGACAGAGTCCGCAGTCTGAGGGCCGGGCGACTGGCATGGCACCTGCTCGATGATCCGGACTGGTTGCCGCGGTTAGCGTGCGAGATCCGGGTAGGGGGATGTGACGTTGTCCTCGCGCCGGGCTGGGCGCCGCCGCGGTCTCCCTGTGGTGGCGTGGCGCCCGGCTTGACCCATAGCTTCCGCCATGACTCAGTTAAGGATCACTACCGAGCAACGGCCCGGATTCTCCCTCGTCGCCCTCGACGGGTCGTTGGACCACCAGACCCGGCCCGACCTGCAGCGCGTCTTCGACCAGCTCCTGAACGAGCCCACTCCCAGAATCGTCATCAACGCCCGCGATCTGAGCTTCTGCGATTCTCATGGCCTGTGGATCTTGATCAGCGGGCAACGCCGGGCCGAAGAACGGGGCGGCGCCGTCCGGCTGATCGGTGTGCAGGGAACCCTGGCCCGGCTGCTGACCATCACGCAACTCGTCCACCTGTTCCCGCCGTATGCCGGCCTCACTCAGGCCGCCGCCTGGCCAGCTCGCAGATGAGAGTGCTTGTTGGCCTGCGGTGACGTCATCGGGCAGACGCTGCAGGCCCGCCCGCCGGTCGCGCCGTCGTGAGAAGACGATCACACGGTGCGGCCCCAGGCGCAGCCGCAGGCGGCTCCCGCCGCCGGGGTGATCGAGGCTGACCTCGTCGCATAACTGGGCGATGACCCAGAGTCCCCACCCTCCCCGCCCGCCGACGGGCGGCGCAGTCGTGATGTGGTGCTGGAACCGCTCAGCGGTCAGCATGCCGCCCGGATCGAACACCTCGATCCGCAGGCCGCCGGAGTCGGAGCGCGCCAGGAGGGTGCCGGAGCCGCTGCCGTGCTCCAGGACGTTAGCCGTTGCTTCCCCCACCACGAGCAGCACATCGTCCAGCCGGGTGCCGGCGAAACCGGCCGCCGCCGCGAAGTCGCGTACTTGATCCCGCAGGACCCCCAGGTCGGTGGTGATCGGGCATCGCAGCACGGCATGTTCCTCCATGCCTGCCACCTCTCCCTCGCCTGCACGAACCCTGCCAATCTTCCCATCACCGGCTGCCTCATGCAGGGCAGCGCGGGCGGTTCAGCGGGCTCGGGGACTCAGGCGGGCTCGGGCTCACTGGGAGGTTGCTCGGCCGCCGGCCTCGGGATCGGTTGGATGACCTGGATGGCCTCTTCGACCGATGCCTCGACCTGGAAGGCGGTGCGCAGGCCGGTGATGGTCAAGATGCGCTCCAGCAGGGGCGGGACGCTGGACAAGACCAGGTTGCTCTGCTGTTCCCGGCTTTGGCGCAGCAGGAGCACCAGCACGCCGACGCCCATCGAGTCGCAGAACGTCAGCCCGCTCAGGTCCACCACCAGCCCGGCCGGCTGCGTCGCCCAGGCATCTTTGACCTGCTGGTGCAGAAACCCGGCGGAGGCGTAATCGAGCTCGCCGACGACACGGGCGACGATGAACTCCTCGTGCAGACCGATGGTGACGGTGAAGCGCTCGGTGAAGTTGCTCGGCTCATCCATGCCCGCCATCATCCTCGGCGCCGGGGCAGGACGGGCGATTCCTGAACCCCGGTCCCGGACGCCCTTGCCGTCACGATCGGTCGTCGGTCAGAAGCCCGAGAGTCTCGGGCGCCTCCCAGGCCGTGAGCCGCCGCTCAGGGTCGCTCTCCTGCTGCGAGAACTGGTGGATCGCCTCGGCGAGGGCTTGCCGGTCCTGCTCGGAACCGACTCATCTGCGGCCACCGCTCGTTCAGCCCGGTAATGCCGCTCGGGCGCCCCTGACCTGCCCAACATGCCGTACGGACCCCCCGATACTGTGCGCCAAGTAGCCGCCAACACTACTTGAAGTACTTGCTGCACACCAAGAGTCACCAAAGATAACTCACGACGCCTACCCCGAGGCTGACCCCAGCCTGCTACACGTGGCCAGCGTCTTTCGCGGCGCCTGGCAGTATCACGGGCTCGGCCGTACGCCGGAGGAAGCACTGGATCGGCTGCGACTGGTCCTCGCCGGCCACCCTGTTCCTGGAGCGACGTTCCGCACTCTGGGGTGATGAGCACCGCGAGGGCGTGGCGCGCGGCAGGGCGGGCTCCGACCCTGGTGACGGCCGACGGCCCGGGCCGGCGTCCTACAGCGAGGAGGGTGACGATCGGTGTGATCGACGATGGCGGCTGGTCGGCACACGTCAGCGACTACTTCCGGCACGCCCATCCGTGGCGGGCACGCATCTCCCTCCAGGGCCTGCATGACTCCCAGCCGGCCTGGGCCAGGAGCCGCGCGGTCAGCGGAGTGATGCATTCGGCAAGGCGGGGCCTTCAAGCCCTTCGGCTTTCCTCCGAGACAAGACGCCAAGCTGCGGTTGAGGCGGGCACGTAGGCCTCATGGGTTGGTGGGTCGATGGTGGGCTCGATGCTCTGTGACTGCTTCGGTGTAGTCCATGGTCGATAGATCGTCATCGGTGATCCCGAGGTCGTACATCTGCGCTCTCACCGCTTGGAGTGCGGCCGGAAGCTGATCGAGGCTATCAACGATCGTTTCGATCTCCAGGAAAGTGCCGTCCAGTTCGGGGACGGTGACCATGGTTGCCAGCATGGCGCGTCCCCTTGCTTGGAACTGCCAATTGATGCAGTGCTTCTCGAATGAGATGTACGGGTGGTAACCAAGACTCCTCAGGATGGCGTCGGTTGCCTCTGCGTCGGCGACTTCCGTTTCGTCCTCGGGTTTGGAATGGCTGGCCTGGTCCACCATGGGCGACTTGTGGGTCAGCAGGATCCGCCGTCCCTCGTTGCTGGTCACCGTGCGGATGCGCAACTCACGGCCGATGGCGGTGAGGGAGCGGTCCGAGCAGTCGTAGTAGGTGTCCCGGTAGATGCTGGTCGTGCTCGCGGCCTGCTGATCCAGTGCCTGGCCAACCAGGTCAGGATCGCGGAGTCGGGCCTTCAGTTCAGCTTCGATGCGCATATGTCCTCACTTTCAGATGATGCGTTGAGCGGTGCGGAGAGTTTGCTCGAACAGACGACGGAAACCCCGGTGGAGAGCCCCTTGGGGGGTAGGTGCGATCTTGTAAACGGCGGATTCGTGCCCTTCCCACTTCTGGCCGAATGCTGACACGTACTGGATGTCATCCAAGATGATCAGCCGCCAGATGGGGAGGGTGTTGTACCGGTAAGCCTCGACGGTGAGCGTTGGGGCGATGGTGCCCAGTTCTCTCAGGCGGGCCTCTGCGAGCCGGATGCCGGAAGAGAACGTTTCGGACGTTTCGTTGATCTCCTCGGCCCGGTGAGCGGCGGCCTCACCGTCAGGGGAGAGAAGCAGTACACGAAGAGTGCGGGGGGCATCGGGTTCCCCGATCAGTTCGGGGCGCAGGAGGGAGTCGTTGAGGCCGAGTATTCCTAGTCCTCTGACGGCGAGGACGTCGATAGCCGTGGCGTGGCGCGTGGCAGTACGGATGTCCTGGGTCGCCGTTGACTGGGAGGGGAATGTTCGGATGACCTCCGCTCGCCCTACCGGGCCTAGGTGATCAAGGCCAGCCGGGTGCTGGGGAGCAAGCCCAAACATCAGTCGCGCTTCGTCGGGCATCCCTAGACCCTCGGCTACGCGTTCGTAGGTGTCCATGGCCGTGATCGTGCGGACGCCGCGCATTATTTCGCTGACTCTGCCTTGCTGCATTCCGGTTGCGATGGCGAGGCGAGTTTGGGTTGCGCCGTGGTGTTTTGCGAGGGCGAACAAGGCGCGTACGTCCCTTGCCTGAAGCGCGGTCTTGGTGCTCGGGAGTCTCCATGACCGGAGGGGGATGACGATCGGGTCATACGCCTGAGGGCTCACGCTGACTCCTGTCCCGGAAGCAAGCAAGAAGAGTATCTCATCATGAGATACCACAGGTGAGATGGCAGAGCGGGCCCTTCACGGGGATCGTGATGACCCAGTTCAACGAAGGGTTAGGCACAGGGCAGAGCATTGTGCCTCCCAACGAGCCCATCCAGTCAGGGGTGGGTGAACGCCACAAAGGCGGGAGCCGCAGGCGTGGTCGCGCTGTAAGGCTCCCTCGATCAGGAAGCGAGGTCCTGACCCGTGGCACGGGATACGGCCGGTGCGGAAAGGCGACACAACGCCGAAGGCAATGCGACGGCGCAGGATACGGATCCTCTGGGGCATCGGGGTGCGATGGAGTCCCGGGTGATGGATCCGGATATTCCGAATGTGGCGCGGATGTATGACTACTACCTCGGTGGTAAGGACAATCAGCCGGCCGATCGGGCGGCGGCTGAGGAAGCGCTGAGGCTGAATCCGTACGCGCGGGAGTGTGCGCGGGCGAATCGCGCGTTCCTGGGCCGGGCGGTGCGGTATCTGGCGGAGCGGGGGGTGCGTCAGTTCCTGGACATCGGCACTGGCCTACCGGCGATGGCAACGTTCACGAGGTGGCTCAGGAGGCGGTGCCGGAGGGGGGCACGGTACGCACGGTGTATGTGGATTATGACCCGGTGGTGCTCTGCCATGGGCGGGCGCTGCTGGCGACTGATGCGCATACCGAGATGGTTCAGGCGGATATGCGTGATCCGGCCACGATCGTGGAGTGCGCGGCTGAGCTGCTGGATTTCAGTGAGCCGGTGGCGGTGTTGCTGGTGGCGAGCCTGCATTTCGTGCTGCCTGAGGAGGATCCGTACGGCATCGTGCGGCACCTGATGGGAGGGACGGCACCGGGGAGCTTTCTGGTGGTGTCGCATGTGCTGCGGACGGAGACCACCGTGCGGGCGGTGGCAGCGTATGCGCGGGCGTCGGCGTCGGTGGCGTTGCGCAGCGAGGAGGACATCGCGGGGTTCTTCACGGTGGCGGGTGCGGAGTTGGTGGAGCCGGGGTTGGTGCGGGTGCCGTTGTGGCGGCCGGAGGTGGCCGGAGAGCTGGCGGCGCAGGACGCTGGGCTGGTGGATTTCGTGGGCGGCGTGGGGCGGCGGCCATGAGTACGGCAGTGGCGAGCCGGACGGCCGTGAGCGCAGGAGCCGGGAGCGGGGGAGAGGCGGGTTGTCCGGCGGGCCGGATGGCGCGGGCGTTGGCGGGTGAGCTGGGCCGGCTGGGGCTGAAGCCGGAGATTTCGGAGTGTGAGGGCATCGCGCTGGTCGGGATCTGGGCTGTCGGCCTGCCGGTGTGGTGTGAATGGGCCGATCAGGGGTGGCGGTTTCGCTGGTCGGTGGAGCCGGTGCCGGGCGGCGGCGGGGGGTTCACGAGTTGTCCGGGGTCGGCGGTGGAGACGGCGGCGCGGCGGGTGGCGAGGGCGGTGCGGGAACGGTCCTCGGTCATGTACGGGGCCGGGCCGGTGGGGGTGGCGCGATGACGGGCGATGATCCGGGGTTCCTGCAAGCGCGGCTGGATGCGTTCGGGCCGTTCGTGGAGGTCCGGTGGGGACAGCGGTGGGGGCTGCGGGTGCGGGCGCAGGCGTGGGCGGAGTTCGTGCTCGCGGTGCATCGGGGCCGGTATGTGCCGGAGCGGGTGCCGGTGCGGCCCGACTGGGTGCGGGCGCGGATCGAGGAGCGATTCGACGGGGTGGCACCGATGGGCTGGCAGCCGAAGGTGTTCGAGGTGCCGAACCTGGTCTGGGAACGGTTCGTGAACGGCGTGCGGGCCGGCGCGTTCGCGGAGCTGGCCGTGCTGCTGTGGAGCGGCGTGCCTGCGGCGGCGCTGCGGGCGCCGGTCAACGGGCGGGCGGGCGAGGACGACGCGCCGGTAAGTGACGGGCGGATGCCTGACGGGTGGCTGCTGGGCAGGGTGCTGGGCGTGGATGAGGCGGGCGATCAGCGGGGGGACGTTTCCGACTCCTCGTCCTGAGGTCTGGTCGCGCCTTCCTGGTGGCGGCCGCTGGGCCGCTCTCGAGTGAGCCAGGAAGAGCAGCCCTCGGGCTGTCGTGGGTGCCATGGCGGGCCGGGGGCCACAGGTGTGCTGCATGTGCTTGGCGATCGGATGGAGGGCAGTGGTCATCCCCGGCCACGCCCCCGTTGTCCTCAGGCTGGTCGCGTTCCCCTGGCCGGCCATCACGGCGTTGACGGCGGCGCTGAACGGCGTTGACGGCGTTGACGGCATCGTCCGCTCGACCAGGGACAGCGGCCCCCGCCTGCCCACCTGTGCCGGGTGTGGCGGGGGCCGCTCACAAAGTTTCGGTGACAACAACGTGGCAGGAGTGTGGGCGCTGGTGAATGTGGAGGTGCGTCGGCGGGCGGCGGAGACTCCGCTGCGCTTTGCTGTGACGCTGGCTGATCTGGAGCGGGTGGCGCTGTATCGGTCGCGGTGGACGAGCCGGAGTATCAGCGCCGATGACCGGTATGAGGTGGCGTGGTCGGCGATGGCTGAGGAGTTGTACGCGCGTGCTGAGGCAGACCCTCCTGCGGACGGGGAGCTGCTGGGGTGTGGTGAGCGCGCGATCACCAGTCATGTGCTGGCCGACTGGCATTCGCGTGGCCTGGCCGAGCGTCACAGCCGGGGTCACGGCGGACTGTCGCCGAAACTTTGAGGCGTTCTGGCGGGATGCTGCCGGGGCCGGTGGTCTCGCATGAGGAGCGGACTATTGAGGTGCTGGCGCTGGCGCAGATCTGGCGGCGGCTGGCGAAGCGGAACCAGGAAGTGCTGGCCGCGTACGCGGAGCATGTGACGCCGGAGGCGGTGGCGCTGGGGGGTGGCTCGGGGCAGTATCACGACGCTGTTGTGGGTGGCACGGCTGCAATTTCTGCGGTTGTGGCATGAGCATGAGCAGCCGTCGAAGATCTGGGGACGTGACACCAAGGCGAATCTGCCGGGCGAGTCCCGGTCGCGGGCAGCGGGCGTTGCGGCGGCGGGAGAACAGGCGCGTAAGCAGAGCGGCGGATCTGAACCCGGAGCCTGACCGCCGGGGTACAGAGCCGCTCACAACGATCCGATGAGGACGGCATAAAACGGATGATGGGAGTGTGGGGCGTGTCGGTGGTGCGTGAGCAGATTGTGGAGCGGCTGCCGGTGGAGCCGGAGAGTTTGACGTTGGAGGAGCTGCGGCTGCGGTTACCGGTCCGGGTGACGCGGGATTATCTGCGCAAGGCGCTGGCGCGGCTGGCTGCTGAGGGCGTAGTGGTGAAGTCGGAGCTTTCGGACGCGGCTCGGGCCATGGATACGGGCAACCGTTGGCGGGCGCGGGTGGCTTTCAGTTTGGCCAGGCATGCGGCGGCCGGGGATGGGTTGGCGGCGGGGCAGGCTGCTGCGGAGAAGGCGTGGGGTGGCAAGGGCGGCGGGCAACAGCAAGATGATCAGGCGCGGCGGCTGATCGGGGCTGGGTTCGACCTGTTCGGCCGGGTGGGGCTGGCCGGGACGCAGATTGGCGACCTGGCGCGGGAGGCGCGGTGCTCCATGCGGTCGTACTACACCCTGTTCGGGAGTAAGGAGCGGTTGCTGGCGGCGGTGATAGATCGCTGCGCGGCGGAGCTGGCGGGTGAGGCGCGGGCGCGGTGGAGGAAGCCGGGCGGGGATTGGGTGGGGGAGGTATGCGCGGTGGTGGCGGCGCATGTCGAGATGGTGGCGGCCGATGGCCGGTTGCATCGGATCGTGTATGTGGAGCGTCACCACCTGATCGGCGCGTATGCGCGGCCGAATCCGCTATTGACGGTGCTGGGCGTGCTGAAGGTGGACGTGCCAGAAGCGGGCGCGGGCGCGGAGGCGGGTGCGGGTGTGGGGGTGGCGGGGATGAGGCTGGTGCTGGGCGCGGTGACGGGGGCGGTGGATGCGCTGCTGACACAGCGGTATCACGGTGAGGACCTGCCGACGGGGCAGATCGTCGAGGTGGCGGGCAGGGTGCTGCGGGCCATGCTGGAGATGCCCGGCCTGGGCGAGCGTGAGCCCGTGTGCTGAGGCGTTGAGACATCCTCGGGGCTGACCCCCGGGGGCGGAGGGGTGTCGGCCCTGCATGCTCGTGCCTGCCGCAGGGGGAGTCGGGGGCTGTGTGCGAGGTGGCATGGCTGGCGTCGGTCCACGGCCCTGCGGGGGTGGTGGTGGGCCGGGGCGTAGGCCGGCCCGCCCTTCACCCGGGCCGCCTGGGCGCGGTACCGGGGTGGTACGGAGCAGAGCCAACAGAAAGGCGAAAGAGAGGGCAGCCCGGTGCGTTGGGAAGCCGGGCGGCCCGCACGAGCGGTGGTGTGCCTCCGACGATCGCGGTGGCCCTGTGTATCAGGAAATGCGCGGGGGTGGAACGGCGACGCGGGGGCGGGATGGAATGCGCTTGCATGGTGGGAGGGCGTCCCCGCCCGCAGGTCAGATGCCCCGATGGTCGGTCACGTAGGGTGACGGCATGAGGCGGTGGGCGTGGTGCATGTTCGCGCTGCTGATCATCTTGGCCGTGCTGGGCTGGATCGCCATTGAGGTGCTGCTCGCCCCATGTGCGGGGGGTTGGAGTAGGACGGGCCGGAGGTCAGCGCACGGGGGTATGCCGTAGCGGCGTCGCACTGACCTATTCGAACGCGCTCTGGAGTACCGGTCTTCCAGGGCGGGGTGTCACAGGGGCACAGGGCGGCGGCGCATGCCCAGGCAGCGATGCGCTTTCCGATCGACACGGTCAGCCGGTGATGGTAAAGAGGTCCGGTGGAGGGGCACCACGGCGGTGGTGCCGGTGCACAGCAATGGGCGCGGGCGGCGGGCAAGTCAGCGCTCTGGCCCTGGCCGACGTCCGCCGACGGGCGCGGGCTGACCCCCACTGTTCTGGCAGCATGTCCAGCCCCACGGCCAGGTACGGCTGAGACCGGTGGCCGGCCGTCGATCACCAGGCTGGGGACGCTGGACGTGGCCGCGCCTGCTACTCGGCGGTGCCGTGGTGCAGGTTGTGCGGTGCAGGTCGCGGTGTCGTTCCCGTCGATCGAGTTCCTGGTGCACGGCGGGTCTCAGATCGGTGCGGGCACTTAACAGGATCGCTCCAGTGGGACCATTACTCTCACCTTTGCTGTCAGTCAAAGCTACTTATAAAGTCTGCGGTACGTCATTCCGCGAGGGGAGACACAACTCATGGGGAAGCCCAATCGGGAGCAGCGTCGCGCGCAGAAGGCGGCACGTCGCAGGCAGCGGCGCGCCGGCCGCCAGATGAACGCGAAGGAGTCGCGAGACGGGCTGAAGGGCGATCTTCTGCCGTCGCCTGGGCCCACGTGGGTCGACCTCGGCTGGCAGCCCCCGGTGAGGCGGCTGGTTCCGCTCGAAACGGCAGGGACGCTGGAGCAGTTGGCGGTCCGGCACGGGATCACCGGCGATGATCACGTCTCTGTCAACGGCCAGTGGTGGACTCCCGAGGAGTTCCTGGCTTTGGAGTGGATCCCCGAGTTGTGCGATGACGAGGTGGATCGGGCCCGTGAGGAAGTCCTGATCCGCTACGGCGGGAAGATCCCCGCCGATGTCGCGCTGCTGGACCTCAGCGCCCGGTCCTTCATCGGTGTCACGACCTGGAACGAGTACGGCATCGAATGCACAGCGGAGCATGTCACGGCTCTCGCTCAGACGTCCGACCTGCGCGAAGCGCTCGGCATCCTGCACCGTGACGGCTGGATCACCCCCATGGCGGACGGTTTCCTCGATGCCCCCGGCCTCTTCCTGCAGCGGGTGCCGCCCGCACCGTCGCACGTTCGCCGCTGGCCAACCGCCAGCCACCTGCATACACGGTTCCGGCTCAACCCGCTGCCCGCCGATGAGATTCCCACGCTGGACGAACTGATCTATGCCAGCAAGTTCCAGTTCGCCGTCAAGGGTCTTTACCCGGTGACCGGCACGACCTGGACCCCGGAGCAGATCGCCCACCATCCCTGGCTGGACGCATGCGAGGGAGAACCCGACCCGCCGATGGTCGAAGAATTCGAGCGCATCCTGGCCCGCTACGGCGACCAGATCCCCGTCGATCAGGCGCTCTTGGATCTGGCGGCCGTGGCCATGCCCTACATCATCACCGGCAACTTCGACGTCCTCGAGGACGAGCAGCTCGTCAAGGCCTTCACTCAGACTGATGACCTTCGTCAGGCCTTCGGCATCCTCCAGCGCGACGGCCTGCTCGTTCCGCTGGCCAACGGCCTGCTCCTGGCACCGGGTCTCGCCAAGGTCATCGACGAAACCTGATCGGCCCTCCACCTGAGGTGCGCGCGTCCTGCAGCGTTTCCCGCCAGCGGCCCGCGAAGCGGGAGTCTTCTTTTTTGGGGGGCCGGCGGCGAGGCTGCCCGCTCCATGCGCCGCCACCACGGGCCCGGGGTGGACTGACGCGTGATACAGCGGGACAGCCATGAGCGGCACCTGCAGGTATCAATCGTCGCGCTTCCGGGTTGCGAGGTCAGGCGACCTTGGGCGGGGCAGGCAGCCTTGCGCAACCGCCCGCGATGGTTATCTGGGGTTCTCAAGCGAAGTAGCTGGTCAACGGCTTGAAGGCCTGTCAGCCACGTAAGGCAAGTAGGCTGCTCGCGTTTGCCGCTCCGGTGGGAACCGCCGAACGCCGCGTCCCTCTGCCCCCTGACAACGGCTATGGTGCGCCATCAGCTGTTGCTCGCTGTTAGTAATCGGGCAAATGCGGATATGAAAGCAGCGGGGCGGGTTCGGGATCTTGGCGAGTTGCCCGTCCAGGCCGGACGAACGCGTCACGATCGTGTGGACGATGCGTGTTTACGAGACTGCCTTGGGTAAGCGGACGCACGGCTGAGCTGAAGATCACGCATGTGCGGAAAACGGGGCTACCTAGGGCACGCACGAACGAATCGTCGGCCGTGTGCATCATCAGGTACGGCCGGAACCGGCATGCGGTGCGCTCGGCGATGCCGGCGTCGGGCAGCGCCTCGCCGCACCCCGGCGGCGAGCAGGGAGCGCCGAGGCAGTGCAGGCGTCGCCGTGAAGAAGCCGGTGATGAACAGGTGGCGAGGGGCGGTGGTGAAGGAGGGGAGTGGACGGGGTCGGTGCGGATGGCGTCGAGCTGGCGCGATTGGCCGACCAGCCGCGCCCATCCGATCGACGACGCAATGCGACGACCTCGTGACGGATGTGCACGGAACGGTATTCAACGGATGGAGCAGGGCATCTGTGGATGTTTTCTCCTTCTCCTGCGCTCAGGCGGCGCTGTGTCGATCATCGTGGAGTGGTCTACGGGTACAACTGGGATGATCCCGCTGAACTGCGGATCATGCTCGACATGGCGTTGCAGCGCATCGCCGAACTGGAAGCGGACAACGCGCGGCTGCGCGCTCACCCCCGACAGTCGGCGACGCCTGGTCAGACGGCTGAGCCGGCGTGTACCGGAGCGCAGCCGACGGCCGCACTGCCGGGCGCGCTGCCGGGCGGGCTGCCGGGCGGGCTGCCGGGCGGGCTGCCGGGCGGGCTGCCGGGCGGGCTGCCGGGCGGGCTGCCGGGCGGGCTGCCGGGCGGGCTGCCGGGCGGGCTGCCGGGCGGGCTGCCG
>NZ_JBQQCB010000094.1:0-42316 GCF_052246675.1 Nonomuraea sp. KM90 | reverse complement strand
CCACCCAGTCGATCACGTTCCCCTGGAAGCCCATCGACCCGGCGACCGCCAGCGTCACGCGCAACCACGGCCGCGCGGTGAAGGAGGCATGGGTGAGCAGCCGATGGAACCCGACCGTCACCCCCAGGCCGGTCACCACGTACAGGATCGCGGCCACGAGCAGATCGGTGAGCGCGACTCCCCGCCCCCACGCCAGGACGATCACCAGGCCGAGGGCGACGAACGGCAGCACGACGATCGCGGCCGTCAGCGCCACCTGTGGTCGGGAAGCGGGATCGTGCTCTTCCGCTCCGGGGAACGGTGCGGAGCCGTCGTAGTCCTGACGGCGCTCCACCGCTGGTTCGGTGATAGCCATGAAGTCTCTTTCGTCTCGTTTCATACGTTTCGTCGGTGCACGTAGCAATAGCGCCAGGTCGACCCCGGCTCCAGGGATGCGACCACGGGGTGGTCGGTCTCCTCGTAGTGGGCGCGGGCGTGGCCGCCACCCCGCGCGTCATCGGAACAGGCCACCCAGCCGCAGCTCAGGCACACCAGCAACCGCGTCCAGGCATGGTCGGCGACCGGGCACGCCTGGCATTCGCGTTTCGCGGATTCCGCGACCGGAAGCGCGTTCATGTGATCACAGCGCGGTGCCTGACCGTTCAGGCCCGCCCGCGCCGCTACTTTCGTTCCCTCCGCGTCCAGGGGCATCGCGACCGCCTCACGGTGACAGACGGCGCACAATGCGCCGGCTGTTCACTCACCAGTCAATGGGGGCGGCCGTTCAGCGGAAACGTGCAATCCCAGCAAAGCCCATCATCAGGAGAGATAGCAGGCGCTGACGTGCTCGGGGACCTTGGGGCCGTGAGCGGTCGGGCGGGCGCGTCGCGCAGCCGCTCCACGCGGATCCCGCGCGACAGCGGCTCCGACACGGCCGCCGCGGCCAGCGTGGTCAGCAACGTGGTCTTGCCGGAACCCGAGGGGCCCATGAGCGCCACTCGCGCGGCTCCCTCTGCGTCGTGCCCGAAAGGTTATAAGGCGAGTGTCGCCGGCTCACCTGTGGGAGGGTTGGTGCCACGTAGTCGTACGGCCCGGCCCAGGCCACCGTCCAGGGTCGAGGGAGGAGCGACGCGTGGCCCATCCGACGGTTCCCTGGCATCCCGACCTGGCCGGGATCGACCCTGATCGCATGGACACGTTCGTCACCGCCATGGACCGAGCCTGCGGGATCGTCGCCGAACAGACCCAGGCGATCAGGGCGGAGCTGACGCGCGTGGGCGCGGGCACGCTGACGTTGACCCCGTTCGTGGAGATCGAAGGCTGGGTCCGGGGGCAGGTGCCGGCGTTACGGGCGCGCAACGCCGTCATCCGCAGGCGCGTCCCCGGCTGGGCGCCGGGCATCGTGACGTACGACGAGGCCGCGATGCCGTTCGCCACGCCGGAGCAGTCCCGGCGCGAAGGCGCGGCCATGGGCGCGCTCTTCCGGCAGTACGCCCTGGAGGCCGAACGCGGCATGAGCAGCCCGCGGCCGAACGACGCCGCCCAGCGCTTCAAGGAGCTGATGGAGCGGGTGCTGGCACACAAGGACGACCCCGACTTCGCCGCGGCCTTCTTCGGCGAGCTCGGGACAGCGGGAACCGTGGCCCTGCCCAAGAACATCCTCGACCTGTTCGGGCCGGCCGCGACCGGCATCCCCGTGGGACCCGAGGAGAAGAAGATCCTCGGCGACTTCAGCCGCCTGTTCGCCGCCGCCACCACCGCCGCCCCTCCCGACCCGCGCTTCCCCAAGATCATGAGCGACATCGAGCGGGGCGGGGAGGGCATCGACGCCGACTCGCTGTCCTGGCTCGTCAGCGAAGGCGCCTTCCCCACGCAGTGGCTCACCGCCGTGGCCCGCCGCCACCTGCAGCCCACCCCGACCGGCCGCGTGGACACCACCGGCCGCTTCCTCAGCGCCCTGTCCCGCAACCCCACGGCGGCCCGGGCCTCGGTGCCGGATCTCGCGCGGCTGAGCACGCACGTGTCGCGCGACCCGGCCGCCAGCGACGCGTTCGGCCGCATGCTGGCGGCGGCGTCGGGCGTGTACGACGAGAAGGACGGGGCGCACAGCGAGAACGCGGCCAGGTTCGCGTTCCAGGTGATCACGCAGGGGCCGGGACTGCTGAAGCACGACGCGATGCGGAAACACTTCGCCGAGATCGCCGGCGCGTACGCCACGGAGTTCGCCGCGAGCGCGATACTTCTGGATCCCGACTCGGTGCTGCCGAGCCGGTTGGGCGGCTTCGACGACAAGCTCGTCGGGACGACCCCGATGTTCCGCCTGTCCCTGACGGACAGCTATCGGTTCATGAAGACCTTCACGGACACCGATGCCCACATGGAGCCGTTCAACAAGAGCATGGCGGCTCTCACACAGCGGCTCTTCGAGCAGGGCGTGCGAGCGGACCGGCATCTGCTGGCCTTCCCTCCTCCGGATCGGCGGCAGCAGCAGACGGCGGTCGAGCAGGTCTTCGCCCGGCTGGGCACGGTCGCGGGTATCCAGTTCGCCGCGATGAAGGCCGTCCGGGGCACCGCGGACCTCAAGGACAAGGAGGACGTCGAACGCTTCGGCCAGGTCCTGGACAAGGGGATGGACGCGGGGATGTTGTTCCTTCCCACCGCCGGCGGGCTACCCGCGGCGGCGGGCTGGATGTTCCTCAGCTGGGGGCTCAAGGACGGCATCGCAGCCGCGATGGAGCCGGACCTCCGGATGCCGGACGTCAACAACAAAGAGCTGGAGCACTCGCGCAGGGTCCTTCATGACATCGCCTCCGGCCTCATAGCGCACGGCTACACCTCGAAGGATCCTCCTGTCGGGTTCAAACCACCGACCGACCCGCTCATCGTGGATGAGCAGGGACGGCTACGGCCGTACTCGGAGATCAGTGCGGACCCGCAGGCGACCAGGGCCTTCCTGACCTGGTTGAAGGAGAACGGCAGTGTCGACGGCGAGGCCGACCGCCGGATGCTGGGAACGGTGGCCGCTGCGGCGTCCGGGAGGTTCTCCGGAGATCAGGACAACGTGGAGAAGTACCTCGCCACGATCGATCCCGATCTGAAGACGGTTCTGAAGGGAGGAGACTGAAGGGTGATCAGGCGTGAGCTACCCGCGCGAGATGCAATCCGTCTCGCCCGCGGCCATGGCTTCGTGGTCGCTGGGCGTCTCCAGGGTGATGCTGGTGCGGGACGAGGCGAGCTTCAGCGTCGTCCTGGGCACACCCGGCTTGTAGGGGTCATGCACCTCGTAGCCCCACCTCGTGCCGAGCCTTCCGGCCATTTCGGCGATGAGGTTGTCGTCCGTTCTGTTGTACGTGGTCCTCACGGCGTACGTACGCTTGATCCCATCCGTCCCGCAGGGCACGTCCTTGCCGCCCGGATCGGTGACCACGATCTCCTCCGGACCCGTCTGCTCCATCATCTCGGTGATGTGCCGCTCAAGGGTCTGACCGGCCTGTTCCACCGTCGGGCCGGGGTCGGGCGTCGAGCAGCCGGCCAGGACAGCGAGCAGCGCCACGGCAGTCGCACCACGCCACACCGGTGTCATCGGCATCGTCTCCGTTCCGAACGTCGGGCCAGCCGCTCCCATACTCCTCCACCCCACCTCAGGCGTACCCGTAACGTCGAGATGGGTTGGCTGCGATGACCGAGATGCCGGTGGACAATCCCCGCTACGAGGCGCTGCGGCAGGCGCTGGCCAAGGTGGAGCAGCACGTCGCCAGGCTCGGGGCGGCGCTGGACGAGCCGTTCGCCCTCTTCTCCGGCGACACCGTGTGGATCGGGCCCGTCGCCAGGAGGTTCGGGGAGGACCTGAGTCATTACAGGAAGCGGCTCAAGCAGCAGGCCGAGACGGTGCTGGCCGAGCTGGAGGCGGAGCTCCGGCGGACGCCGCCGAAGGTGTCCCCGGCCGTCGCGCGGCAGGAGAGCGCGCGGCTGAGCGGGGAGCCCCGGACGTTCACCGCCTTCTAGGGGCTGGACGGCCGGTCCGGCGTCAGGCTGGTCCGGCGTCAGGCCGGTGCGAGGTCCTGGCGGATGGCCTGTGCCGCGGCCCGGTGGTCGGCGGCGGCGGCCGGGTCCGTCTCGTCGAGCACGGCGGCGATCCCCTCGTGGGCCAGCGCCTCCTTGTGCCGGTAGCCCAGCTTCGGGGCCAGCTCGAGCGCCTGACGGTGCAGGCGCAGGGCCTCGTCGGGCAGGCCGGCCAGCCGGCAGGTCTCGCCGTAGGCGTGCAGGAAGTGGATCTTCCAGTGTTCCTCGAACAGCTCGTCCAGGAGGGCGAACGCCTGCCGGTGGCTGGCCAGTGCCTCCTCGTGGCGGCCCGTCTCGCGCAGGGCGACGCCCAGGCAGTTGAGGCACCACGCCTCGTTGTGCTTGTGGCCGTCCTCGCGGGCGAGCTCCAGGGCATGGCGCAGGTGCTGCGCGGCCTCGTCGGGCTGCTCGTGGACGATGGCCATGCCGAGGGTGATCCGGGCCGTCAGCGCGGCCGGCCAGGCGGGGTCGGCGTGCGCCACGTCCAGCACCTCGCGGGCCAGCCGGGCCGCCTCCTCGTGCCGTCCCAGCTGCAGCATCGCCCAGGCCTCGTCCGCGGTCGCGTGGGCCGCGCCCTGCGGGCAGCCGGCGGCGGCGTACAGCTCGCCCGCCCGCCGGAAGAGCTCGAACGGCTCCTCGACGTCGCCCTCGTCCCATCTCAGGTGGCCGCGCCGCATGATCAGATCCGCCTCGGAGCGGGTGTCCCCGGCCTGGGAGACCAGCGGTGCCGCCGCCTCGTACGCGGCGCCGGCCTCCGCCATCCGGCCCGCGTTGTAGCGGGCGAAGCCCAGGTCGCTGTGCGCCTCGGCCAGTTGCCACGAATCGCCCAGCCGCTGCGCGGCCACCAGCGATCGTTCGAAGAGGACGTTGAGGTGCGTCGTGCCGCAGCGCCGCGCGAAGAACGCCCGCATGAAGCGCGGCAGCTCGCACGCGTGCGCGTCGGCTCCGGTGGCGACGGCCAGCTCGAAGGCGCCCATCAGGTTCGTGTACTCCGTGGCGAACCAGCCGAGTGCCGCGTGCTTGTCGGTGAACCGGGGCAGCTCGGCCGGGGGCCGGCCCGCGGAGGGCGCGCGGCTGCCCGACACGTACGGCATCGCGGCGTCGGCGGCGGCCGCCGCGTGCACGTAGTAGTCGAGCACCCGGCCCAGCGCCTGCGCCCGCTCCTCCGCGGAGTCCTGCTCCGCGGCGGCCCGGTGCGCGTACTGGTGCACCAGGTCGTGCAGCGTGTAGCGGCCGGCCGACGGCTGCTGGACGAGGTGGGCGTCGAGCAGGTCCTCCAGCATCGTCCGGGCGCCGCGCAGCGGCACGTCCGCCAGCGCCGCCGCCACGTACTCGTCGAAGGACGACCCGGACAGCAGGCCCAGCAACCGGAACATCCGGCGCTCGGCCCGGTCGAGCTGGCGTACGGACATGGCGAGCGCGCTGTCGAGCTCGCCGGCCCCCTCCGCGATCCGCTCGGCCAGGATGCCCACGGTCCAGCCCGGCCGGTGCCGCAGCCGGGCCCCTGCCAGGCGCAGCGCCAGCGGCAGGTGACCGCACAACCGCAACACCTCGGCCGCGGCCTGCGGGTCGCGGGCCAGCCGGCCGTCCGGACCGCTGGGGTCGCCGCTGGCGCGGGCCAGCAGCTCCGCGCTCTCCTCCGGGGTCAGCACGTCCAGTGACACCGGAGGCACCTCCTCCAGGCCCAGCAACCGGTTGCGGCTGGTGATCAGGGCGACGGAGGAGCCCGCGCCGGGCAGCAGCGGGCGGACCTGGTCGGCGCCGGCGGCATTGTCGAGGACCACGACGGCCCGCCGGCCGGCCAGCTCCGACCGCCAGCAGGCGGCCAGCGGCTCGACACCGCCCTCCTGCGGGATCTTCTCCGACGGGACGTCGAGCGCGGCGAGCAGTGCCCGCAGCGCGGGGTCGGGATCGAGCGGCTCGCGTCCCTCGGTGAACCCGTGCAGGTCCAGATAGAGCTGGGCGTCCGGGTATTCGGCAGCCAGCCGGTGCGCGGCGTGCACCGCCAGGCAGGTCTTGCCGACACCCGCCATGCCGTCGACGGCGACCACCCGGCTGCTGCCCACCGCGTCGAGGACGGCGGCGAGCTGGGCCGCGCGCCCGGTGAAGTCGGGCACGTCGCGCGGCAGGTCGTTGCGGGGCGGGAGCGGGGCGCCGGCGGGCGGCGACGGGGGCTGGACCTGGCGGCTCGCCTTCGGGGGCGCGGGCAGGGGGTTCGTCGCCCGGGCCCACAGGGGGCGCAGCGGGCGGGGGTCGCGCTTGACCAGGCGGCAGAGCTCGATCACCACGGGCCAGGGCGGCACCGACTGGCCGCTGAGGTAGCGCGACAGCGACGACGAGCTGAGGCCCGTGTCCCGCGCGAGGGCGCGCACGCCGCGCCCGGACAGCTCCTGGAGCAGGCGCAGCCTGGCGGCCAGCTCGTCCTGGGGGTCCGCCTTGGCCGTCCGCTGTTGCACCACCACCGGGGTCCTGCCTTTCTGTCCCATCGCGGAAGAAACCTATCGGGACAAATCGCTGCAGGCCAACGCCGTTCCAACTGTCCCACGCTGTCCCACCGCCGTCGTCATGGCAAGCCCGTCCGGCTGTGATGGAGTCACGCCCCGAGGGACGGGGCGGCGATTCGGAAGAGGAGCACCACGATGCAGTCCCGTATGCAGAACCCGGCCTTCGTCCTGCCCGACGCGATGCAGCCCATCCAGGAGCTGTTCAAGGCCGTGCACGCCGGTGGGGTGGACGGTCAGACGCTGGAGCTGGTGCACCTGCGGGTCAGCCAGATCAACGGCTGCACCTCCTGTGTCGACGCGGGCACCAAGACCGCCCGCAAGGCCGGCGTGAGCGACGAGCGGCTGGCCACGGTCGTCGCCTGGCGGGAGGCCCCGTACTTCACCGACGAGGAGCGGGCGGCGCTCGCGCTGGCCGAGGCCGCGACCCGGCTCGCCGACCGGGCGGACGCGGTGAGCGACGAGGTCTGGGACCGGGCCGCCACCTACTTCGACGAGAAGCAGCTGGCCGCGATCATCCTGATGATCGGCGTCACCAACCTGTTCAACCGGCTCAACGCCACCACCCGGCAGATCGCCGGCACGTGGGGCTGACCGCAACCGCTCGTCCCTACCAAGAATTCGCGGACAAGGAGATCTCACCATGAACGAAACGCGCAAGTCCACCAGGACGACCACCGCCGCCGGCAAGACGTTCGACGGGTTCACCGACGACGAGCGGGCCGCGATGAAGGAGCACGCCCAGGAGCTGAAGACGGCCGCGCGCCGCGGCTCCCGCGCGTCCGCCGCGGACGCGGAGCGCGACGTGCTCGCGAAGATCGCCGAGATGGCGGACGCGGACCGCGTCCTCGCGGAGCGGATCCATGCCATCGTCAAGGCCGCCGCGCCGGGCCTGTCGCCGAAGCTCTGGTACGGGATGCCCGCCTACGCCAAGGACGGCAAGGTGGTCTGCTTCTTCCAGAGCGCGGCGAAGTTCAAGGCGAGGTACGCGACCCTCGGCTTCAACGACCCCGCGTCCCTCGACGACGGCGCCATGTGGCCGACCGCCTTCGCGCTGACGGCGCTGACCCCCGACAGCGAGGCGATGATCGGCGCCCTCCTGAAGCGGGCGGCGAGCTGAGGGCGCCCGATCCGGGGATCGCCGTTCACTGCCAGGGGAAACCTGGTGACATTTCGCACCTCTTGCCGCAATGTTGGGCGGAGACGATGAGTTTTGTCGGTGGCGCCGGTCAGTCTGTGCATGACGACGACTTCCTGTGAGACCGAGGGCTGGGGTGCCAGCCATGACCGCCTTTCGCCCGACGACCCCGATAGAGGTGCCGTGTCCAGCCCACAGCTCGACTCACTAGCCAAGCCCGCGGCAGCCGCCGCGGGCCGCACACCGGCCGTGATCCGGCTGCTGGTGCTCGCCACGTTCGTGGTGATCCTCAACGAGACGATCATGATCAACGCGATCCCCCGGTTGATGGTGGCGCTGCACATCACCGAGCAGACCGCGCAGTGGCTGTCGACCGCGTTCATGCTGACCATGGCCGCGGTCATCCCGATCACCGGGTGGTTCCTGCAGCGGGTGTCCACCCGCCGGGCCTACACCACGGCGATGGGCCTGTTCCTGCTCGGCACGGCGCTGGCCATCGTCGCGCCGTCGTTCGAGGTGCTGCTGGGCGCCCGCATCATCCAGGCGTCCGGGACGGCCGTGATGATGCCGCTGCTGATGACCACGCTGATGCAGGTGGTGCCCGAGCAGGACCGGGGCCGGGTGATGGGCAACGTCACCCTGGCCATCTCGGTCGCGCCGGCGATGGGCCCGACGGTCTCAGGGGTGATCCTCCAGTTCGGGTCCTGGCGCCTGCTGTTCGCCGTGGTGCTCCCCATCGCCGCCCTGATCACCTGGAGCAGCCTGAAGCGGCTCGAGAACGTCGGCGAGCCCAAGTTCAGCAGCATCGACTGGTTCAGCGTGGCGACCGCCGCGGCCGGCTTCGGCGGCCTGATCTACGGGCTCAGCCGGTTCGAGGGCGGCGACGTCCGCGTCGCCGCCGCGATCGTGGCGGCCGGGGTGGTCACCATCGCCGTCTTCGTCCTGCGCCAGCTGTCGCTGCAGAAGCGCGGCGTGCCGCTGCTGGACCTGCGCACCCTGCTCCACCGCACCTACACGGTCGCGCTGATCATGATGTCGGTGGCCTTCATGGCGATGCTCGGCTCGATGATCCTGCTGCCGCTCTACCTGCAGAGCGTCCGCGGGCTCAGCGCTCTGGAGACCGGGCTCCTCGTGATGCCGGGCGGCCTGGCGATGGGATTGCTCGGCCCGACCGTCGGCCGCCTGTTCGACAAGTTCGGCGGCCGGGTGCTGGTCATCCCGGGCGCGATCGGCATCATGCTCGCGCTCGCCGGCTTCACCCAGGTCTCGATGACCATGCCCTACTGGCAGATCCTCGGCCTGCACGCGCTGCTGATGGTGAGCCTGGCCGGCACCTTCACCCCGGTGTTCACCCTCGGGCTCGGGGCCGTCCCCCCGCGGCTCTACTCCCACGGCAGCTCGATCCTGAGCACGCTGCAGCAGGTCGCCGCGGCCTTCGGCACCGCGCTCGTGGTCACGGTGATGAGCGCGCGAGCCGACGCCCTGAAGGCCGAAGGGGTCACCGAGGCGCTCGCCAACCTCGACGGCATGCGGCTGGCCTTCATCATCGGCGCGGTGCTGTCCGTGGCCGTGGTCATCACCGCCCTGCTCCTGCCGGCCCGCGCGGCCCAGACCGGCGAGCTCCAGGGGCCCGTGCACTGAGGTCGCGTCCCGCGTCCAACCCCTGGCCACCGGATTCCGGTGGTCTCGGGGTCAGCGGGTCAGGGCGGTCTCCCGCCGCAGGTGGGACAGCTCCTCGGGGTTGCGTACGGCGTAGAGCCCGGTGATGAGGCCGTTCTCGACACGCACCGCCGGGCCGCGCCGGCGCTCGCCGAGGAGGGCACCCGGCTCTCCGACGCCCACCACGGCGTGTCCGACGAGACCTGGGCCCGGGTGCGCGAGCACTACGACGGCGAGCAGGTCGTCGCGCTGGTCTGCCTGGTCGCCCAGATCAACGCGGCCAACCGGCTCGGCGTGATCGCGCGCAAGGCGGGCGGCTCCTACGAGGCCGGCACGTTCAGCGGCATGACCGACTGATCGCCGGGCGGGCCCCGGCCCAGAATCGCCGGATCCCGGGCCGGGCCGTAACCCGCGCTCACGAACCGCCCATCGCCTGCCTGCGCTCCGTGGCCATCCGCCTGATCCGTTTCGTACGCCCCGCCTGGGCGAGCAGGCCCAGCAGCGCGAGGTCCGAACTCGTCGCCGCCAGACGTCGCTGCGTCCAGTCCGACCACTCGCCCGGAACGCCGGCCGGCCCGGCCGCCAGGAGCTCGAGATCTCTCACGCGGGCCTCGGCGAGCTCCCGGTCCCGCCCCGGTGGTACGAGCCCGGCCCACTCCCGCCGCTCACCCGCGCCCACCGCCTCCAGCGCCCGCAGGATCACGGCCAGAGCCAGCTCCCGATCGGGCTCGTCGGCGAGTGCGTCGCGCAGCAGCGCCAGACCGCGCTCGTTCATGCTGTCCAGGGCCCGGAGGTACAGCGTCCACCGCCGATGAGCCTCCTGCTCCGCCGGCGTGGACCAGGCTCCCGACTCCTGGAACGCCGCACACCCGTCATGCTCGAAACGGACGCGCCCGTCGAAGGGTGCCGCCGGATTCGCGCACGCGCCGTAGTCCCTGCCCATCTCCCCGGCCAGCGGCAACCAGAACCGGCAGCCACCGCACTGCTCGGAGTACCACTCCTCCTGATAGCCGGGATCCTCGGTACGCCGGTGGCGTTCCACGACCCACCGCTCGTGGATCGCGGAACGCTCGGCTTCGCCCGGTTGCCTGTCTCGGTACGGCCGCGGGGCCGCCGGCTCATGGGTCAGGAGGCCCACCAGCCTCCCACGACCTCGACGCCCTCGCTCTGCAGGGCGGCGTGCCACACCGGGTCGCGCAGCAGGCGCGTCTCCCAGGTCCGTACGATGCCGTCCGGTCCCGCGACCGCGTCCTCGCGGGACGGGTGCAGGAACAGCTCGCTCGTACCCTCCGGGAGGGCCGCGAGCCGGCGGAGGTAGTCGTCCCGGAGTCGCTCGTACGTACCGAGCTCGCGTGCCGTGCGCCGGTTGGTCGCGATCGTCTGCGGGATGGACACGCCCAGCGCGTCGGCGAGCGCGACGGCGCGCTCGTGCGCCGCCGCGAGCGGCGGCGGGAGCGGACCGCCGAAGTACGGCTCCGGGTCGCGGGGCAGCCGGAAGGCCAGGCCGTGGCGCGCGCACCACTGCAGCGCCTCGGCCAGCCACGACCTGCCGTGCAGGCCGTAGAGGGTGCCGGCATGGGAGTCGGCCGCCACGGGCACGGGGCCCCGGTCGCGCATCCAGTGCAGCTGCGCGTCCGCCTCCCGGATGACGTCGCGGGCCTCGCCGCGGGCCCCGAGGACCAGCGGGTCGTCGCTGAGCGTCCCGTCCTGATCGACGAGGCTCGCCGCGCCGTCGAGGGGCCGCCAGCGCGGGATCCCGCGCTCGCTCGTGAGCGTCACGTGCACCCGCGGCACGACGCCGAGCTCCCAGACCCGCTTCGCGGCCCGCTCCGCGACCGGCGAGACGCAGATGAGCGTCGTCGCGGAGACGTGCCCCTCTGCGAGCAGGTCGGCGATGACCTCCGACGAACCGGGCTCCCGGCCGAGATCGTCCGCCGTGATCACGACGCGCCGGGTCATCGGGGACGCTCCGCGGTGGGCGCGTCAGCGGGGCCCGGGGGCGGCGGTTCGACCGGCTCGACCGGCTCGGCCGCCTCGGGCGGCGTCTCGATCGGGACCGAGATGAGCCGCGCCGCGATCGCGCCGATCGTGGTCAGCACGAACGGGTACGCGCACAGGTACACCCGGAACGCCAGCCCGGGATCGGCGCCGGGGTCGGCCCCCGAGTTGTAGCCGAAGAACACGCCCAGCGACGTGAGCGCGAGCCCGGTCACGATCCCGTTGAGCCGGCCGAAGAAGCCGAACGCGGACAGGAAGAGCCCTTCGCGGTGCTCCCCGTTGCGCGCGGCGTCGGCGTCCAGCACACGGGCGACGATGAGGTCGTTCGTCGCGAGCATCCCCGACCACCCGACCCCGACGAGCACGCCGGCGGCGATGGCGGTGACGAGGTCGGTGGCGAGGAACAGGCCCGCGAAACTGATCGCGAGGACCGCGAAGGCCAGCCGCCAGGTCCACAGGGCGCCACGGCGGGCGACGACGCGCGTCCACACCGCGAGGCCGCCCGCCGAGACGAGGATGACGATCCCCTGCAGGTAGAGCGCGTCCCCGACCGGGAGGCCGAGCGAGTAGCGGACGTACAGCTGGATGCCCGAGAGCACCAGCGCCATGGCTATGCCGTAGCAGGCGCCGGTGAGGCCGACCGTCCAGAACATCGGGTTGCGCACGATCGACCACAGGCTTGGCAGCAGCAGCGGCCGCTCGCGCGTGGAGTAGCGGGGGCTCTCCCGGGCGCCGAGCGCCATGAACACGATCACGACGAGCGCGATCGCGCCATAGATGATCGCGGTGGTCTGGAAGCCCTGGGTGGAGTTCTCGGTGCCGAACACGCTCGTCGTGAGCAGCGGGGTGACCGCGAGCGAGATCACCAGCGCCACCAGCTGGAATCCCTGGCGCAGGCTGTTGGCCACGGCGCGGTCGCGCTCGCGCGGGAACAGCTCGGGGAGCAGCGCGCCGTAGTTCGCGTTGAGCATCGAGTCGAAGGCCTCGCACAGGATCGCGAACACCGCGAACCAGAGCACGAGGCCGAGGCCCTCCAGGGTGGCCGGCGCGGAGAAGAACGCGATCATGCAGGCCGCGAGCAACGGCGCGCCGACGATCAGCCACGGCCGGCGCCGGCCGAACCGGGTCCGGGTGCGGTCGGAGAGGTGGCCGAGCACCGGGTTGTCGATCGCGTCGATGACCGCGTAGATCACCATGACCGCGCCGTAGGCGCGCACGTCGAGCCCGAGAATGTCGACGTAGTAGAGGATCATCGATCCCTTGATCATGTTGATCGGGATGGAGGTGCCGAACATTCCGATGGCGTAGCGCCACGCGGGGGTCCGCGCCGGGGCGGGGGCCGTACCGGGCTGGGACACGCGATCACCTTCTCTTGCCGATGCCGACGCCGATGCCGATGCCGACGCCGTGCCGGTTGCCGGTACCGGCCCGGATGCCGGTACCGGCCCCGATGCCGACGCCGCGCGGCGTCACCCTCGCACCCGAAGGAGAACAGCGGGTGAAGCGGAGTCGTGCCGCGCGGGACGTCCGCTGCCGGTCCGGTTGCGGTGATGCTGGTCCACCGATCCCGGGCACGTCAAGACAGTAGGTGCGCCCGACCCCACCCGTCCCGGCGAGCCGGCGCGGTCAGAGTCCGTAGGACCTGCCGATGATGTCGCGCTGGATCTCGCTCGTGCCGCCGTACACGGTGGACACCACCGTGGAGCGCAGCAGGCGTTCCATGCCGTACTCCGTCGCGTAGCCGTAGCCGCCCATCATCTGCATGCCGTCCAGCGCCATGGCCTTGGCGAACTCGGTCGCCTTCAGCTTGGCCATCGACGCCTCGCGCGGCAGCTGCCGGGCCGGGTCCGCCTCGATCCGCCGCGCCACGTCGTGCACCAGCAGCCGGGTGCACTCCAGCTCCGTGGCGTGGTCGGCGAGGCGGTGCCGCAGCGCCTGGAAGCTGCCGACCGGGCGGCCGAACTGCCGGCGCTCCCGTACGTACGACACCGTGTCGTCGAACGCCCTGCGCGCGGTGCCGAGCATCAGACCGGCGAGGATCATCCGCTCCAGGTTCAGCCCCGCCATCAGCTGGCGCCAGGCCCGGTCGACCTGCCCGACCACCGCGTCGCCGGGCAGGAAGCAGTCGGTGAAGTACAGGTCGTTGACCTCGCGGCCGCCCATCGTCTCGATGCCGCGCACCACGAGCCCGTCGATCCCGGCCGGCACCGAGAACATGGTGAGCCCGTCGTGCCGGTCATCGGACTGGGACGTGCGGGCGACGAGCAGGATGTGGTCGGCGATGTGCGCATTGGAGCACCAGGTCTTCTGGCCGTTGATCAGCCACCCGCCGTCCCGCCGCTCGGCCTTGCAGGTCAGCGCGGCGACGTCCGAGCCGGCACCGGGCTCGGACATCGACACCGCCAGCACCCTGCCGCTCAGGAAGTCGCCGAGCACGCGGCGTTTCTGCTCCTCGCTGCCGAACTTCTCGTAGGAGGCGGCGGTGATCGCGGACGTGGCGAACCCGCCGATCGGCACCTGCCAGTAGGAGGTCGTCTCCAGGAACAGGATCAGGTCGACCATGCTCTGACCGGCGCCGCCGTACGCCTCCGGCACGGCGACCCCGAGCCAGCCGAGCTCGGCCATCTTCCGGTACAGCTCGGCGTTGTGCGGCTCGACGCCCCCGTCGGTCAGCTTGAGCCACTGCTCGCGCGTGCCCGCCTCGCGCCGGCAGAAGTCCTCGATCGCGGCCACGAAGTCGCGCCGCTCATCGGTCAAGGTCACGAAGACGTACCTTCCGCGTAGAGTTCCTCGGTCACCCCGGCGTAGCGTCGCTCGATCACGCGCCGCCGCAGCTTCAGCGACGGGGTGAGCTCCCCGCTCGCCGGGCTCCAGGCGTGGTCGAGCACGCGGAACGCCTTCACCTGCTCCGGCCGCGACAACGCCTCGTTGGCCCGCTGGACGGCCGCGGCCAGCTCGGCGCGCACGCGTGGCTCCGCCGCCAGCTCCTTCAGCTCCACCGCGGCCAGGCCCTGGGCCGCGGCCCAGGCGGGCGCGACCTCCTCGTCCAGCACCAGCAGCGCCGTCAGGTACGGGCGGCGGTCACCCACCACGACCGCGTAGCCGATCAGCGGGTGCGCCCGCAGCAGCGACTCGACCGCGCTGGGTGCGACGTTCTTGCCGCTCGAGGTGATGATCATTTCCTTCTTGCGGTCGACGATCCGCAGCAGCCCGTCGTCGTCGAACCTGCCGATGTCGCCGGTCGGCAGCCACCCGTCCGCGTCCACGACCGCCCGGACCCCACCGTCCGGCTGGAGGTAACCCTGGAACACCAAGGGTCCGCGCACCTGGATCTCGCCGTCCCCGGCGAGCCGGACCTCCATCCCCGGCATGGGCAGGCCGACCGTCCCGGCCCGGTAGTGGCCGGGGAACGTGCTGGTGGCCGCGCCGGTGGTCTCGCTGAGGCCCCAGACCTCCATGATCGTCATACCGAGGCTGCCGAAGAACTCCAGCACCGCGGCCGGGACGGGCGCGGCGCCGCTGCCCAGCCGGGCGGCTTCGGCGAGCCCGATCCGCTCCCGCAGCGGGCGCAGCACGGTCCGGTCCGCGCGCTCCACCGCCTCGGCGAGCCCGGCCGGGAGCGGGTCACCGGTGGCACGGATGCGGTACGCCTCGGCCGCGACCTCCCGCGCCCGCTCGACGGCGGCACGGCGGTCACCGTCCAGACCGGACAGCACCTGCTGTAACCCGGCCGCGAACTTCTCCCACACCCGTGGCACGCCGAAGAACGCCTGCGGCAGCACCCTGGTCAGCGTGGCGAGCAGCCGGGTCGGGTCGGCGCAGATCGTCACATGGCCGGCGGTGTAGAGCGGCAGATAGATGCCGAGCACCCGCTCGGCGATGTGCGCGAGCGGCAGGTACGCGACCGTCCTGGGGTGTGCGGGGGCGGGCTGGACCAGCTCCTGGAGCGCGCACTGGTAGAGCACGTTGCGGTGCGACAGCACCACGCCCTTCGGATCGCCGGTCGTGCCCGAGGTGTAGATCAACGTCACGGGGTCGTCCTGGCCGGCCTCGGCGACCGGCCCGACCTGCCCCGCCGCCCGCAGGTCGGCGTAGCGCGTGTGCTCGCCGGCCGCGTCGTCGATCACGACGACGCCCTTCAGCCCGGGCATCCCGGCCAGCGCGCCCGCCCAGCGCGCCAGCTCGGCGGGGCCCTCCAGCACCACCACGGTCGCCGCGCTGTGCAGGGCGACCTGCCGGAGCTGCTCGGGGCTCAACGTCGCGTACGTCGTGCACGGGATCGCGCCCAGCTCGACCGCGGCGAGGTCGACGACCCAGTGCTCCGGCCGGCTGGACATGCCGATGAGCATCCGCTCGCCGCGCCGGAGGCCCAGCGCCCGCAGGCCGCCCGCCACGGACAGCACCTCGTCGTACAGCTCGCGCCAGGTCCAGGTGCGGCCGTCGGGTCCGGTCAGGGCGGGCAGGTGGCCGTACCGGCCGGCGTTGCGCCGCAGCAGCCCTGGCACGGTGTGCGCCCCCACCGCGGCGCGCACGTCCTCCACTGTGATCATCCATCGCTCCCTCCGCCGGGCCCCGAGCGCATCCATCAGAACCCGAACATCGTTCTACTGTCAACACATCCGAATGACCACTTACTTACTCTGTTGTTCCCCCAGGCAGTCACCGTTATAGCCACGGCATGAGATGACGATTCCGGAGTCACCTGGCGACCGTTACACTCGGCGCATGCCGACAAGCCCGCCCCGGCGGTCGAAGGATCGCCAGGAGGCGATCGCCCTCGTCGCCGCGGAGCTGTTCTGCGCCCGCGGCTTCCACAATGTCGCCATCGAGGACATCGCCCAGGCGGTCGGCATCACCGGCCCGGCGATCTACCGGCACTTCCCGACCAAGCAGGCCGTGCTCGCCGCGGCCGTGCGGGAGCTGGGCAGCCGCTTCGCGGAGTGCGTGCACGCCGGCGCGCGGGAGGCCGTCCCCTCCGACCGCCTGCCCGCCGCGTTGCGGGCGCTGGTGCGCTACGCGCTCGACAGGCGCACCGTGGCCCGGCTCTACCAGTGGGAGGGCCGCTGCCTCGACGCCGGGCAACGGGCGGAGCTGGCCGTGCCGTTCGACGCCGCCGTACGCATGCTCCGCCAGCTGCTGCTGGACCTGCGGCCCGGGCTCGGCGAGCAGGACGCCGCGTTACTGGTCTCCGCGGCGCTGAGCGCGATCGCGAGCCCGTCCACCCATCGCGCGAGCCTGTCCAGGAGCAAGGCCGAACGCACGATCCTCGACTGCGTCACCACCGTGATCGCCGTGCACCCGCCCGCGCCGCCGCCGCGGCGGACGTCCTCGGGGCGTCGCCGGCCCGACCGGCTCGATCTGCTGCCGCGCCGCGAGCGGCTGCTCGCCGAGGCGATCCGGCTCTTCCACGAACGCGGCTACCACCAGGTGAGCATCTCCGACATCGGGCAGGCCGCCGGGATCAACGCCTCCAGCGTCTACACGCACTTCGCGAGCAAGGCCGAGTTGCTGGCCGCCGCCTACTACCGGGCCACCAGCCGCGTGGAGCACACCACGGCGGCGGCGCTGGCCGACGCGAGCACGCCGGCGCAGGCCCTGAGCCGGCTGATCGACGCGTATGTCGAGATCACGTTCGACCAGGCCGACCTGGCGGCCGTCTACGTCTCGGAGAGCGAGAACCTGGCCCCGGCCGACCTGCGGCGGCTGCGGGCCGCGCAGCGGCGGCACGTCGACACCTGGATCGGCCTGGTGGCCGAGTCGCGTCCGGGGGAAGGGCCGGCCGAGCTCCGCTTCCGGACGCACGCGGCCCTGAACATCGTGACCGACCTCGCCCGCGCCGCCGGTCCGTCGGTGACCGAGGCGAGAACGGCCGCCCTGCTCCGCCCGATGCTGGGCCTGCCCGATCGCACCGAGCGGTCCGCCGCTCCAGCGTGAAGGCGCGGCTCCAGGGGAGCCTGACGTCGCGAATCGTCCAGTCCGGGGCGAACCCATGCGGGATGGGCGCACGCCTCTCGCGAGCAGCGACCGCGTCGGCCCCGGTGCCGCGTGGGGCCTACTGGGGGTCGCGGTAGATGGTGAGCCGGTAGGAGTAGCGATCTCCCCGGTAGAGCGAGTCGGCGCGCTCGACGGCCCGGCCGCGGACGTCGAAGCCGACGCGCCGCACGAGGAACGCCGGGGAGAACGGCGGCGCGCCGAGGGCCCGCGCGTCGTCCGGGTCGAGTACGGTCGCCTTGATGGTCTGCTCCGCCCGGTGCAGGGTTAGCCCGTAGCGGGCCGACAACACCTCGTACAGCGAGCCGTGCAGCTCCGGCCCGAGGTCGTCGGGCACGAGCTCGCCGGGCAGGTAGCTGTGCTCCAGGCACATGGGCTCGTCGTCGGCGGTGCGGATCCGGCGGATGTGCACGACCTGCGAGGACGGGCTGACCTGCAAGGCGTAGCCGATGTCGGCGCCCGCCGGGATGCGCTCGCAGGTGACCTCGAGCGAGCCGGGACGCAACCCGCGCGAGCGCATGTCCTCGCTGAAGGACGTCAGCTCGACGGACTTGCGGACGCGCGGCTCGCTCACGAACGTGCCGGAGCCCTGGACCCGGTAGACCCGGCCCTCCCGCTCGAGCTGGTCGATGACCCGCCGCACGGTGAGCCTGCTCACGGAGAACTCCTCGGCCAGGCCGCGCTCGGTGGGCAACCGGTCGTGCGGGGACAGCGCGTCCACCAGGAGATCCGCCAGGTGCCGGCGGAGCTCCTCGGACCTGGCCGGGGGGCGTTCCGTCTTCATGGCTCAGGAGTCTAACCCGGAATTGGTGTACTCCAATACCTTGACCCCGACTCCTGATTTGCCCTATACCAGTCACATCCATCCCCGCACTCACGATGAGGATCAGGTGGACGTTGCCAAAAAGGGCATGCCCATAGCCGTCGGGGGCATCTCCACGGGGGCACTCCGATGAAGCAGTTGCGCGGCGGCCTGATCGTCTCCTGCCAGGCGCCGGGCGGGCACCCGTTACGCGATCCGGACGTGATCGCCCGCCTGGCCGAGTGCGCCGTGCTCGGCGGGGCGGCCGGGCTGCGGGTCAACTCGGCCGAGGACATCGCCGCCGTGCGCCGCCGTACGGACGTGCCGGTGATCGGCCTGCACAAGGTCAGCCATGGGCACCGGGACGTGATCACACCCACGCCGGAGCTGGCGGCGGGGCTGGTCGAGGCCGGCGCGGACGCGATCGCCGTGGATCTCACGCCGGAGGCCCCCAGGCCGGGGCTGAAGCTGATCGAGCACATCCACGAGCTGGGCCGGCCCGTCATGGGGGACGTCTCGACCCTCGACGAGGGCCTGGCCGCCTGGGAGGCGGGCGCGGACTTCGTCGGCACCACGCTGTCCGGCTACACCGCGCGCCAGTTGCCCACCCCGCACGACCCCGACCTGCACCTGGTCGGCGCGCTCGCCGCGCGCGGGGTGCGGGTGATCGCCGAGGGCCGCTACCGCACCGAGGACCACGTACGGCAGGCGTTCGCGGCGGGCGCGTGGGCCGTGGTGGTCGGCGGCGCGATCACCGATCCCGTCTCCATCACCCGGCGGCTGGCCGCCGCCGCACCGCGATGACGCCGCTCGCGCTGGCCGTCGACATCGGCGGTACGAAGATCGCGGCCGGGCTCGTGGCACCGGACGGCACGCTCACCGAGCGGCGTAGAGCGGCCACTCCCCCGGGCCCGTCGATCCTCCGTGCCGTCTTCGAGCTCGCCCGGCCGCTGGCGAGCCGGGCGGTGGCCTGCGGGATCGGCACGGCCGGGACCGTCGGCCCGCTGGGGCGCATCGCGTACGCGACCGACCTGCTCACCGGCTGGGCGGGCACCGACGTCAAGGGCGAGGCCGAGCGCGTGTTGCGGCTCCCGACGGTCGTGCTGAACGACTGCCATGCCGCCGGCGCCGCCGAGGCACGGGTCGGCGCGGCCCGCGGCGCGCGCACGGCGCTGGTCGTCGCCATCGGCACGGGCATCGGCGGGGCGATCTGCGTCGGCGGCCGGGTGCGGACCGGAGCGACGGGGACCGTGGGCGGCATCGGCCACCTGCCCGCCCCGACGGACGCGGGCGCGCGCTGCTCGTGCGGGGCGCTCGACCACATCGAGGCGCACGCCTCCGGACCGGCGATCGAGCGCGCCCACCTGGCGGCGACCGGGCAGGCGCTGCCGCTGGCCGAGATCGGCCGGCTCGGCTCCCACGTGATCAGCGACGCGGCGGCGCTCATGGGCCGGGTGCTCGCCGGCGCGGCCAACCTGATCGCCCCCGACGCGATCGTCGTCGCGGGCGGGGTGTCGCTGCTCGGACCGGCGCTGCTGGAGCCCATGACGGCCGCCTACCGCGCCGAGGCCCTGCCGGGCCCCTCCGCCGCGCCGCTGCTCCCGGCCGCGCTCGGCGAGGACGCCGGGCTGGTCGGCGCGGGCCTGGAGGCCCTGGCCCACCTCGGCCCCGAACCACCGTCGCCTCTCGTCGAGGGAGGTGTTCCGGTCCGCGGGATTGATCAAGGGGGTGTTCCGGGCGCATGCTGAACCGCACCTCACTCTAGAAACCACCCGATCTGGGAGCCTCTGATGGCAAAGACATGGATCTTTCTCGTGGTCGGCGTTCTGCTGGTCCTGACCGGCCTCATATGGACGCTGCAAGGGCTGGGGATCGTCGGCGGCAGCGTGATGAGCGGCGTCACCACCTGGGCGATCATCGGCCCCATCGTCCTCCTCGTCGGGCTCGCCGCCGGCTTCGTCGGGCTGCGCCGGCTCCGGGGCGGGTCCAAGGGGCAAGGCTGACCGCTCCTTGCGCCAGGGTTGATCATTCTTCTAAGTTAGGCTCCGTAACTTACGGAAGGTCATCCCATGCTCACCCCGTCCGCCGAGGGGCCGGTCCCCCAGTTCCCGCCCGGCCGGCCGGTCACGGCCCCGAGGACGGCGTCCTGAACGCCGCAGGGCACGACGCCGAGGAGGCCCGGTGCCCGAACCGCTGACCCTGCTCCCGGAAGACCCCACCGCCGTCGGGCCGTACCGTCTGGAGGGGCGGCTCGGGTCGGGCGGGCAAGGCGTGGTGTACGCGGGCCGTGCCCCCGGCGACGGCCCCCACGAAGATCCCGGCCGTGCCCCTGACGGGGCCCGTGTCGCGGTCAAGCTGCTGCACCCGCACCTGATCGCCGACGGCGACGCGCGGATGCGGTTCCTGCGCGAGGTGGAGACGGCCAAGCGGGTGGCGCCGTTCTGCACCGCGCAGCTGCTCGACTCCGGCTTCGCGGGGGCCAGGCCGTACATCGTCAGCGAGTTCGTGGACGGGCCCTCCCTGCAGGAGTCGGTACGGGAGAGCGGGCCGCGCGGCGCGGCGGCGCTGCAGCGGCTGGCAGTCAACACCGCGACGGCGCTGGCCGCCATCCACGCGGCCGGCGTGGTGCACCGGGACTTCAAGCCGGGCAACGTGCTGCTCGGCCCCGACGGGCCCGTGGTGATCGACTTCGGCATCGCCAAGGCCCTTGACCTGAGCCAGTCGGTCGTCACCAGCCAGCCGATCGGCAGTCCCGCGTACATGGCGCCCGAGCAGATCGCGGGCGGCGACGTCGGGCCGGCCGCCGACCTGTTCGCCTGGGCCGCGACCATGTTCTACGCGGCCACGGGACGGCTGGCGTTCACCGGGGACACCATCCCCGCCACCCTGCACTCGGTCCTGCAGAGCGAGCCCGACCTGAGCCCGTTCGAGGAGCGGCTGGGGCTGCTGCTGCGGGAATGTCTGGCCAAGGACCCGGCCGTGCGCCCCACGGCCGCGCAGCTGGTCGAGCGCCTGCGCACACTACCGTCCCCCACCTGGCAGGACGCCGCGACGGGCACCCCCGACGGGGCCGCTGGTTCCAGCTCCACTGGCCCCGCCGGCCCTGACCCCGCCGGGCCCGCAGCTCACGGCCCCACCGGGCACTCCCCCGCCTCGAAGGCCTCCGGCCGCCGCGGGTTCGCCGTCGCCTCGGCGACCGCGGCCCTGATCGTCGCCGCCGGCGTCGGCATCGGCGTCTACGCCCTGTCGCCCGCCACCGCCCAGCGGCAGGTGGCGGCTGGCCCGGCGGTGACCACCTCGGCCCCGCCGCCATCGGCCGCCCCGTCCACCACCGCACCCAGCACGTACGAGCTGCTCGTCACGAAGACGCCGGGCAAGGCGACCGACCTCGCCCCGGCGTCCCCCACCAAGGCGCCCCAGAGATCCACGGCCACCCCCACGCGAGACCGCGACTCGACACCGGGCAGCAGCCCCACCACCGCGCCGAAGACGCCCAAGTCGACGCCCCGGCCGACCCGCCAGTCGCCCTCCAGCACGGCGACGGCCGGCAAGGAGCCCTCCGCCAAGCCGTCCCTCCAGCCCTCCACGGGCACGGTCACGTGGACCGACGCCAGCGCATACTGCAGGTCGCTGGGGCACACGGTCTCGTTCAGCGGCGGCTGGTCCGGCATGAAGTGCACGGGGACCGACACCCAGGTCACCCCGTCGGCGCTGTGCCAGTGGAAATATCCGGCCTACAGCCACGCCGTGGCCGACCCGCCGGTCAACCCCTTCACGCCGGTGGCCAACTGCAGCCTCTCGTGACCCGCGCGGAGGCGGCGGGCCGACGTGCCGCGCCAGGCACATCGGCCGGCGCCGGCACACGCGCTCGGTGTCCGCGGCGAGGGCACAGCTCGCTTCCAAGTCGGGCGCAAGTTCCGGGCGGTACTCCTGGACGGGTGATGAACCATCGTCTGACCCGCGTCCTGGCCGGCCTGGGTGCCGCCGGCGTCGTGCTCACCGCGCAACCCGCCCCCGCCTCGGCCGGCCCCACCAGCTGGAAGTGGGGCGCCCTCCACTCCACCGACGGCATGGCGACCGCCCGGGGCAAGGTCGTCGTCGGCCAGTCGGGGCTCGTCGTGACCGGCTACCTCGACGACACCTACGGCAAGGGCTGCTCGTGGGTCCTCATCAAGTACCAGAACGCGAGCAACGGGCGCCGACGTACGCACGGCGTCTACAACTGCACGGCCGGGACCGGCTCGTTCCGCAAGAGCGTCGGGGGCGTCCTGCAGATCTGGGCGCAGGTGTGCCGGGGCACGTCCAAGCGGCCCGTCGGCAGGTGCTCGCGCTGGAAGACCATCTACACGCAAGGAGGATGACCCCGCCCTACGTGGCCGGGCGGCGGGGCCGGTCGGCGGCCGGGACGCTCAGGACCAGGCGACCGGCAGGGAGTGCACGCCGAAGACGGGCATCTCGTCGCGCAGCGGCAGGATGTGGTCCGCCGCGCTTCTAAGATCCGAGGTGTGGCCAGATACTTCGACGTGCATCCCGACAATCCCCAGCCTCGCCTGATCAGCCAGGTCGTCGACACCCTCAACGCGGACGGGCTGATCGCGTACCCGACGGACTCCTGCTACGCCCTCGGGTGCCGGCTGGGCAACAAGGAGGGCATCGACCGGATCAGGGAGATCCGCGACCTGGACAGCGAGCACCATTTCACGCTGGTCTGCAGGGACTTCGCGCAGTTCGGCCAGTTCGTTCTGGTGAACAATGCGCTGTTCCGCCTGATCAAGGCGGCGACTCCGGGCGGTTACACGTTCATCCTGCCCGCGACCAAGGAGGTGCCGCGGCGGTTGCTGCATCCGCGGAAGAAGACGGTCGGCGTGCGGATCCCCGACCACGTCGTCACGCAGGCGCTGCTGGCCGAGCTCGGCGAACCGCTGCTGTCCAGCACCCTGCTGCTGCCCGACGAGGCCGAGCCCATGACGCAGGGCTGGGAGATCAAGGAGCGGCTCGACCACGTGGTGGACGCGGTCATCGACTCGGGCGAGTGCGGCGCCACCCCGACGACGGTCGTCGACTGTTCGCAGGGCGAGCCCGTGATCCTCCGCCGGGGCACCGGAGACCCGTCCCTCTTCGAGTAGGGCCCTGACGGCCCGTCAACGCCCGCCGATGTCCTCGCTCCACACGCCGGGGTTCTCCCGCTGGAAGCGCGTCATCATGGCCCGGCACACCTCGTCGTCGAGCACGTCGACCTCGACACCCCGCGAGCGGAGGAAGTCCACGTCCCCCGAATAGCTCTCCCGCTCGCCGATCACCACCCGCGGGATGCGGAAGAGCAGCACCGCGCCGCTGCACATCTCGCAGGGCGAGAGCGTCGTGTACAGCGTCATGTCCCGGTACGACGCGATGCGGCCGCCGTTGCGCAGGCACGCGATCTCACCATGGGCGATCGGGTCGCCCCGCTGGACGCGCTCGTTGTGCCCCGAGGCCACCAGCGCCTCCCCCAGGGCCAGCGCCGCCCCGATGGGGATGCCCCCGTCGTCGAGGCCCTTCCTCGCCTCGGCGATCGCGACCGCCATCATCGCGCCGTCCGTCTCCGACCGCGACCGGGAACCCATCCGCCCTCCCGCCTGCCGGGGACTCCGCGTCAGGGTCCTTCCCCTCCTGCCCGCCCCTCACCCCCGGCCGGGGCCACGGCGCGCGGCGCGGAGCCAATCTCGCCGAGGCTCCCCGCGGTACCAGCTCGTCGGCGTAGTGGACGGTCACCACGTGCACGCTGAACGGCCACCGCCCCGTCATCCTCGTACCTTTTCGGCGCAACCCGTTAGGCCGGAAACTTTCACGCGATCAGGGATTGATGAAGAGAACTTTCGGAGCTATCTTCACGATCATCCCCCCCAGTTCACGAGGTGAGCATGATCGCCGGTAAAGCCCCAGCCCTTGCCCTCCTGATCCCGCTCGCGTTGGCGCTGCTCCCCCAGGCCGCCTCCGCCGACCCCGTCGAGGCCCTGGCCACCGCCCACAAGAGCCCGTTCAACTGCGGAAAGACCTTCAACGCCAACAACTGGTACCCCGGCCACAGCCCGTCGGGTTCCCTTGACTGGCAGGACTACGGCGGCGACGACATCAACGGCGAGACCGTACGCGCCACCGCCGCGGGCACCGCGTACTTCTACGACGCGGGGAACACGAGCTACGGCAAGTGGGTGGAGGTGCGGCACGCCGACGGCAGCAGGACCCGTTACGCCCACCTCGCCACCATGGCGCGGGGAGCCGGCGGCTCGATGAGCGTCGGCCAGGGCACCACGATCGGCACGGTCGGCTCCACCGGCGGCTCCACCGCTCCCCACCTGCACTACGAGCAGCGCACCACCACCGGCGCGGTGGACACCAGCCCCACCGTGGACGGCGTGACCGTGTCCCTGGGCGAGAAGAAGGCCATCACCAGCACCAACTCCTGCGGCGGCAACCCCTACACGCCCGAGGAGGTCTGCGGCGGCGGGTACGCGGTCATCGACTCGGCCGGCCTCACCGGCGGTCGCACCTACCTGCTCTACAACTCGGGCAACGGCTACAACTGCGTGGTGACGCTGAAGACGACGAACGTCGGATCGCCGTCGTCGATGTCGGCCTTCCTCGAGCCGGAGGGGCAGACCAGGACGACGAACTCGGGGAGTTTCGGCTATTACGCGGGACCCGTCAAGCGGTCCGCGCCCGGCGTGTGCGTCAAGTGGGGCGGCTCCGTCGGGAGCAGCTCGTACACCAGTCCCTTCGAACACTGCTCATGACCTGTAGGCGGCGGCCTGGAGGTCGTACAGGCGGGCGTACCGTCCGGCGAGGTCCATGAGCTCGGCGTGGGTGCCGCACTCGACGATCCGCCCGCCGCCCAGCACGACGATCAGGTCGGCCATCCGGATGGTGGCGAACCGGTGCGAGACCAGCAGGGTGATCCCGCCGGTGGCGTGCTGCCACTCCCGGGCCGCCTCCGCGTAGCGCTGGTAGACCTCGTGCTCGGCGGCCGCGTCCAGCGCGGCCGTCGGCTCGTCCAGCACGGCGAGGAGCGGCGTGGACCGCATGAACGCCCGTGACAGGGCGATCTTCTGCCACTGGCCGCCGGAGAGCTCGGTACCGTCGCCGAGGGCCTTGCCGAGCCGGGTCTCTTCGCCCTCCGGCAGGCGGGCGAAGACCTGGGCGGCGCCGCCCTTCCCGGCGGCCCGCTCGATCTCCCGCATCCTGGGCAGGTCGCCCACGCCGACGGCCTCGCGGGCCAGGAACGGGAACCGGCTGAAGTCCTGGAAGGCCGCGGTCACCCGGTCCCGCCAGCCCGCGGGGTCCAGCTCGGTGAGGGGCGTGCCGTCCACGGTGACGGTCCCGGCGGTCGGGCGGTAGAACCCGCACAGCAGCTTGACCAGGGTCGTCTTCCCGCTGCCGTGGTCGCCGACCAGCGCCACCGTGGCCCCGGCCGGGAGGTGCAGGTCGATGCCGCGCAGCACGGGCGGCCCGCCGTAGGAGAAGTCCACGCCGGACAGGGTGATGCCCTCGCGGAGCCGGTCGGGCGGGGAGAGCGTCCCGCTGGTGCTCGTCCCGTACAGGTCGCGCAGCCAGAGATAGTGACCGACCATGGTGAGGCCGCGGGCGGAGCGGGTGATCGCGTTCGTGAGCAGGTCGAGCTGCCCCCTGATCTGGCCGCCGAGCGTGGCCACCAGCAGCAGCGCCCCCGGGCTGACCGCGCCCGACAGGGCCAGCCGCGCGGTGAGGAACAGGGCGCCGATGAAGGCCAGCACGAAGACGAGCGAGCCGGCCAGGTTGAGGCCGCCGACGGCGAGGGTGGCCCGCCAGAGGATCGCGGTCCGCTCCTCGCGCAGGCGGCGCGCGAGCGCGGCGGCGTGCGCGCCGGAGGTGCCGAGCCGGAGCTCCTTGGCCGCGTTCGCCTCGGTGATCATCGTGAAGAGGTGCTGTTCGGCCCGGTTGTGCTCGGCGGTCTCCGCCCTGGCCGCCTCGGTCCTGCGTGCGGCGGTTCGGGTGAGCAGCATCGAGGGCACCGCGAAGAGCGGCAGCACGAGCAGCACGGGATGCACCCAGGCCAGCAGGACCGCCGTGACGACCAGCCAGAGCCCGCTCTGCGCCACGGTGAGGGACTGCATCCCGGTGACGACGGTCCGCGGGCCGAGCCCGCGGATCTGCTCGATCCGGCGCAGCGACTCCGTGTCCTCCAGGTGCGCGGTGGTCGGCAGGGTCGCGCACCATCGCATGATCCGCCGGTCCAGCACGGTGCCGACCTCGCCGCCCAGCAGGCCGGCCTGCACCTCGATGACGCGCCCACCGGCCAGCACGAACGCGCCGGCCGTCGCCGCGCAGAGCGCGCCGCCGATCAGCAGCGGACGGGACCCGGACAGCACGCCGTCCACGATCCACCGCAGGCCGAGGGCGGTCAGGCCGGGGGTGACGGCGCTCAGCGGGGTCAGGACGAGCAGCAGCCACGTTCGCCCGGGAGCGTGACGCAGGCACTCGGCCAGCAGGGTACGGAGCTCGGCGGCCCTCATGCGCCCTCCTCGGACCGCCGGGTTCGCGGGTGGGACGGCCTTCATGCGCTCTCCTCGAACTGCCGGGCCTGGAGGTGGAACATCCGCGCGTACTCCCCGCCGGCGGCGAGCAGCTCGTCGTGGGTGCCGTCCTCGGTGATCCGCCCGCCGGACAGCACGACGATCCGGTCCGCCTTCCGCACGGTGGAGAACCGGTGCGAGATCAGGACAACGGCCGCCCGCTCCCGCACCTGGCGGATGCGGTCGAACGCCTCCAGCTCGGCCTCGATGTCCAGGTTGGCGGTCGGCTCGTCCAGCACGAGGAGCCGCGCTCCGCAGGCGGCCGCCAGCGCCGCCCTGGCCAGCGCGATCTTCTGCCACTGGCCGCCGGACAGGTCGCCGCCGCCGGTGTACTTGGGTGAGAGCACCGTCTCCCAGCCCTGGGCCAGCCTCTCGATCATCGCGGTCGCGTCCACGGCGGCGGCCGCCGCCTCGACCTGCTCCCGCGTGGCCCGCGGCGCCGCGATCCTGATGTTCTCGTACGCGCTCAGCTCGTACCGGTTGAAGTCCTGGTAGACCGCGTACGCCGTGGGCTCGGTGACCACGGTGCCGCTCAGCGGCCGGTGCTGGCCGGTGAGGAGCTTGGCGAGGGTCGTCTTCCCCGCCCCGTTCACGCCCACGACCGCGATCACCTCGCCGGGCCGGAGGGTCAGCGTCACGCCGTCCAGCACGCGGACGTCCCCGTACCCGAAGACCACGTCGCGCAGGGCGACCTCGCCGCCGGCCGGTCCGGGCGGCGGCTCCAGGCCGGGGGCGAGCGCGCGGATCCGGGTGACCGCGTCCACGGCAGGCATCGCGACCTCGTCCAGGTCCTCCCCCTGGCTCGACATGGAGATGACGAACATGGCGGAGACCGCGCCGATCGTCGCGGCGATCCGGCCCACCGACACCTCGCCGGAGGTGGCCACCGCCACGTACACCACCGACGCGGTGGCCGCCCATCCGAGGAAGACCGACAGCTCCCGCCGGAGCAGGGCGACCCTCGACTCGATGACCTGCCGCATGGCCTCGGCGATGTTCTCGTCCGCGTGCTTCTCCAGCCAGCCGGTCAGCCCGAAGATCCGGACCTCCTTGGCGTCCCGGCTGTCCGACATCATCGCGGCCCACGCGCGCCCGCGCAGCGCGGCCGGCATGGTGCCGGACACCACCCGGAAGAACTCACGCCACATGCCGGCCCGGTGACGGCCCAGCAGCAGCGCCACCGCGGCCGTCGCCGGGCCCCACCACCACACCACCGAGGAAAGCACCAGCATCGCCGTCACCAGCCCGGCCATGGTCAGCCCCGCCCGGAACCGGCCCACCGCCGCGCTGCCGATGCCCTCGTCGGTCCAGGTCAGCAGCGGCGAACGCATGGTCGACAGCTCGTCCTGGACGGCGACGTCCGCCACCCGGTCCAGGGTCGGCAGCGCCAGCACCCGGGAGGTCAGCTCCTCGCGGACCGCGGCGTCGATCCGCCGTCCCACCCGCTCGGCCAGCGGCCGGCTCATCGAGCGGAGCACGTTGCCGGCGACCAGCAGCGCGCCGAGCAGCGCCAGCATCGTCCCGATGCCGCTCCCGAAGGCGTCCCGCCGGGCCGCGCCCTGCGCCAGGCGGCCCACCAGCTCACCGGTCACCAGGGCCACCGCGGTCGGCTCCACCAGGAGGAACAGCTCAAGGAGGGAGACGGCCGTCAGCCACGGCCAGCCGGCCAGCCGGAGGAAACCCAGAAGGCGGCGTTTGGGAGATGGGGCCACGAATCGCCACTTTATCTACGTCATCGACGCACTTTCCGCTGAATTTTCCTGGCGGGATTCGCGAAATGCTGCGGTATTTGCAGAATTTCGACGACATTTGCGTCACCCCAGCGAACGGCAAAAGGGGCGCCCCTGGCGGGAGCGCCCCTCGTGGTGTCGTACCGCCGTGCTAGTCGAGAGCTCTGGCCAGGTCGTTGAGCGCCTTGGCCAGGGCGGCCTGGGCCGGGTCAGAGGTCTTGAGCAGCCGGGCCGCGGTGCGCAGCTCGATCGCGGCGATCTTCTTCAACCGCCGGTCGGCCAGCCGCTCGGCCGAGTCGATGAGCCGGTCCACCGCGATGGCGGTGCCCTTCCGCATCGTGCCGGCCCGCTCGGCCTGCACCTGGTACGCCCGGACCAGCTCGAAGCTGGGCTGGTGGACCACCTGCGGCTGGTGCTGGGCGTTGAACACGTCGTACCTGACCTTGGCCGCGGCGGCGATCTCCGCCTCCGCCAGGTCCTTGGTCGGGGTCAGCTCGAAGACGTCCAGACCGCGGGCGATCTCGGAGCCGTACACGCGCCCGTTGTAGTAGTACGCGGACCAGATGCCGCCGGTGAACAGCTGGGTGGCGCTGATCGGGCCCCGGTCGAAGAAGGCGATCTCCTTCGGGTTGGCCGAGTCGGTGAAGTCGAACGCCGACACGCCGCCCTGGTACCAGCCCTGGACCATGATGTCCCGCCCCGGCACCGGGATCAGCGACCCGTTGTGCGCGACGCAGTTTTCCGTGGTGGTCTGCACCGCGGGCATCTTGTAGTAGCTGCGGAACTCCATCTTGCCGTTCACGATGTCGAAGATGGCGTTCGCGCCCCACGACAGCTCGTCGGTCTCCCGGCAGCGGGCGCCGGTGCCGCCGCCCCACTCGTCGGTGAAGACGACCTTCTTCCCGTCGTTGCTCAGCGTCGCCGAGTGCCAGTACGCGAAGTTGGGGTCGGAGACCTCGTCCAGCCGGACCGGCGCGGCCGGGTCGGTGGTGTCGAGCAGGATGCCGTTGCCCGCGCAGGCGCCGGCGACCAGGTTCAGCGCCGGGAACGCGGTGAGGTCGTGGCAGGCGCTGGTCACCGGCTGCGGGGACCAGTTGCCGCCGGACGGGTGCGTCGGCGCGGGCAGGGTGTTCTGCAGGCCGTTGATCGCGCCGGTCGCCGGGTCGGTGAACACCCGGGGCTGGCTGACGATCGCCGCGTTCTGCGGGGCGGCCAGCGGGACCTTGATGACCTCGATCCGCCACAGGGCGGTGTTCAGGTCGGTCGCCGGCGCGTTCACGCAGCCGGCCAGCTCCTGGGCGTTGCGCACCCCGGCGGTGCCGGAGACGTAGATGTAGACGTTGTCCCGGTCCTGCTTGCCGGTCACCACGCTGTGCGTGTGCGAGCCGCGGCAGGTCTGCACCGCGGCGACCTGGACCGGCTGGGAGATGTTGCTCACGTCGAAGATCCGGACGCCGCGGAAGCGCTCCGGGTTCACGGAGCCGGGGGCGCCCTGGGTGCCGCAGTCGAGCCGGCCCCGGGTCTCCTCGACCGACATGAAGAGCAGGTTGCCGTACACCGACAGGTCACCCTGGCCGCCCGGGCAGACCACGGAGGTCTTCAGGGCCGGCTGGGACGGCTGGGAGATGTCGTAGATGTTGAAGCCGTGGAAGTTCCCGACGAACGCGTGGTTGCCGGCGAGCGCGAGGTCGGAGTTGGCGAATGCGAGATTGCCCGGGTTGTCGGGCTGGAAGAAGCCCTCCGGCCGGTTCTGGTGGCCGACGAGCTGCAGCCCGCTGGCCGCCTGCTGGGCGTCGAGCCAGCCGGCGCCCAGGCCGACCCGCGGGTCGGCCTGCTGCGTGGCCGGATCGGCCGGAAGCGGAGCCGGCTCGGCTGACACCGCGGCTGTGGGCAGTATCCCGGCCAGGATCACCCCCGCCGCGATCACCGCCAGGCCGCGTAACCCGGCACGTCGTCGTGCCGTACTGATCTCCTGCATGGGTCGCACCCCTCCTTTTCCGGTACTTCGGCGTGACCCAACGCGCCGTGCCGCAGCCCGGAACGGCCCAGATGTCCGACTGAACCGTCAGATATCGGCACGACGGTTATGCGGACACTAAAGTAATTTGGTGAGCTGAGCTATATGCTGTCCGATTTTCCGGATATATCCGATATGTGGCACTTTCGAAGCGAGCGTCCTTCATGATCTCGTTACGCCTTCTCGTCCCCTCGCTCCTGATCGTGGCCGGCGCGCTCACCGGGTGCACGTCCGGCGGGTCCTCCTCCTCCGTGACCGTCGTCCAGCCGGGACGGCCCGGCGAGACCGGCCAGGTGGTGCCGCTGGACGAGATCGAGCAGCCCGGCACCGGGCACACCGCCGCGGACGTACGGTTCATGCAGGGGATGATCCGCCACCACGCCCAGGCGCTGGAGATGACCGGCCTGGTCGCCGGGCGGGCCAAGAGCACCAGCCTGCCGCGGCTCGCCAAGCGCATCGACGTCTCCCAGCGGGACGAGATGGACCTGATGGTGCGCTGGCTGCGCGACCGCATGGAACCGGTGCCCGGCGCGGACTCCGCCCACGACCACGGCGGCGCGCTCATGCCCGGCATGCTCACCGACGCCCAGCTCACCGAGCTCCGGGAGGCCAAGGGCGAACAGTTCGACCGGCTCTTCTACCGGTACATGATCCAGCACCACACCGGCGCGCTGCAGATGGTGGAGCGCCTGTACACCGAGAAGGGCGGCCTGGAGCCGGAGATCGACCAGTTCGCCACCCACGTCGACTCGGACCAGCGCATCGAGATCGCCCGCATGCGGCAACTCCTCGACGCCCTCTGAGCCGGCCGCTCACCTCCTCCTCGGCAGGCGCGCCAGGACATGGCCTGACCAGGGGATTTCGGGTCGCGTCCGCGGGTAGGCGCATGCGGTATGAGGTTCGGAAGGTGGGATGTCACACCGCTGGGCGGGTGGACGGGGTGCCTGGCGATGATCGTCCTGTCGATCCTGCTGTCGGTGGTGCTGACCGTGGTCATCAACCTGCTGCTCCGGCCCTAGACGGGGCGCCCGGGCGGTGAGGTGGGCCGTCAGGTCGCGGAGCAGGCCGAGGGCGCTCCCGGGTCATGCCGGGTCCTTGATCTCGCAGATCACCGCGCCCGCCGTCACCGTGGCCCCGGTCGCCGCGGACAGGCCCACCACGGTGCCGTCCTTGTGCGCGGTGAGCGGCTGCTCCATCTTCATGGCCTCCAGCACGACGACGGTGTCGCCGGTCGTCACGCTGTCGCCGTCGGCGGCGACCACCTTGACGATCGTGCCCTGCATGGGGCTGACCAGCGCGTCGCCACCGGCGGCGGGCGCCGCCGCCGTCCTGGCCCGGCGGGCGGCCGCGGGCTTCCGCGCGCCGCCGGCGGCGGCTCCGAGCCCGGCCGGGAGGACGACCTCCAGGCGCTTGCCCGCCACCTCGACCGTGACGCGCTCCCGCTCCTCCGGCTCCCCGGCCGCGATCTCGCCCGCGTAGGGCGCGATCCGGTTGTCGAACTCGGTCTCGATCCAGCGGGTGTGCACGGTGAACGGCTCTGCGGTGAAGGCGGGGTCCTGGACGACGGCCCGGTGGAAGGGCAGCGCGGTGGGCATGCCGTCGATCTCGTACTCGGCCAGCGCCCGGCGGGCGCGCTCCAGCGCCTGGGTACGGGTGGCCCCGGTGACGATCAGCTTGGCGACCAGGGAGTCGAACGCGCCCGGCACGGTCTCGCCCTGCTCGTAGCCGCTGTCCAGGCGGACACCCGGGCCGGAGGGCGCGCGCCAGCCGGTGATGGTGCCGGGGGCGGGCAGGAAGCCGCGGCCGGGGTCCTCGGCGTTGACGCGGAACTCGATGGAGTGGCCGCGCGGCGCGGGGTCGTCGTAGCCGAGAGGTTCGCCGTCGGCTATGCGGAACATCTCGCGGACCAGGTCGATGCCGGTCACCTCCTCGGTGACCGGGTGCTCGACCTGCAGGCGGGTGTTGACCTCCAGGAAGGAGACGGTGCCGTCCTGGCCGACCAGGAACTCGCAGGTCCCGGCGCCGACGTAACCGGCCGCGCGCAGGAGCGCCTTCGACGACTCGCGCAGCAGCGCCTCCTGCTCGGGGGTGAGGAAGGGGGCCGGGGCCTCCTCGACGAGCTTCTGGTGGCGGCGCTGGAGCGAGCAGTCGCGGGTGCTCACCACGACCACGGTGCCGTGCGCGTCGGCCAGGCACTGGGTCTCCACGTGGCGGGGCCGGTCGAGGTAGCGCTCGACGAAGCACTCGCCCCGGCCGAAGGCCGCCACGGCCTCGCGGACGGCGCTGTCGTACAGGTCGGGGATCTCCTCCAGGGTGCGGGCCACCTTCAGGCCGCGCCCGCCGCCGCCGAACGCCGCCTTGATCGCGATCGGCAGCCCGTGCCGCTCGGCGAACCGCAGGACCTCCTCGACCCCGGACACCGGGTCGGGCGTCCCGGGGACCAGCGGCGCGCCGACCTGCTGGGCGAGGTGCCGGGCCCGCACCTTGTCGCCGAGCGCGGTGATCGCGGCGGGCGGCGGGCCGATCCAGACCAGCCCGGCGTCGATGACCGCCTGGGCGAACGCGGCGTTCTCGGCCAGGAAACCGTAGCCGGGGTGCACGGCGTCGGCTCCCGACCGCGCCGCCACCTCGACGATCTTCTCGATCGACAGGTACGTCTCGGCGGGCGTCGCCCCGCCCAGCGCGTACGCCTCGTCGGCCAGCCGTACGTGCAGCGCGTCGCGATCGGGGTCGGCGTAGACCGCCACGCACCCGATGCCGGCGTCCCGGCAGGCCCGCACGACGCGGACGGCGATCTCACCGCGGTTGGCGACCAGCACCTTGCGCAGGCTCACAGGTGTCCTCCAAGATTCCAGCTCGACTCCCGCCAGCCGCGCGGGCCTCGGGCGAGGGGGCGGCGCAACACGCGCCGGGGCCGGACGGCCGGCCGTGGGGCGGGCTCCTGGCGCAGCGTGCGCAGGGCGACGACGAGGGCGGCCAGCTCCTCCGGCGTGGGATCTCCCTTGATCACCCTCATAGCGGGATGTTCCCGTGCTTCTTGGGCGGCAGGGCGTCGCGCTTGCCGCGCAGCAGCCGCAGCGCCCGGGTGACCTCGCGGCGGGTCTCGCTCGGCCGGATGACCGCGTCCACGTAGCCGCGCTCGGCCGCCAGGTAGGGGGTGGCCAGGGTGTCCTCGTACTCGGCGATCAGCTCGGCGCGCAGCGCGTCGGGGTCGCCGGCGGCGGCCAGGCGCTTGCGGTGCAGGATGTTGACCGCGCCCTGGGCGCCCATCACCGCGATCTGCGCCGTGGACCAGGCCAGGTTGACGTCCGCGCCCAGGTGCTTGGAGCCCATCACGTCGTACGCGCCCCCGTACGCCTTGCGGGTGATCACCGTGACCAGCGGCACCGTGGCCTCGCCGTAGGCGTACAGGAGCTTGGCGCCGCGCCGGATGATGCCGTTCCACTCCTGGCCGGTGCCGGGCAGGAAGCCGGGCACGTCCACCAGCGTGAGCACCGGGATGCTGAAGGCATCGCAGGTGCGCACGAACCGGGCGGCCTTCTCCGAGGCGTCGATGTCCAGCGTCCCGGCCAGCCGCATCGGCTGGTTGGCGACCACGCCGACCGGGCGGCCCTCGACCCGGCCGAAGCCGATCACGATGTTCGGCGCGAACAGCGCCTGCACCTCCAGGAAGTCGCCGTCGTCCAGCAGCGCGGCGATGACCTCGTGCATGTCGTACGGCTGGTTCGGCGAGTCCGGCACCAGCTCGTCCAGCGCCAGGTCGCCGGCGGACGGCTCCAGGTCGGCCTCGAACTCGGGGTGCGGCGGCTCGTCGAGGTTGTTGTCCGGCAGGTACGCCAGCAGGCCCCTCGCGTAGTCGAGCGCGTCCTCCTCGTCGGAGGCCAGGTAGTGGGCCACGCCGCTGCGGCTGTTGTGCACCCGGCCGCCGCCCAGGTCCTCGAAGGTGACGTCCTCGCCGGTGACCGTCTTGATCACGTCGGGGCCGGTGACGAACATGTGGGAGGACTCGTCCACCATGATCGTGAAGTCGGTGAGCGCCGGGGAGTAGACGTGGCCACCCGCGCAGGCGCCCATGATGAGCGAGATCTGCGGGATCACCCCCGAGGCGCGGATGTTGCGGCGGAAGATCTCGCCGTACAGGCCGAGCGAGACCACGCCCTCCTGGATGCGGGCGCCGGCGCCCTCGTTGATGCCGATGATCGGGCAGCCGGTGCGCATCGCCAGGTCCATGACCTTGCAGATCTTCTGCCCGTACACCTCGCCCAGCGAGCCGCCGGCCACCGTGAAGTCCTGCGAGAACACGCACACCTGGCGCCCGTCCACCGTGCCGTGGCCGGTGACCACGCCGTCGCCGTGGCCCAGCGTGCCCTTGGCGAGGGCGTCCAGCTCCACGAACGAGCCGGGGTCCAGCAGCCGTTCGACGCGCTCGCGGGCGGTCAGCCGGCCCTTGGCGTGCTGCTTGGCCGCCGCGCGCGCCTCGCCGACGTGCACCGCCTCGTCCAGGCGCTCCTTGAGACGGGCCAGGCTGCCCGCAGTGCCGTGCGCTGCCATTCACCACCACCGGGTAAGACTCAGTTTCATATGCACGATACTCAGTATCGCTCCTCCTGAACAGCCCCGGCTTCCGGGACAATGGCCACGTGCCGACACCGCCCATCAGCCAGCGCCTGGCCGAAGCCGCCGTGGCGCTCTTCGACGAGCACGGCTACGACGAGACCACCGTCGACGACATCGCCGCGCGAGCAGGCGTCAGCCGCAGCACGTTCTTCCGCTACCACCGCTCCAAGGAAGACGCGATCTTCCCCGACCACGACACGCTGCTCGACCGGATCGCGGCCCGGCTGCGCGCCTCCACCGCCGACACCGCGATCGTGGCCATCACCGACGCGGTCCGGATCGTCCTCGCCCACTATGTCGACGACGCGGAGGTGTCGCTGCGCCGCTACCGCCTGGTGCGCAAGGTGCCCGCGCTGCGCGACCGCGAGATCGCCAGCGTGGCCCGTTACCAGCGGCTGTTCCGCGAGTTCGTGGGCGAATGGCTCGGCGACTCCCCCGACGCCGGCCTGCGCGCCGAGCTCATGGCGGCCTCCGTGGTGGCCGCGCACAACCAGGTCCTGCGCGGCTGGCTGCGGGCCGGCGGCACGTACGACCCGAGCGAGCGGCTCGACCACGCCCTCGGCTACGTCATCGCCACCTTCCGCCACCTCGAACAACCCCAGGAGAGCGACCAGGTCGTCGTCGCGACCTTCAGCCGCGGCGCCTCCCCGCAGGCCGTCATGGCCGCCATCCGGCAGCACCTCGACTCCCGCGCCTGATGCGGCACGGGGGTCGGAAAAAGCAGTGGACGGCGTTGGTAGCGTCCTGAGCATGGGAATCATCGATGTCGAGCAGTTCGTCGCCGACGGTTTCGCCAAGGTGGAGCAGATCGTGCCACGCGAGGTCGGTGACGCGGCCAGGGCGTTGTTGTGGCAGCGCATCGGGCTGTCGCCGGACGACCCGGCCGGGTGGACGCAGCCGGTGGTGTGGACGGCCGACCTGACCGGGGAGGGGCCGTTCGGGCAGTTCATGGCCAGCCCGCGGCTGCACGCGGCGCTGGACGCGGTGGCCGGCCCGGGAGGGTGGGCGCGGCGCGGCAGCGTCGGCAACATCCCGGTCCGCTTCCCCCGGGTGCCGCCGGCCGACGACCGGGGCTGGCACGTCGACTCCAACACGGCGCGGCCCGACGGCACCTGGGGGGTGAGCAACCGGCCGGCCACGCTCCTGCTGCTGGTGCTGTTCTCGGAGGTCGGCCCGGACGACGCGCCGACCCGGGTGCGCGCCGGCTCCCAGCGCGACCTGGCCAAGGTGCTGGACGAGCAGGTGCTCGACCCGATGCAGATGGGGCCGCTCTTCGACGCGACCGGCGAGGACCGGCCGGTGGCGCTCGCCACCGGGAGCCCCGGGGACGCCTACGTGGTGCACCCGTTCACCGTGCACGCCGCCCAGGAGCATCTGGGGACCGAGCCCCGGTTCATGGCGCAGATGCCGTTCATGCTGACCGAGCCGCTGTCGCCGGGGCAGGGCACGCCGCTGGCCCGCGCCATCGACTGGTGACCCTCTTGTGCTGGTGACCCTCTTGTCACGGAGGCAGCCGCGCCGGCGGGCGGTTCCGGCCGGTGTCAGGCGGCGGCGCGGGTGATCGCGGCGACCGACCGGTCCACGTCCGCCTCCGCGGTGGTGGCGTTCGACACCGAGATCCGCATCAGCCGCCGGCCCCGCCAGGTGGTGCCGCCCGCCCAGCAGGTGCCGTCCGCCTGCACCGCCGCCACCACGCGGTCGGTGCGCGCGTCGTCGCCGAAGCCGACCAGCACCTGGTTGAGCACCACCTCGTTCACCACCTCGAACCCCGCCGCGGTCAGCCCCTCGGCGAACCGCCGGGCCAGCGCGCAGCAGCGCTCGACCAGGGCCGCGACCCCGTCGCGCCCCAGCTCCCGCAGCCCGGCCCACGCGGCGAACCCGCGGGCGCGGCGCGAGGACTCGGCGGTGAGGTCCGCTCCCACGGGCACACCGCCCGATCCGACCAGGTACGCGGCGGCGAAGGACATCGCCGCCGCGTGCGCGTCGGGCCGCGCGCAGAACACGAAGCCCGAGTCGTACGGGAGATTCAGCCACTTGTGACCGTCACAGGCCCAGGAGTCGGCCAGCTCCAGCCCGTCCACCAGATGCCGGGTCCCGGGGGCGGCCGCGGCCCACAGCCCGAACGCCCCGTCCACGTGCGCCCACCCGCCGTGCCGGTGGACCAGCTCGCACGCCTCCCGGAGCGGGTCGCAGGCGCCGGTGTTCACGTTGCCGGCCTGGAGGCACACGACGGTCGGGCCCGGTGAGCCGGCTCGCAGCCGCTCCGCCAGCGCATCGACGTCGACGGCGCCGTTCGGCCCAGCCGGCACCGGCTCCACCACGTCGGTGCCGAGGCCCAGCAGGCGCAGGGACCGGTCGATGGTCACGTGCCGCTCCTCCCCGGCGATCACCCGGATCCGCGGCGCTCCGAGCAGCCCGCGCCGCTCCACGTCCCAGCCCGCGTCCGCCAGCACCTGGTGCCGGGCGGCGGCGAGCCCGGCGGTATTGGCCGCCTGGCCGCCCGTGACGAACCCGGTCGATGCCGACGGCGGGATCCCCAGCAGTTCCTTCAGCCAGGCCCCGGCGGCGGCCTCGGCCGCGACCGCCGCCGGCGACGTGACGGTGTTGGTCGCGAGCTGGTCCCAGCCGGCGGCCAGGATGTCGGCCGCGGTCGCGGCCGGCGACGCGCCGCCGACCACGAACCCGAAATATCGCGGGCCGGCGGTCGCGACCAGGCCGGGTTCGGCCGCGGCGAGCAGGTCGGCCAGCACCCGGTCCGCCGGTGTGGGGGCGGAGGGCAGCGGGCCGGAGAACGCGGCGATCAGCGCGTCCAGGTCGATCGGCGGTCCGACCGGCCGGTCGGGCAACGAGCGCCGGTAGGCGGCCGCGTGCTCAGCGGCCGAACGAAACAGATGCCCCAGTTCCTCCACGTGACGCACCTTATCGCCGGCAGCATCCCGCTGCCCGCGAGCGGGCGGCCTGCCGCGATCGACGCGGAGAGTAGTATCTTGGCTACTCCAAGTGGCTATGGCGAGTGACTGCTCGTGAGGGGATGCCGAATGCTCGACCAGGTAACCGCCGGCGCGCAGCAGGGCGGCACGGAGGATCTCGATCTGGCCGCGACGGGCGTGGCCGGCGTCACGATCGTCTGGGCCGACAACAACGGCATCCCACGGTCGCGCACGGTGCCCGCCGGCCAGTTCGGCGCGGCGGCCAGGCTCGGGGTCGGGGTGACGCCGCTGTTCGCGGTGTTCGACTCGCACGACACCATCACCTTCGAGCACGCCCCGCTGGGCACTCCCTCGGGTGACATCCGGCTGGTGCCGGTTGTCGAGCGGCTGGTCCGGCTGGCCGGGCAGCCCGGGTTCGCGTGGGTGCCGGGGCGGCAGGTGGCGGCCGACGGGTCCCCGTGGCCGTACGACCAGCGGGGCGCGCTGGAGCGGCAGGTCGCCCGGGCCGGGGCGCTCGGCCTGGAGTTCCTGGCCGGTTACGAGATGGAGTTCCACCTCAGCCGGGCCGACGGCGACGACGGCGACGAGCTGCGGCCCGTCTACGAGGGGCCGTCCTACGGGCCGGCCAAGATGCTGGCCGTGGACGCCTTCGCCGAGCAGCTGCTGCGCGACCTCGACCGCAACGGGGTGCCCGTCGGCCAGTTCCACGGCGAATACGGGCCGGGGCAGTTCGAGTTCAACATCGCACCGTCCGACCCGGTCACCGCCGCCGACCGGCAGCTCCTGGCCCGGCAGACGGTGCACGCGGCCGCCCGGGCGCACGGGCTGCGCGCCAGCTTCGCCCCGCTGGTCACGATGGGCCAGGTGGGCAACGGCTGGCATCTGCACACCTCGCTGTCCCGGGCCGGCACGAACCTGCTGTCCGGCGGCGACGGCCCGGCCGGCATGACGGCCGAGGGCGGGGCCTACCTCGCCGGGCTGCTGCGCGACCTGCCCGCGGTCGTGGCCGTCACCGCGCCGAGCCTGTCGTCGCTGCAACGGCTGCGGCCGGGGTTCTGGACGGGCGCGTTCACCTGCTGGGGCGTGGAGAACCGGGAGGCGGCGCTGCGGCTCGTACCGGCCACCCCGCTGCTGGGACCGGCGCACGCCAACGTCGAGCTCAAGCCGTCCGACGCCGCCGCCAACCCCTACCTCGCGCTCACCGCCGTCATCGCCGCCGGGCTGGCCGGCATCGAGGACGGGCTCACGCCGCCCGACCCGGTGCAGGAGGACCCGGGGACCTGGAGCGAGGCCCGGCGCGCCGAGCACGGCGTCCACCGGCTGCCCACCACGGTGACGGAGCAGCTCGACGCGTTGCTGGGCAACCAGCGGATCCGCGCGGCGCTGGGCGAGGAGCTCACCGGCGCCTTCCGCGCGGTGCGCACCTCCGACGCCCGCCGGGCGGCCGACCTCGACGCCGGAGCCGTGGTGCGCTCCTACCGCTGGCTCTACTGACCCTGGCCAGGGACACCCGGCGTCCGTCCTGGCCGGCGAGCGCGCCGGCCGGACGCCCGTCTCGTCCTCACCCACCTGGCCTCGGCCGCCGTCATCACCCTGCTCCGACACGCGCCACGGCGGCGGCCTCCCCGGGCTCGCTGGACCTGCTCGTCGCGGCCGCCTCCTCCCGCCGCCGGGTCCCTCGCCGCCAGGGGCGTCACACCCCGGACGGCCGCGACTCCGGGGCGGGTCGCTCCCGGAGTCGCGGTGTCCTCGGGCCTGATCGGCCGTGTGGCGTTCAGGCCCCGTGCGGCGTCACCCGCCGGTGATCTGGAAGGTCGTACCCGGTTCCCTGACGATGTCGCCGGTCGCCGAGTTCGTGATGGTGACGCCGGTCAGCGTCGCGCTGCCGCGGGCGCTGCCCTGGGCCAGGATGCCGGCGCCGTTGTTGGACCTGTCGATGCGGACGCCGGTGATGGCGACGTTCGGCATGTTGCCGCCGCCCCCCTTGAACTGGATGCCGTCGTAGGTCGAGTCGGAGATGTCGGTGTCGCGGATGGTCACGCCGGTGATGTCCCTGTTCTGGGCGAAGAGCGTGATGGCGCCGAACTTCTGGGCCTCACCCCAGAAGACGCCGCCGCAGCGGTGCAGCGCGTTGTTGGCGATCAGCGTCTGGCCGGAGAAGGGCAGCGGGTCGTGGTCGGTGGCGAGCATGATGCCCGGGTAGTTCATCGTGTCGTAGACGAGGTTGTTCTCGATCTTGTTGTCGTAACCGCCGTAGATCGCGATGCCGTTCGCCCGCCACGGGAGCTGGATGGTGTTGTTGACGAACGTGTTGTCATGCGCGATGTCCATCGACGGGTCCTTCACGAACCGGTTGGCCCAGACGGCGAGGGAGTCGTCGCCGGTGGTGCGGAAGGTGGAGTTGAACACCCGCGAGTTCCGCGTCCCGTTGCTGAAGTTGATGCCATCGGCGTACGTGTTGCGAATGCGCATGCCGCTGAACTGCAGCCCGTCGGCCGGCCCCCACAGCTCGGGGATGTTGTCGTAGTCGCGGCCGACCCAGACGCCCACGTTGGCGTGCTCGATCCACACGTTGGCGATCTTCGTGTTCCTGCCGAACCGCCCGTTCAGCCCGACCCCGCCCTCGGCGCCGCCGGGGCCGCCGCGGATGCGGCCGGAGCCGAAGATGGCCAGGTCGGAGAGCTGGACGTTGTTGTCGATGTCGAAGCCGAAGTTGCCCTCGTGCGGGTGGTTGATGCCGCCCGTCGCCAGGTGGGGCTCGGTCAGGGTGTAGAGCTGGGAGTGCCACATGCCCGCGCCGCGGATCGTGACGTTGCTGATGCCGACCTGGTTGTACTGGCCGCGGTTCAGCGGATCGTCGGTGAGGATCTTCTTCTCCTGCCGCCACTGGCCCGGCGGGATCCACACGCAGGTGATGACGCCGTTCTGGTCGTCGGTGACCGCCCGCTGGATCGCGGCCGTGTCGTCGTTGCCGTCGTCGGGGACCGCGCCGTACTCGGTGATGGAGGTGCATTCGGCCGGCTTGTCGGCCGGGGGCGCCACCTGCTCCAGGTCGATCAGGTCGATGATGTAGAAGGCGGCGTTGTCGCCGGCGTCCCGCTGCAGCCGGAACTTGGTGCCGGCCGGGTACGAGCGTGACAGGAGCGCGTGCGCCTCGTCGAACAGCCGCCGCGCGTCGGCCTGCGGGGTGTTGGTCAGCGCCTCCGGGTCGTCGCTGGTGCCGTACAGCCAGCTGTGCCGGGACGACAGGGTGAGCTTCCGCGCGAAGACGCCGTCGACGTACAGGCTGAGCGTGGCCTCGATGCCGCCGCCGCCCGCCGCGTCCGGGATCGAGTTGCGCACCACGATCGAGTTGGCGGGGTTGGTGGAGGTGAACTCGACGTACTGGCCGGTGCTGTTGAGCCGGACCGACTTCCGGCCCGACGACTCGGTCGCGAAGTTGGTGTGGCCGAAGGTGCGCAGCGGGTCCGCCTGCAGCAGGGTCCCCTGGTAACCGGCGGCCTCGGCCTCGTACTCGACGTACGGCACCGAGGCGCCGCGCCCGACCGTGATCGCCTGCGCGAGCGAGTTGTTGCCCTCGTCGGTCTCCGCCACGACGCCGGTCGCGTCGGCGGTGGCGGTGACGGTGGCGCCGCCGCTGGTGGCGGTCCAGCTGCCGCTGACGGCCACGTCGGCGGTCGCACCGGCGGCGATCGGCGGCGTCTGGGTGTCGAGCGTGGTGCCGCCCACCGCGACCCGGGTGACCGTGGTGGCGCCGGTGGTGCTGGTGCCGCGGTTCTTCACGGCCACGGTGAAGGTGACCCGCGCTCCGGCGGCGGGGTTCGGCGGGTTGGCCGTGATGCTGAGGACCTGCAGGTCGGGTCCGGGAGCCTCGGCGACGACCAGGGACGCCGGCGCGGTGAAGGTGTTGTTGCTCTCGTTCTGCTCGACGACCTTGCCGTCCTCGTCGGCCTTGGCCGAGAGCTGGTACGTCCCCGCGCTCCTGGTCCCGATGTTCGCCGAGACGGTGGTGGAGGCGCCGGTGGCCAGGGCGCCCACGGCGGCGGTGCCGACCTTGGTGGTGCCGGCGTAGAAGGTGACCGAGGTCGCGGCCGAGCCCGCCGTGCCCGCGTTCCTGACCGTGCTCGACAGCGTGATGGCGGTCGTCGCGGTCGGCGCTGCGGGCGTCCAGGTGAGATTCGTGACGGTGAGGTCGGGGTTGGCGGCCGGGGTGCCGAAGATCTGGAACTCGGCGATCTGGCCGCCGGGGGCGCCGGAGTTGGCGGTGATCTGCAGCCGGAGGTCGGCGGCCTTGGCGGTCACCG
>NZ_JBQQCB010000093.1:0-42568 GCF_052246675.1 Nonomuraea sp. KM90 | reverse complement strand
TCGACCGGGACCAGCTGCCCGGATGGGTGAGCGCGATCTCGGCCGCGGTGACCCGGATCCAGCTGGCCCTGGCGCGGCGGCCCTGAGGCCGGCTGCCCCAGGGTGAGCCGCATGAACAGAGCGCTCGGTGCCGGATGACGCCGGAGAGGGCCCCGTACGACGTCCTGATCGTCGGCGGCACCCTGATCGACGGCACGGGCGCCCCGCCCCGCCGCGCCGACCTCGCCGTCAAGGACGGCCGCGTCGCCGCGATCGCCTCTGACCTGGGGGTCTCCGGGGGGCCGGTCGCGGACCTCGTCATCGACGCCAGCGGGCTGGCCGTCGCGCCCGGGTTCGTCGACCTGCACTCGCACGCCGACTTCAGCGTGCTCGACGCGCCGGACGCCGAGGGATGCCTGCGGCAGGGCGTCACCACGCTCGTCACCGGCAACTGCGGCCTGTCGCCCTTCCCCGCCGAGCACGGCCCCCTGCGCGACCTCGACCGGTTCGCCGCCGCCGTGGACGCCGCCCGCCCGGCGGTCAACCTCGCGCCGCTCGTCGGCCACGGCGCCCTGCGCGCCGCCGTCATGGGTCAGGAGCGCCGCCCGGCCGAGCCGGCCGAGCTCGACCGGATGCGGGAGCTGCTGGCCGAGGCGGCCGGGCAGGGCGCGTTCGGGCTCTCCACCGGCCTGATCTACGCGCCCGGGTCGTTCGCCGGCACCGGCGAGGTGGTCGCGCTGGCCGCCGAGGCCGCCAGACACGGCCTGCTGTACGCCACCCACATGCGCGACGAGGGCGACCGGCTCGTCGAGGCCGTCGAGGAGGCGCTCGGCACGGCCCGCGCCTCAGGCGTGCGGCTGCAGATCTCCCACCTGAAGGCGATGGGGCCGGCCAACCACGGCAAGGTCGCCGAGGCGCTGGCGATGATCGACGCGGCGGTCGCCGAAGGGGCCGACGTGGCCTGCGACGTCTACCCGTACACCGCCTCGTCGACCACGCTGACCTCCCGGCTGCCGGGATGGGCGCTGGAGGGCGGGACGCCGGCGCTGCTGGAGCGGCTGGCGGACCCGGAGGCGCGGGAGCGGATGCTGGCCGAGCTGCGGCCCGCGGTCGGCCGTACGTTCCTGCCGGAGGGCGTCGTCATCGCCTCGCTCCCGCCCGGCCCGTACGCGGACCGCGCCGGCGACAGCATCGCCGACCTGGCCAGGGACGGCGGCGTCGAGCCCGCCGTGGTCGTGCTGGACGTCCTGGCCGCCCACCAGGCCCAGGTCATGATCGTCAACCACGCGATGGCCGAGCGGGACGTGGACGCCGTGCTGCGCCATCCCAGCACCGCCTTGGCCAGCGACGGCTGGGTGCTCCGGGCCCCCGGCGACGGCCACCCCCATCCGCGCAACTTCGGCACCTTCGCCCGGGCGCTGGGGCACTACGCGCGCGAGCGCGCCGTGGTCCCGCAGGCCGAGGCGATCCGGAAGATGACCTCGCTGCCCGCCTCCCGCGCCGGGCTCACCGACCGGGGGACGGTGGCGGCCGGGCAGATCGCCGACCTGGCCGTGTTCGACCCGGCGGCGGTCGCCGACCTGGCGACCTACGCCGATCCCTGGCGGTACGCGGAGGGGATGCGGCACGTCCTCGTGTCCGGCGTGCCCGCGCTCCAGGACGGCCGGCTCACGGGCGCCCGGCCGGGCCGCACCCTGCGTCGCGCCAGCTGATGTCACGTCTGATATCACATGCTCGGAGGGAGGGGGTTTGTTCCCTCGCGGCGAGTTCGGCGGACATCATTTTGCGCAATATATGCTGCATGACAGCGAATAAAGCGAAATCTTGCTCCTGCGGTCACGGCTCTTCCTGCTCGTGCGCCAGCGGCTGCAGCTGCGGCTGCAACTCCTGAGCCACGACGCCCTCATCAGCCGCTGGATCCGATGAGGCCCCGGTGCGGGCCGTGGCGGTGACGCCGCCGTCGACCAGCGGATCGGCCCCGGAGACGTAGCTCGTCGCGGGGTCGAGCACGAACGCGGCGGCGGCCGCGATGTCGCCTGCGGTGCCGGCGCGCCTGGCGTTGGAAGCCTCGATCATCGCCTTCGCGCCGGCGCCGTGCTCGCCGCTGAGCACGGACTGTCCCATGGGCGTCGCGATGACCCCGGGGCTGATCGAGTCGACCCGGGCGTCCCCGGCTCCCCAGGTGGTGCTCGCGGCCCGGACGCGTAGCACGTCGGCGTGCTTTGGGCGGGGGACGACCGGCGCGGCCATGCCGACGACCCGTCAGAGATCCCCCACGACCCCGTGGCGGCCTTCCTCGCCGGCGCTCCGCTCGGCAGCGTCCTCGGCCGGCTGCGCCGTGGCTGCCCCGGCGCCGCGCGGCGGATGCGCGCCGCGATCCGGCCCCTGCTCCCCGGTGCCGCCACCGCGGCCGGAGCGGTGCCGGCCGCCCAGTGACGGCTGCTCCGTGCGGCGGTGGTCGCGCCGGATCCAGGTGACGACGCGGGGGCCGGTCGGCCGACCGGGCCGATCCCGGCGGATCCAGGTCGTGGACGGTCGGTCCGCTTCCGGGCGGGGGCACCGGGGGCGGCGGGGCCGTGGGAGATTCATTCGGGCCTCCTCGAATCTTGACGGTTGCCAGGATCCGCCTCCCCGACGTACTTTGTCTATGGCTTAGGCTAAGTCGCCTATAAACGGGAGGAGGCGTCATGCGAAGGGAACCCGGTAAGTGCCCTCCACCCGCGCGTGCGCCTCACCGTTCATGGAGGATCTCGAACGGGCCGGGAAACCGGCCCGGCCCAGTGCCCGGATTCCGTTTCCGCCGCCTGAGAGGGATCACTCCGATGAGAAGAGCTGGTTGGGCGCTCGCCGCCGCGGGCTTACTCGCACTCACCGCATGCGCCGGCCCTGGCGCCGGGGCGAACGCCGGTGGCGCCCCCAAGGAGCTGACCGTCTGGATCATGGGCGACAGCTCCGCCCATTTCGAGCAGCTCGTCAAGCCGTTCGCCGACCGGAGCGGCATCGGCGTCGACACCGTCGCCATCCCGTGGGACTCCATCGACCAGAAGTTCACCACCGCCGTGGCGTCGGGCAACGGACCCGACGTCCTGCAGATCGGCCTGTCGAAGCTGCGCACGTTCGCCGACTCCGGGGCCCTGCTGGAGCTCGACGAGCGGATGCTGAAGGACCATCCGGGCCTCGCCACGGCGAACTTCCTCGACGGCGTCGCCGGATTCGCCACGACGGACGGCGGCCACCCCGTGAGCGTCCCGTGGGTCAGCGACACCCGCGTGCTGTTCTACCGCACCGACATCCTCGCCGACCGGGGCCTCACCGAGCCGCCCGCCACCTGGGACGAGGTCCGCGCCCACGCCAAGGTCCTCGCCGGCCGGGGCAAGGGCCGGTACGGCTTCCACATCCCGCAGTGGGACAACGCGCTGCCCGTCATCATGACCTGGACCCAGGGCGGCCGGATCGTCGACGCCGCCGGTGCGATCGACTTCGACACCCCCGAGTTCCGCAAGGCCGTCGACATCTACACCGGCCTGTACGCCGACGGGAGCGTGCCGGCCGACCCCGACTTCGACCAGGTCCAGGGCTTCGTCTCCGGCGTGACCCCCATGCTGGTCTCCGGCCCCTACCTGGGCAGTGCCATCGCCGCGGCCGCGCCGGAGCTCGACGGCAAGTGGGCGGTCGCCCCGATCCCGGGCGGCGCCGCGCGTACCTCCCTGCTGGCCGGCTCCAACCTCGCCGTGTGGCACGCCAGCGACAACCGGGACGGCGCCCTGCGCCTCCTCGACCACCTCTCCCAGCCACAGACCCAGCTGACCTGGTACGCGCTCGACGGCCAGCTCCCCGTGACCAAGGCCGCGCTCGGCGACCCGAAGCTCACCTCCGACCCGTTCACCGCGGTGTACGCCGAGCAGCTGGCCGACGCCGAACCCCTGCCGCCGGTGCCCAACTGGGACGGCGAGACCGGAAAGGCCCTCCTCGACACCCTCAACTCCATCGTCCTGACCGGCGCGAACCGCGACACCGCCCTGCGGGACCTGTACGCGGCGACCAGCGGCACGTCGGCCGGCTGACCGGCGGCGGGAACCACCATGAGACAGCCGCTCGCCCCCTACGCCTTCGTCGCCCCGGCGCTGCTCCTGCTGCTCGCCTTCGGAGTCCTGCCGATCCTGGTCGCCCTGCCGGTCAGCGTCACCGACCTCAACCTCGGCGGCCTGGCCGACTGGTCCAGGGTCGGCTTCGTCGGCCTGGACAACTACCGCCACCTGTTCGCCGACCGCGCCTTCTGGCAGGCCCTGGCCAACACCGGGATCTTCGCGCTGATCGGCGTGCCCGCCGTGATCGCCGTCTCGTTCGTGGCCGCCCTCCTGCTCCACCGGAGCGAGAACCGCTTCTTCCGGGCGCTGAGGGCGTTCTACTTCGTCCCGGCGATCACCGCGATCGTCGCCGTCTCGCTCGTGTGGGGCTACCTGCTCAACACGCAGTTCGGCCTGGTCAACCACCTGCTGTCGATCGTGGGGCTGCCGCCGGCGCGGTGGCTCGGCGACCCCGTGCTGGTGAAGCTCTCCGTCACGCTCGTCGCGGTCTGGCGCGGCACGGGGCTGAACATCATCATCTTCCTCGCCGCGCTGAAGGCCGTCCCCCGGGAGTATCTGGAGGCCGCGGAGCTCGACGGCGCCTCCGAGCTGCGCAAGGTCGTCTCGATCGTGATCCCGCTGCTGCGGTTCGCGTTCTTCTTCGTCGCCGTCACCACGGTCATCGCCTGGCTGCAGTTCTTCGACGAGCCCTTCGTGCTCACCAAGGGCGGGCCGCTCGGCGAGTCGACGAGCATCTCCCTGTTCCTCTACCAGAAGGGGTTCGCGGCCGGTCAGTTCGGCTACGCCGGCGCCGGGACCGTCGTGCTGTTCGTGATCATCGCCGGGGTGACCCTGATCCAGCTGCGCGCGCGGAGGTCCGATGCGGATCGTTAGCCCGCGCGGCCTGACCGTGACCATCGGCGTCGTCCTGAGCGCCGGGGCGCTGCTGACGGCGTTCCCGTTCCTCTGGATGATCTTCGGGTCGGTGAAGCCGCACTCCGAGGCGGTCGGCCACCCGCCCCGGATCCTGCCGGAGGAGCCCACCCTGCGGTATTTCGCGCAGCTGTTCGGGGAGCTGGACTTCGCCCGCTACCTGGTCAACACGGTCGTGGTCGTGCTGATCAGCATGGCCGGGGTGGTCCTCATGGCGATGGCCGGATACGGGTTCGCCAAGTTCCGCTTCCGGGGCCGCGGCCCGATGTTCTTCCTCGTGCTCGCCACGATGATGATCCCGGTGCAGGTGACCATGATCCCCACCTATCTCATCCTCAACGGCATGAAGCTGACCGACACCCTGGTCGGCATCGCGCTCCCGGGGCTGGTGTCGGGGTTCGGCGTCTTCCTGTTCCGGCAGTTCATGGTCACCGTCCCCACCGAGATGATCGAGGCGGCGCGCATCGACGGGGCCGGCGAGGCGCGCATCTTCTGGCGGATCGTGCTGCCGCTGTCCAGGCCGGTCATGGCCGTCCAGATCATCCTGACCTTCATCGGGGCGTGGAACAGCTTCCTCTGGCCGCTGATCATCGCCGGCGACGAGCGGCTCTACACCCTGTCGGTCGGGGTGTCGCTGCTGAACCGGCAGATCGCCACCAGCCCGTCGCTCCAGATGGCCGGCTCGACCCTCATGGTGGTGCCGGTCCTGATCGTCTTCGTCCTCTTCCAGCGTCACATCGTGCGGGGATTCACCCTGTCCGGTCTCAGGTAAGGCCCTCTAGGAACACAAGGAAGCTCCATGACCAATCGTTTCGCCGGCTTCGTCCGCGCCAGCGGCACCGAGCTCGTCGACGGCTCGGGCACCCCGCTGCTGCTGCGCGGCATCGGCCTCGGCAACTGGCTGCTCGCCGAGGGCTACATGTGGAGGTTCGGCGACGAGATGAATTCGGCCCGCCTGATCGAGCGCCGGGTGGAATCCCTCGTCGGCCCCACCCGGGCCGCCGAGTTCTGGACCAGGTTCCGCGCCGCCTTCGTCGCGGAGGAGGACATCGCCGCCATCGCCCGCATGGGCTTCGACCACGTCAGGGTCCCGCTCAACTCCCGCGAGCTGATCGACGAGGACGGCGCCTTCCTCGGCGGCTTCGCGTACGTCGACGACCTGCTGCGCTGGTGCGCGACCCACAACCTGTGGGTGCTGCTCGACCTGCACGGGGCGCCGGGCGGGCAGACGGGCACCAACATCGACGACTCCCCGAACGGCATGCCCGAGCTGTTCATGGACGAGCGCCACCGGCGCAGGACGATCCGCCTCTGGGAGGAGATCGCCCGGCGGTACGCGGACAACCCCGTCGTGCTCGGCTACGACCTGCTGAACGAGCCGCTGCCGAACGAGTGGCAGCACCTCTACCCCGACGAGCTCGTCGCCCTCTATCGCGACCTGACCGCCGCGATCCGCGCGATCGACCCCGCCCACCTGATCATGTACGAGGGCTCCCACTGGGCGACGAACTGGTCGATCTTCACGGAGGTCTTCGACCCCAACTCCGCCCTGCAGTTCCACCGCTACTGGTGCCCGCCCGACCGGGCGAGCATCCAGCCGTACCTCGACGTCCGGGACCGTCTCGGCGTGCCCGTCTACATGGGAGAGGGCGGTGAGAACACCCCGGAATGGGTCTACACCGCGCACCGGCTGTACGAGGGGCACGGGATCGGCTGGAACCTCTGGCCGTGGAAGAAGCTCGACACGCTCACCTCGCCCGTCTCCGCCCCGCTCCCCGAGGACTGGTCGCTGATCGCCGATCCGGACGCGACGGTGGAACCCGGCCCGGCCTGGAAGATCCTCGAGGGCTTCCTCGACTCCGTGGCGCTGGCCGCCTGCCAGGAGCGTACGGAGATCGTCAACGCCGCTTTCGGGCGGGCCCCGCTGCGGATCCCCGCGTGGGGGTTCGTCGACGGGTCGCCGGAGCACCGCGACCGGTTCGCCGGGTTCGGCCTCGAAGGCATCTGGCACCGTTCCTCCGGGCGGCCGTACACGGAGGCGGAGCTGATGCCCATGACCCTCGACGCCGGGGACGAGCTGCACTTCCCGCTCGAAAGCCGGCCGGCCGGCTGGCGGGCCGACTCCGACGAGCCGGACGCGTTCGAGATCTCCTGGCAGGAGGGCCGCCTGGTCGTCCGCGCGACCAGGACCGCGCGGCTGCGCGCCCTCGACGTGACCGCGGCCGGCTGAGACGGGCGAGGAAGCATGAACGTCGAATCCGGAGGCGGCCGGCGCGTCACCTCGCTCCCCGAGGTGTCCACGGTCACCACCCTGCGGCAGCGGAACAGAGCGCTGGTGCTCAAGCAGGTCATCCTCGCGCAGGAGACCACCCGCGCCGACATCGCCAGGGAGAGCGGCCTGTCCACGGCCTCGGCCGGCAACCTCGTCGCCGAGCTGATCGCCGCGGGCCTCGTCGAGGAGCGCGGATCGGTGTCCTCGCGGGGCGGCCGCCCGATCACGCTGATCGGCCCCCGCGCCGAGAGCGCGATCACGATCGGCGCCGACGTCGGCGAGCGCGGCGTCGCGGTGGAGATGTTCGACCTGGCGATGAACCGGATCGACCGCGAGTTCCGCGGCGGCGCCGAGGACGAGGACCCCGAACGGATCGGCGCCGACATCCACGAGGCCCTGGAGGCCCTGCGCGACCGCAACGCCCGCCGGTGGCCGACCCTGCTCGGCATCGGCCTCGGCCTGCCGGGCATCGTCGAGACCGCCCCTGACGGAGGCCAGATCCTGTACGCCCAGAGCCTCGGCTGGCCGCCCGTCCCGGTCCGGTCCCTGTGCGACGTCGGCAGCATCTCCGTCCTGGCCGAGAACGGCGCCAAGATGCAGGCCCGGGCCGAGCACTGGTTCGGCAACGCCCGCGGCACCGGCCACGCCCTGGTCGCGCTGCTCGGCAGGGGCGTCGGGCTCGGCGTCGTCACCGGGGGCCAGGTGGCCTACGGCGCCCACTCCAGCGCGACGGAGTGGGGGCACATGGTGATCGAGCGCGGCGGCCGGGTGTGCCGGTGCGGGAACCGGGGGTGCGTGGAGGCGTACCTCGGCTCCGACGCGATCCTGTCTGCGTGGCGGGCCAGGGGCGGCGTCTTCGAGGGCACCGGCTGGCGGGCCGTCGGCGAGCTCATCGCCGCGGCGCACCGCGGCGACCCGGACGCGAGCGAGATCGTCGAGGACGTCGTCGACTGCCTGGGGGCCGTGCTGGGCGGCATGGTCAACCTGGCCGGTCCGGAACGGATCGTCATCGGCGGCTGGGTCGGCCTGCGGCTCATGGAGTCGCTCGGTGACCGCATCACCGCCGCGATCAAGAAGTACAGCCTGTCCAGACCGGGCGGCCAGTTCCAGTTGCTGGTCGCCAAGTTCGGGGGTGACGCCGTGGCCACCGGCTCGGCGCTGTTGCCCCTCGAAGCGCTCATCGCCGCCGATCCCATGTCCGAAAGGGGACCCAGATGAACGGCTTACGCGAGGCGAGCTCGTCCCTCGGACGACCGACCATCGATCCGCGTCCCGCGCATCGTACGGTCCTCACCCCCATGCTGGATCCCCGCCGGGCCGAATGCGAAAGGCTCGACCGGCTGGTGGCAGCGGTCCGCTCGGGCGAGAGCCGGAGCCTGGTGTTGCGCGGGGAGCCGGGCGTGGGCAAGTCGGCCCTGCTCGAATACCTGGTGGATCGGGCCGAGGGCTGCCGGGTGGCGCGCGCCGCGGGCATCAGGTCCGAGATGGAGCTGCCGTACGCGGCGGTGCACCAGCTCTGCGCGCCGATGCTGGACCGGCTCGACCGGTTGCCGGAGCCGCAGCGGGACGCGCTGGCCATCGCCTTCGGCCTGTCCGCCGGGCCGCCGCCCGACCGGTTCCTGGTGGGATTGGCCGTGCTGACCCTGCTCACGGAGGTGGCGGAGGTCCAGCCGCTGGTGTGCGTGATCGAGGACGCGCAGTGGCTCGACCGGGCCTCGGCGCGGACGCTCGCGTTCGTCGCGCGGCGGCTGTCCGCCGAGTCGGTGGCGTGCGTGTTCGCGGTCCGCAGCGGCGGCGACACGTACGACCTGGCCGGCCTGCCGGAGCTGGCGATCGGCGGGCTGCGGGAGGAGGACGCGCGGGCACTGCTGCACTCGGTGCTTCCCGGCCCGCTCGATCCGCTGGTACGGGACCGGATCGTCGCCGAGGCGCACGGCAACCCGCTGGCGCTGCTGGAACTGTCGCAGGCGATGACCCCCGCCGAGCTGGCCGGCGGCTTCGGCCTGCCGGACGTGCAGGCGCTGCCCGGCTGGATCGAGGAGAGCTACCGGCGGCGCCTGGACCCGCTGCCGCCGGAGACCCGCTGGTTGTTGCTGGTCGCGGCCGCGGAGCCGCTCGGGGACCCGGTCCTGGTCTGGCGGGCGTCGGCGCGGCTCGGTGTCGGCACGGTCGCGGCGGGTGCGGCGGTGGCGGCCGACCTGTGCGAGTTCGGCGCCCGGGTGCGGTTCTGCCACCCGCTCGCGCGTTCGGCGGTGTACCGGGCCGCGGCGCCGGAGGAGCGCAGGCGGGCGCACCACGTACTGGCCGAGGCGACCGACGCCGGGACCGACCCGGACCGCCGGGCCTGGCACCGCGCGCACGCCGCCGCCGAGCCCGACGAGGAGCTCGCCGCCGACCTGGTCCGCCTGGCCCCCTGCGCGCAGGCCCGCGGCGGCCTGGCGGCGGCGGCCGCGTTCCTGCAGCGGGCGACGGAGCTGACCCCCGAGCCCGCCCGGCGCACCGAGCGCGCGCTCGCCGCGGCACGGGCCAAGCAGGACGCCGGCGCGCCGGAGGCCGCGTCCGGCCTCCTCGGCGTGGCGCTCTCCGGCCCGCTCGACGACCGGCAGCGGGCGCACGCGGCCGTGACGCACGCCGGGATCACGTTCACCGCCGACCACGGGAACGCCGCCCCGCCGCTGTTGCTGGAGGCCGCGCACCGGCTCCGGCCGCTGGACCGGGCGCTGGCCCGCGGGGCCTATCAGGAGGCGTTGACCGCGGCGATGTTCGCCGGCCGGCTGGCGTCCGGGGAAGGCGGCCTGCTCGACGTCGCCGCCGCCGTCCGCGCGGCGTCGGCCGCCTCCCCGGTGTCCGGGCGTACCGAGGACCTGCTGCTCGACGGGCTGGCACTGCTCTTCACCGCGGACGCGGGCACGGCGGCACCGGTGTTGCGCCGGGCCGTGACCGCCCTCCTCGACCCCGCCACCGCCGGCCCTTCGGGAGCCTCCGTTGCGCAGGGACCCACCGGAACCGCCGAAAGCCCCCGAGGAGACGAACTCCAGCAGCTCCGCCTCGCCTCCATCGCCGCCGTGGCGCTGTGGGACGGTGACGCCTGGAGAGAGCTGGCGGAGCGGCACGCCGGCCTGGCGCGGGACACCGGCGCGCTCGCCGAGCTGCCCCTCGCCCTCGGCTCGCGCATCACCGTGCACCTCTTCGAGGGCGAGCTGGACCAGGCGGCGTCGCTGAGCGCGGAGGTGCAGGCGATCACCTCGGCGACCGGGCTGCGGATGACCAACCGGGGCGCCCTCGCGCTCGCCGCGTGGCGCGGCCGTGCGGCGGAGGCCGAGGAGCTGATGCGGACGAGTTCGAGCGAGGCGGCCTCCCGCGGGGAGGGCGCCGGGATGACGGTCGCCGACTGGGCGAGAGCCGTGCTCTGCAACGGTCTGGGCCGGTATGACGAGGCCCGCGCGGCGGCCGGGCGCGCCTGCGCCGACCCGCAGGCCCCGGGCGCCCCGTCCCAGTGGGCGCCGGCCGAACTGGCCGAGGCCGCCGCCCGCAGCGGCGACCTCGAGCTGGCCCGCCGGGCGGTCGAGCAGCTCGCCGAGGCGACCCGCGGCAGCCGGAGCGACTGGGCTCTCGGGATCGAGGCCCGTGCGCGAGCGCTGGTCAGCGAGGAGGGTGCGGCGGAGAGCCGCTACCTGGAGGCGATCGACCGGCTCGGCCGCACCCGTCTGCGCCCCGACCTCGCCCGGGCCCACCTCCTCTACGGCGAATGGCTCCGCCGCGAACGGCGCCGGGTCGAGGCCCGTCAGCACCTCCGTACCGCGCACCGGCTGTTCACCACGATGGGCATGGCGGGCTTCGCCGAGCGGGCGGAGCGGGAGCTGCGGGCCACGGGGGAGAGCTCGCAGCGGCGCGGCGTCCCGTCCGGTGGCGACCTCACCCCTCGCGAGGGCCAGATCGCCCGGCTCGCCACCGAGGGCCTGACCAACTCGGAGATCGGCAGCCAGCTGTTCGTCAGCCCGCGTACCGTCGAATACCACCTCAGCAAGATCTTCGCCAAGCTCGACATCACGTCGCGCAGCCAGCTCGACCGCGTCCTGACCGACGACCACGTCCATGGCCGCCGCGCGGGCTGACCGCCCGGCGGCACGCCGCGGGTGCTTCACGCGCCACGGGCGCGCCGCGTACCGCGGGTGCTCCGCGGCCTCCCCGGGACGCGCGGCGGCCCTGCCTGCCGCCCGCGCGCCCCGGAGAATCCGCGGACAGAGCCGGACGCGCGCCATGCCGGCCGGGCTTTCCCACGGCGTGCTGGTCGAGGTGGATGCGAACCGGTAGCTTGCTGCGTTGGCGGACGTGAATGCCGACAGTGGGGATGCGATGCGATTAATCACGGGGATCGTGCTGCTGCTCGCGGCGGTCGGCGGGTGTACGGTCGCGCCGATCGAGCCGCTGGACCCCGGCGACTACCTCACGTCGAGGCCGCCGGTCGACCTCCGGTCCGTCGACCCGCCCACCCGCTTCGACGACGCCGCCGCCGGGCCGCTGGAGGTCTCCACGGACGCGCACGAGGTGCTGCTGCACGGCACCACAGCGATCGTCCCCATCCACGGCAGCAAACCGACCGCGTCCTCCGGAGAGGAGATCCGCCTGGTCGACACCCGCACCAGCAAGGTGCGGGAGGTGATCAAGCCGACCCACCCGCAGCCGAGGTCCGTCACGGTGATCGCGCTGCCGACGCTCACGTCCGTCGAAGGCCGGCCGACCGTGCTCGCGGCGTTCCTCGGCGAGGCGCCGGGACAGGGCACCACCCCGGGCCGCCCGCTGGTCGAGGTCGTGTCGATCGACCCGGAGAACGGGAAGACCGACTGGCGCGCCGAGATCCCCGTCAAGGGGTGGACGGGGACGGGCTCTCCGAGCGACGTCGAGGTCTCGTTCGCGGGCGTGGCCGACGGGGTGGGGATCGTCCGGATCGTGGACCCGTCACTGTCGGCCGGGCGCGGTGACACGTACGCGCTGGACCTGGGCAGCCGTAAGGTGCGGTGGAGCAGGCGCGGGTTCGAGGCCCGGGCCGTGGCGGCCGGGGTGGTGACGGGCCGGCAGCCCGGAACCGGGCGGACGCCGAAGATCCAGGTCCGCGGGATCGACGCCCGGACCGGCCGGCCGCGATGGGTGTCGCCCCGCGACGCCTTCTCGGTCGAGGTGTTCCCGGCCGGCCCGTCCAAGGCCGTCGTCCGGGGACGCACCGACCCGGACGGGAAGCCGTACGTCGACGTGGTGGAGATCGCGACGGGACGGGTGGTGGCCGTCACCAAGGCGAGGCCCGGCAAGCCGGTCTCCCATCCGTCGAGCTGCCGGTACGACGAGCAGGCCATCACCGTCTGCTCGGGCGGTGACTGGGTCGGCGCGCTCGACGCGCGGACCGGCTCGTGGCTGTGGTCGATCACGAAGAGCGGCGGGCGCCTGGTTCCCCACGTGACCGGAGCCTGGCACGGGGCCGTCTACGGAAGGACCGACAACGGGCCCGTCGTCCTCGACGGCAGGACCGGAAGGGACCGGGAGACCCGACCGGGAGTCGCACCGTCAGTGGTGAACAGCTCCATGGCGATCGGCCCATGGCCCGGCGGGGGTCTCGGGTCGAGCAGCTACCCGGTGATCGGCTGAGACGGCGATCGTCATCGCCCTGCCGACCATCGACAACCGCGGATGCCGGTGAGGGCGTCGAGTGCGGTGCGCCGGCGTACCCCCGCTCGATGGCCATCCGGATCGTGCGCTTCCGGAGAGCGGGGGTACGCGGCGAACCGCGACCGCGGCTGAGGCGCCGGCTGCCGGCTCGCGAACCGGTCGGTCACGCGGGGGTTCTGAGGTGACGGGCGCGTAAGCTGCGGCGTTCGTCGGGGGTGGTGCCGCCCCAGACGCCGTCGGGTTCGCCGGTGCGCAGGGCCCAGTCGAGGCAGGCCGCCCGTACGGGGCAGGCGTGGCAGATGCGGCGCGCCTGGTCGAGGGTCTCGGTTGCCAGGCCGTCCCAGGTGAAGGGGAAGAACAGGCCGGGGTCGGCGTCCTTGCAGGCGGCGCGGGTCGCCCAGTACAGATGCGGTCGTGGCTCGTGGAGCTGGTCAAGGTGGATGGTCATGATCACCGCCTGGTGGATGATGGGGAGCGGGTGCGCGGTCGGGGTGACGGGCCGTGGGGGATCGTTGGTGGTTGATCTCCCGGCGACGACACTTCGACGGTCGCGTGTGCGGGTCCCCCTTCGCATCCGGGAACCCCCAGCCACTCACCGGGGTGGCCGCCTGGCCACGGGGTTTCGGCCCGCCGGCGGGAACGCCGGACGGACACCAGGGGTCGGCGCCGGGCGCCGGCGGATGTCCGATACGGGTGAGGGCGCCGCCCGTCCCGAAGGGGACGCGGTCATGCCGGAACGCGTCGGCTCCCGCCGGGCCGCCGAACCGGCGAACGCGTGGCGGTGCGGGAGGGCCGCGGCGGCTAGGGTTGCTCGTTCAGCACCAGGTCGAGGAGGCCCGGGAAGCGGGCATCGAGGTCGTCGCGGCGCAGGGTGATGAACAGTTTGCGGCCCTCTGGGCGCTGCGAGATCACGCCCGCCTCCCGCAGGACCCGCCAGTGCGTGGTGAGGGTGGATTTGGGCACGCCGGGCACGATCGAGCCGCAGAACTGCTCCTCGCCCGACCCCAGGGCCCGGACGATCTCCGCGCGGACGGGATGGCCGAGGGCCGCGAGCACGTCGAGCAGGTTGAGCTGGTCGCGTGACGGGTGGAGCATGCCTTGATTGTACGCATGTCCCGAACAATGAGTTTGACGCGGCGACCTCGTATGTACGAATATCTCGTACAGTACGACTTTCTCGAACAATGTGAGCGGTGCGGGTCCGGAGGAGTGGTGATGTTCGACGTCGCGATCGTGGGTGGCGGGCCGGTGGGCATGTTGCTGGCCGCCGAGCTCGGGCTGCAGGGCGTCCGGCCGCTCGTGCTCGAACGGCTGGCGATGCCGTCGGGGGAGTCCAAGGCGGGGACGCTGCACGCGCGCACCGCGCAGAGCCTCGACCGGCGGGGGCTGCTCGACCTGGTCGGGAGGTCGAGCAGGGGCAGCGTGAGCTTCCACTTCTCCGGCATGTTCGGGCTCGACCTGGGCGCGGTCGTGGAGGAGGGCGCGAGCATCGTGGGCAGCCCTCAGGCGTGGGCCGAGCAGGTGTTCGCCCGCCAGGCGGCCGCACTCGGCGCGGAGATCAGGCGGGGGCAGGAGGTGACCGGGCTGGTCCAGGACGACGAGCGGGTGGTGCTGACCGTCAACGGGCGGGAGCTGGCCGCGCGCTACGTGGTGGGCGCGGACGGCGCGCGCAGCCTGGTGCGCCGTGCCGCCGGCATCCCGTTCACCGGCACGCAGGCGCGGGTGGCCGCGCTCATGGGCGACGTACGGCTCCTCGACCCGTACGGCGTGCCCCCCGGCTACACCCGCACCCCGCGCGGCTGGATCATCGTCTGGCTCGACCCGGCCGGCCACAGCCGCCTCACCACGTACGACTTCCGCGCCCCGCACCCCGACCGGCAGGCCCCGGTCACGCTCGCCGAGCTGAAGGAGGCTGCCGAGCGCATCCTCGGCAGGCCGGTCCCGATGGCCGAGCCCCGCAACCTGTCCCGGTACGGCGACGCCGCGCTGCAGGCCGAGACGTACCGCGCGGGCCGGGTGCTGCTGGCCGGCGACGCCGCGCACGTGCACTTCCCCTGGGGCGGGCAGGGGCTGAACACCGGGCTGGAGGACGCGTTCAACCTGGGCTGGAAGCTTGCCGCCCAGGTGCACGGCCACGCGCCCGACGGATTGCTCGACACCTACCACGCCGAACGGCACCCGGTGGGCGCCCGCGTGCTCTGGAACGTGCGGGCGCAGACCGCGCTGGCCGACCCGGACCCGTCGGTCGATCCGCTCCGCGAGCTGTTCGCCGAGCTGATGCGCTTCGACGACGTGAACGAGTACCTGAGCGGGATGATCAGCGGCGTGCACACCGCCTACGACGTGGGCGTGCCCGGGGCCGGGCGGATGGCCGTGGACATGGTGCTGAAGATCCCGGAGGGGGCGGGGCCGCCGGTCCGGCTGGTGGAGCTGTTGCGGGCCGGGCGGCCGCTGCTGCTCGATCTGGCCGGCCGTGACGACCTGGTGGCCGTGGCCGAGGGGTGGGCGGATCGGGTGGACGTGGTGCGGGCCGCCGCGGACCATCCCGCCGAGGCGTTGCTGATCCGGCCCGACGGGTACGTGGCTTGGACGTCCGAGGCCGCCGGGCACCCGCTGCGCGACGCGCTCGTCCGCTGGTTCGGCCCGAGCGCCCGAAATGACAGCGCTCAAAATGACAGCGCTCCAAATGACAGCGCCCGAAATGACAGCGCTCAAACGCGATAGCGCTCAAACGTGACGGCGGGCCATCATCGCGGCCTCGCCGGTTCCCGCCATTTCCGAGGACACCTGATCAGCGCCGAAGTTCTTTTCTCCGTCACAAACCATGAATCCTGCACGTCTTCGGCCCGCTGAATTCATGACAACGCATGTGGGGCACACTTTTGTGCCCTGCACATCCTTGACATCGTGGAGACGGTCAGCTCGAAGAAAAGCATGTTGAGGGGACGCCGTCTCTATGGAGATCAAGGTTCTGGGCCCGCTGGTCGCACGTGAGAACGGAATGTCGATCACTCCCATCCCCCGCAAGCCCCGGCAGGTGTTCTCCCTGCTGGCGTTGCAGGCAGGCAACATGGTGACGGTGCCGGCCTTCATCGAGGAGCTGTGGGGGATGCATCCACCCGCCAGCGCCCTGTCGACGCTCCAGACGTACATCCTGCAGGTACGCCGCGGGATCGCCGCCGCGCTGGGCGCGAACTGCACCGACTCGGCCAAGGACGTCCTGAGCACCTCCTACGGGGGCTACCTGCTGGACATCGACCCGGCCGACGTCGACGTCAACCGCTACGAGCACCTGGTGGCCGCGGGAAAGCGGGCCTTCGAGGCCGGCCAGTGGGAATCGGCCTCCGCGCTGTTCAACCAGGCGCTGGACATGTGGCGCGGCGAGGCGCTCGTCGACGTGCACGCCGGCCTGCGGATCGGGGTCGAGGTGGCCCGCCTGGAGGAGAGCAAGCTGGGCGTGCTGGAGGCGCGCATCGAGAGCGACCTGCGGCTGGGCCGGCACGTCGGCCTGCTGGCGGAGCTGTCGGCGCTGACCGCGCGCTACCCGATGCACGAGAACTTCTGGGCCCAGTTCATGATCGCGCTGCATCGGGCGGGCCGGAAGAGTCAAGCGCTGGAGAACTTCGTCAAGCTCCGCACGACGCTCGTGAACGAGCTCGGCGTCGAGCCGTCGGCTCGCCTCCAGCACCTGCAGCAGGCGCTTTTACGGTCCGACCCGAAGCTGGACGCCGGCCGGGTCTACGTATGAGGAGGGGGTCGTGCCGACCTATGTGTGGAATTACCTGACGGAATACCAGCGGGAGCGCGCCGACATTCTGGACGCGGTCGAGACGGTCTTCGAATCCGGCCAGCTGGTGCTGGGCAACAGCGTCGCCTCGTTCGAAGCGGAGTTCGCCGGATATCACGGCGTCCCGCACTGCGTGGGCGTCGACAACGGCACCAACGCGATCGTGCTCGGCCTCCAGGCGCTCGGCGTCGGCCCGGGCGACGAGGTGATCACCGTGTCGAACACGGCGGCGCCCACGGTGGTGGCGATCGACGCGGTCGGCGCGACGCCGGTCTTCGTCGACGTCAGGGCCGAGGACTACCTGATGGACACCACGCGGATCGGGGCCGCGATCACGCCGCGTACCCGCTGTCTGCTCCCGGTGCACCTGTACGGCCAGTGCGTCGAGATGGCGCCGCTGCTGGAGCTGGCCGGGGAGCACGGGCTGCGGGTGCTGGAGGACTGCGCGCAGGCCCACGGCGCCCGCCATCACGGACGGCTGGCCGGCACGATGGGCGACGCCGCGGCCTTCTCCTTCTACCCGACCAAGGTGCTCGGCGCGTACGGCGACGGCGGCGCCACGATCAGCTCCGACCCGCGCGTCGAGGCGAACCTGCGCCGGCTGCGCTACTACGGCATGGAGGAGCGCTACTACGTGGTCGACACGCCGGGGCACAACAGCCGGCTCGACGAGGTGCAGGCGGAGATCCTGCGCAGGAAGCTGCGCCGCCTCGACGCGTACATCGAGGGCCGCCGCGCCGTCGCCCGCCGCTACCAGGAGGGGCTGGGCGACATTTCCGACCTGGTGCTGCCCTCGCTCGCGGCCGGCAACGACCACGTCTACTACGTGTACGTCGCCAGGCACCCCGAGCGCGACCGGATCATCGAGGCGCTCAAGGCCTACGACATCCACCTCAACGTCAGCTACCGGTGGCCGGTGCACACGATGACCGGCTTCGCCCACCTCGGCTACGAGAAGGGGGCGCTGCCGGTGACCGAGCGGCTGGCCGACGAGATCTTCTCGCTGCCGATGTACCCGTCGCTGCCGGCGGAGACGCAGGACAAGGTGATATCCGCGGTGCGTTCCGTACTGGACGTCTGATTGACGGGAGCGGGGGCGGCGCTCAGGCCGTCCCCGCTCCCGTGGAGGCGGACGTGGAGGCGGACGTGGTGGCGGAGGTGGAGGCGGACCACATGGCGTGCACGGACTCGCGCAGGCCGATGCGCGGCTCCCACGACAGCGCGCGCCGGGCCAGGCCGATGTCGAGCTGGGTCCAGTCGCCGCCCTTGCTGCGGACCTCCCGGTCCAGCTGCTTGATCCGGTCGTGGGGGAAGCGGGAGGCCTCGATGAGCCACCCGACCAGCGAGCTGATCGGCACCGCCTCGCCCCGGCCGATGTTGATCACCCGGCTGTCCAGGGGCGCCGTGGCCGCCCGGACGATCGCGGCGGCCACGTCGCGTACGTCGATGAAGTCCCGCCGGGCGTCTGCGACGCTCAGCTCCAGCACCTCGCCGGCCGCCAGAGTGCGCTTGATGCGCAGCGTCAGGGCCGCCAGGAAGCTCTCCTGCGGCGGGTAGGGCCCCGACATGTTGGCCGCCCGCAGCACCACCGCGTCGATCCCGCGCTCGTCGGCGGCCGCCAGCACGGCCTGCGACGTCGCCAGCTTGGCCTGCGCGTACGGCGTGACGGGGCGGGGCACGACGTCCTCGCGCAGCAGCGTGCCGTGCGGGACGGGGCCGTACTCGTGCACCGAGCCGACGTGCACCAGCCGCGGCCGGTGCGCCACCAGGGCGAGTCCCTCCAGCAGCCGGTCGACCAGCCGGAGGTGCGAGTACGTCATCTCCTCGGGCGTGTCGCCCCACCCGCCCGCCGTGTTGACCACGGCATCGGCCCTGGGCGTGCCGAACAGCTCGGCCAGGCGCCGGGGGTCGGCCGCGGTGATGTCGAGAGCGGTGAACGGGGTGCCCGCCAGGTGCGGCGCGGCGGACCTGGCCACGGCCAGCACGTCCCAGCCGTGGGCGGCGAAGGCCGCGCACACCTGCCTGCCGACGCTGCCGGTGCCGCCCAGCACCACGACGCGCGGGGAGGTCATACCCACAGCGCCCGCTCCACCGCTCGGGAGGTCTCGTAGCCGGGCAGCAGCCCGGCCACGCGCGCCTCCTCCAGCGTCGGCGCCACCCGGTCGCGGTCCGACAGGAGCGGCTCGCCCCACTCGGTCGGGATCGGCAGCCCCAGCGCCGGATCCAGCGCCGACAGCGCCAGCTCGTTGGCCGGGGTGTACTCCTCGGAGAGCATGTACGCCATCACGGTGTCGTCGTCCAGGGCGATGAAGGCGTGCCCCACGCCGACGGGGAGGTAGGCGCACTGGAACTCGTGCGGGTCCAGCAGCACGGCCTCCCACCTGCCGTACGTCGGCGAGCCCTCGCGGACGTCGACGACGATGTCGAGCGAGCGCCCCTTCGGGCAGTAGACGTATTTGGCGGTCCCCGGCGGGGTGACCGTGTAGTGGATGCCGCGCACCACACCCAGGCGCGACCTGCTGTGATTCGTCTGCCGTACCGGGAACAGGGGGTGCCCGACGGCCGCCTCGAACGCGGTGTGCTGGAACGGCGAGACGAACAGGCCGCGCTCGTCGGGGAAGATGTCGGGCACGAACTCGTAGGCGCCTTCGACGGCCAGCTCGCGGGCCTTCATCGCAGGGCCTGCCCGCTGAGGTAGTCGACGCCGCCGGCGTAGTTGTAGGGGTGCATGAACCCGCCGGCCCGGACGTCCCTGTACAGCCTCGACAGGGGATGGGAGCCGGTGTAGGCGGCCCCGCCCACCACGCTCAGGCAGTCGTCCACGACGTCCACCGCGTGCCGGTTGACCAGCAGTTTCGCGTACTGGAACGGCGTCATCATGGCCCGCCCGCGCTCGGCCGGGTCGCCGCTGTGGTCCTCGGACAGCCGGTCGGCGTTGTCCAGCGCGGCGGCGACCGCGCAGCGCAGCGCGTAGAGCCTGATGTCGATCTCCGCGATCTTCGTCAGCACGGCGGGCGCCGCCCGGCCCCGCTTGCGCACGTGCGCGACGGTCAGTTCCCGCGCGGCTTCGGCCAGCGCGGTGTAGATCCCGAGCATCGTGATCGAGCTGACCGTCTGGCCGGCCAGCGCCGCGTCGTCGGGCTCGCCGAGCGCCCCGCGCGGCAGCACGTGACTCTCGGGTACGGGGACGGCGTCGAAGGTGATGTCGACGCTGCCGGACGAGCGCATGCCCATCCCGTCCCAGTTGTCCTCCACGGTCAGGCCGGCGCTGTCACGGGGCACCACGGGGGCCGCCAGGCGTACCGGATCGCCGTTCTCGCGCACCTGCGCGGAGATCACGAAGTGGGTGGCGATCGGTGCCATGCTGACCAGCGTCTTGCGCCCGGTCAGCGTGTAGCCGTCGCCGTCGGCCCTGGTCAGCGTGGTCGGCTGCCCGACGTCCTTGACCGCGCCGCACACCACCGCCTCGCCCGCGGCCATCTGCCGCAGCAGGTCGTCGGCCAGCGCGCGGGACCGCGGCGGGCCGTGCCGCCACTCGTAGGTCAGCGTCAGGCCCCGGCTGAACTGCATGTGCAGGGCCAGCGCCACCCCGGCGTCGGCCTTGGCCACCTCGCCGAGCGCGACGGCGACGTCGTGCATGGAAGTGACGCCGAGCCCGCCGTGCCCGGCCGGCACGGTGGCGCCGAGCACGCCGTCCTTGCCCAGCTGGGCGAACAGGTGCGCGGGCAACCGCGCCGCGCGGTCGTGCGCCTCCGCCTCGCGCTCCAGCACCGGCAGGTGCGGTCGCAGCAAGGAGAGGAGCCGGCGTCCCTCGGGGGTCACGGGCGCTCGCAGATCAGGTGCCATGGTCGCTCCGTAGGCTCGTCGGGTAGGTCGGGTGAACCGTCGGGATCAGCCTGGGCGATGGCGCTGGAGAAGCGCTTTCGGGTGTTTGGTCCACCCGCGCTCCAACCACACTCCAGCGGCAACCGCTGTGCTCGAAGGCGACGGATCGAGTGAGCGGATCGAGTGAGCGGATCGAGTGAGCGGATCGAGTGGCGGGAGGCAGCCGGTGCGGTTGGTCGACATCAGCAGCTCTGTGGACGCGTCAGCGTGGGAGCCCGACCCGATCGGGCACGAGATCCTCACCCCGGCCCAGGGGGCCGCGCACATGGCCGAGGAGATGCGGGAGCACTTCGGGGTGGTGTTCGATCCGGCCGAGCTGCCCGACGGGGAGTTCCTGTCGCTGGATCGCCTCTCCCTCACCTCGCACACCGGCACCCATGTGGACGCGCCGTCGCACTACGGCTCGCGCGCCCGTTACGGCGACGGCCGGCCGCGGGACATCCACGAGCTGCCCCTGGAGTGGTTCTACGGCCCGGGGCTGCTGCTCGACCTGACCGGCTGCGAGGGGTCCGTCGCGGGCGCGGCCGACGTGGAGAAGGCCGTCGAGCGGGCCGGCCGCCGGCCCCGGCCGGGCGACATCGTGCTGCTCAACACCGGCGCGTCGGCCTGGGCGGGGACGCAGCGGTACTTCACCGACTTCACCGGGCTCGACGGCCCCGCGGTCCACCTCCTGCTCGACCTGGGCGTACGGGTGATCGGGACGGACGCCTTCAGCCTGGACGCGCCGTTCGGCGACGTCATCGCCCGCTACCGGGCCGGCGGCGACCCCTCGGTGTTGTGGCCGGCGCACGTGGCCGGGCGCAGCAGGGAGTACTGCCAGATCGAACGGCTGGCCAACCTGGACGCGCTGGGGGAGCCGTACGGCTTCCAGGTGGCGTGTTTCCCCATCAAGATCACAGGCGCCGGAGCGGGCTGGGCCCGAGCGGTCGCCATCTTCGCGGAGTAGAGCAGGAGCCCGATGTGAGCAAATGTCGTGTCTGTGAAGGTGAAGTCAGGAAGTTCTTCGACTTCGGAAAGCAGCCGCTGTCCGACACCTTCCTCACCGAGCAGGAATCCGGCGAGGCCTACCACTTCCGGCTGGCCGTGGGGCTGTGCACCCGGTGCACCATGGTGCAGCTGCTCGAAGAGGTGCCCAGGGACCGGATGTTCCACCACGACTACCCGTACCACTCCTCCGGATCGCGGCGCATGCGCGAGCACTTCGCCCAGACCGCCCGCGACCTGCTCGCCACCGAGCTGACCGGCGAGGACCCGTTCTGCGTGGAGATCGGGTCCAACGACGGGGTCATGCTCGGCGTGATCAAGGACGCGGGGGTGCGCCACCTGGGCGTGGAGCCCTCGGGCGGGGTCGCCGAGCTGGCCAGGAAGGACGGCGTACGCGTACGCACGGACTTCTTCGAGGAGACGACGGCCCGGCTGATCGCCGGCGAGGACGGCCCGGCGGACGTCATCTACGCGGCCAACACCATCTGCCACATCCCCTACCTGGACTCGATCTTCCGCGGCGTGGACGCGCTGCTGCGCCCCGGCGGGGTGTTCGTCTTCGAGGACCCCTACCTGGGCGACATCGTGGAACGCAACACCTTCGACCAGATCTACGACGAGCACTTCTTCCTGTTCACCGCCCGGTCGGTGCGCGGCGTGGCCCACCGGTTCGGCTTCGAGCTGGTCGACGTGCACCGGCTGCCCGTGCACGGCGGCGAGGTGCGCTACACCATCGCCCGCAGGGGCGAGCGCGCGCCGAGCCCGGCCGTCCCGGCGCTGATCGCGGAAGAGACCAGCCGGGGGCTGGCCGAACTCGGCACGCTGGAGAAGCTCGGCGACGGCATCGACCGCATCTGCGCGGACCTCGTCGCACTGCTGCGCGACCTGCGCGGGCGGGGGCTCAGCGTCGCGGGATACGGCGCCACCGCCAAGAGCGCGACCGTCACGAACTACGCGGGCATCGGCCCCGACCTGCTGCCGTGCGTCTACGACACGACCCCGGCGAAGATCGGGCGGCTGATGCCCGGCTCGCGCATCCCGATCAGGTCGGCGGAGGAGTTCGGCCGGCCGTACCCGGACTACGCGGTGCTGTTCGCGTGGAACCACACCGAGGAGATCCTGGCCAAGGAGGAGGAGTTCGCCGCCCAGGGCGGCAGGTGGATCGTCTACGTGCCCGAGGTCCGCGTCCTCTAGGGGGTCCCACGAGACATCGCCGGGCGGATCCCGCCCGGCGATGTCTTCCTGCTGTGCCGCGTCAGGGCAGCCGGACCGACAGGGCGTGGCGGAAGGTGTCGCCCGGGTCCCAGCGGGCCTTCACCCGCTGCAGCGCGGCGTAGTTGTCGCGGAAGTACAGCCGGTGCCAGGGGACCCCGCTCCGGTTCAGCTCCGGGTCGGCGAGGTCGGCGTCGGCGTAGTTGACGAACGCGCCGCCGTACCCGCGATCGGGGTCGGGCACGCCGCCCGCCTCGGCGAACAGGCCGTGGTAGGTCTCGCGGATCCAGCTCAGGTGCAGGTCGTCCTCGCGGGGGTCCCACCAGAACACCGACCCGTACGCCTTCAGCACGGCGTCCCGGTGCGCCATCGCCGTGTCCGCGGGCCCGGCGGCGTTGATCGCCCCGCCGTGGGAGAGCAGGTAGAAGGCGGCCGCCGGGTTCTGGTACCCCGACTCGTCGGTGAGCCGGCGGTACAGGCCGGCGATCGTCTCCTCCGTCCACGACGAGCGCAGGAACGCCGCCTTGGACTTGAAGCGGCCCTTCACCCCGGCGTACTCGTCGGGGACGAGCGCGGCGGCCAGGAACGGGCTGGTCGAGACCTCCGTCTCGGGCTCCGCGCGCACGGCGCGGCGGACCTCGGCGAGGAAGGCGTCGGCCAGCCCGGCGTGGCCGTCCTCGACCGCGCTCTCCAGGGTGATCGGCCCGCCGCCGGCGCGGGGCAGGGTCAGGCTGTTGTCGAGCCGGGCGCCGGGGCTGCCGGGCGCGCTGTTGTGCTCGTGCCAGGCCGAGAACGCGCGCACGAGCCCGACGAAGCCGTCCTCGTCCAGGTCGGCCCACTGCCAGCGGACGGTCTGCTTGGTCACGGCGGCCGGCGGCGCGGGCAGCGACAGCTCGCCGCCCGGCGAGCGGAACAGGAAGCGGGTGACCACGCCGAAGGCGCCGGCGCCGCCCCCGGTGCAGGCCCACCACAGGTCGCGGTGGGGGTCGTCCGGCTCGCGGGTCGCCAGCACGGCGCGGGCCCGCCCCGACTCGTCCACCACGACGACCTCCACCCCGTAGAGGTGGTCGACCGACAGGCCGTGCGCGCGCGAGAGCGCGCCGCCCCCGCCGCCCGGCACGTGCCCGCCGACGCCGATCTCGGGGCAGCGGCCCGCCGGGACGGTCACGCCCCAGCGGAGGAACAGCGTCCGGTACATGGCGCCCAGGGTCGCGCCCGGCTCGACCGAGAACGCCTTCAGCTCCGGGTCGAAACCGACCGCCTTCATCTCCGACAGGTCCAGCACCGTCCGCGTCCCGGGATGGTCGACCAGCGCCTCGAAACAGTGCCCGCCGCTGCGCACGGCCGGCCGCTCGCCCGCCCTGACCGCGTCCTCCACGGCCCGGACCACGTGCTCGGTCTCGCCGGCCAGGACGATCTTCGCGGGGTCGGCCGGGAACCGGGCGTTGATGCCGCGGCCGGCCAGGTCCGGGTAGCGGGGATCGGCCTTGTCGACGGTCACGGGGTACATGTCGCTCCTCACAGGTCGGAATGCCAGCCGGGGTGGTCGGCGTACCAGCGGACGGTCTCGGCCAGCCCGGTCTCGAAGCCGACCGTCGGGCGGTAACCGAGCGCGCGCAGCTTGGCGTCGTCCAGGGAGTAGCGCCGGTCGTGTCCCTTGCGGTCCTCGACGTGCTCCACCAGCTCCCAGCCGGCGCCGCAGGCGGCCAGCAGGCGTTCGGTCAGCTCCAGGTTGGTCAGCTCCGCCGTGCCGGCGACGTGGTAGACCTCGCCCGGCCGGCCGGCCTCGGCCACCAGCCGGATCGCCGCGCAGTGGTCGCTGACGTGGATCCAGTCCCGCACGTTGCCGCCGTCGCCGTACAGCGGGACCTTGCGGCCCCGCAGCAGGCGGGAGACGAACAGCGGGATCATCTTCTCCGGGTACTGGTACGGCCCGTAGTTGTTGCCGCAGCGGGTGATCGAGACGTCCAGGCCGTGGGTGATCGCGTACGCGCGGGCGAGCAGGTCGCCGCCCGCCTTCGAGGCCGCGTACGGCGACCGGGGCCGCAGCGGCGCGTCCTCGGTCCACGAGCCCTCGTCGATCGAGCCGTAGACCTCGTCGGTGGAGACCTGCACGACCTTCGGCACCCCGGCCTCCAGGCAGGCGTCGAGCAGGGTCTGGGTGCCCAGCACGTTGGTCCGCACGAACACGGCGGCGCCCTCGATCGAGCGGTCCACGTGCGACTCGGCGGCGAAGTTGACCACCAGGTCGTGGCCGGGCACCACCTCTTTCAGCAGCCCGGCGTCGCAGATGTCGCCCTGCGCGAACGTGTACCGCACGCCGTCCAGGTTGGCGAGGTCGCCGGCATAGGTCAGCTTGTCGAGCACGGTGATCTCGGCGTCGGGGAGGGCCCGGGTGAAGTGCGAGCCGATGAACCCGGCGCCGCCCGTGACCAGCACCTTCCTCATGAGCTCAGCTGGACCTTGCTGTGGTCGCCCAGCACGAGCCGGTGGGCTCGGGGGGTGTCGGGCGCGGGGGTGACCTGGACCTCGTGGCCGATCAGCGACGCCTCGACCCTGGACACGCCCGTGATGGAGGCGCGGGGCAGCATGATCGAGTATTCGATCTCGCTGCCCACGATCGCGCAGTCCGGCGAGATCGAGGTGAACGGCCCCACGTAGCTGCCCGACACCAGGGAGCCGGTGCCGATGATCGCCGGGCCGACGACGCGGGAGCGTTCGACGACCGCGCCCGGCTCGACCACGACCCGGCCGATCAGCTCGCTCTCGCCGTCCACCCGCCCGTCCACCCGGCTCTCCAGCGACTCCAGCACCAGCCGGTTGACCTCCAGCATGTCGGTGACGTTGCCGGTGTCCTTCCAGTAGCCGGAGATGGTGAGCGACTCGACCCGCCGGCCCTCCTCGATCAGCCACTGGATGGCGTCGCTGATCTCCAGCTCGCCGCGGGCCGACGGCTTCAGCTCGGCCACCGCCTCGTGCACCTCCGGGGTGAACAGGAAGACGCCGACGAGCGCCAGGTCGCTCTTGGGCTCGCGCGGCTTCTCCTCCAGGTTGACCACCCGGCCCCGGCCGTCCAGTTCGGCGACGCCGAACTGGCGCGGGTCGTTGACCCTGGTGAGCATGATCTGGGCCGAGGGCCGGTCCCGGACGAACCGGGCCACGATGTCGTCGATGCCGCCGACGATGAAGTTGTCGCCGAGGTACATGACGAAGTCGTCGTCACCGAGATAATCGCGGGCTATCAGTACGGCGTGGGCGAGCCCGAGCGGCTTGCGCTGCCGTAAATAGGTCACCTCGAGGCCGAATTGCGAACCGTCGCCGACGGCGGCCTCGATTTCGGCATGCGTGTCACCCACGACCATGCCGAGTTCTCGAATGCCGACGTCGGCGAGCGCCTCCAGGCCGTAGAACAGCACGGGTTTGTTGGCCACTGGCACGAGTTGTTTGGCGGAGGTGTGCGTGATGGGGCGCAATCTGGTGCCCGAACCTCCGGCAAGCATGAGTCCCTTCACCCAATAATTATAGAAATCGCCGTTGACCAGGCGTAATGGCGAATATTCACGGGCATGCGTGAAGGAATCATCTTGACGGCAGGCGGCCGGCGTTCCACCGGATTGCGGCCGGATTCTGACCGCAACGCGTGCCACGATGGGGTGCATGGCTAACACGCCACAGCGCATGCTGCGCCTGCTGTCCCTGCTCCAGAACAGCCGTTACTGGACGGGGCCCGACCTGTGCGAACGTCTGGAGGTCAGCCCGCGCACGCTGCGCAGGGACATCGACCGGCTGCGCGAGCTCGGCTACCCCGTGCACGCGACGCCGGGGGCGAACGGCGGCTACCGGCTGGAGGCGGGCACGGCCATGCCGCCGCTGCTGCTCGACGGGGAGGAGGCGGTGGCCGTCGCGATCAGCCTGCGCACCGCGGCGGGCGGCTCGGTGGCCGACATCGAGGAGACCTCGGTGCGGGCGCTGGCCAAGCTGGAGCAGGTCCTGCCCGGCCATCTGCGCAGCCGGGTGAACGCGCTGCAGAACTACACCGTCCCGGTGACCGTGGCGGGGCCCGTCGTGGACCCGGAGTGCCTGATGGTGATCGCGCAGGCGTGCCGCGACCGCGAGCGGCTCAGGTTCGCCTACGCCAAGCGCGACGGGAGCGAGAGCAACCGGCTCGTGGAGCCGTACCGGCTGGTCCACGTCGCCAGGAAGTGGTACCTGATGTCGTGGGACCTGCAGCGGGAGGACTGGCGCACGTTCCGGATCGACCGGCTCTCCGCGCCGTACGCCACGGGGGTGCGCTTCAAGGCGCGCGAGCTGCCCGCCGAGGACGTGGCCGCGTACGTGGCGGAGTCCATCACGTCCTCGCTGGCCCGCTACCGCGCGCTGATCACCTTCCACGCGCCGATCACCCGGATCGCCGAGCGCATCAGGCCGCGCGACGGCATCCTCACCGAGGTCGACGACAGCACCTGCATGCTGCGCACCGCCGCCGACTCGCTGCAGTGGCTGGCGCTCACGATCGGCATGTTCGACGTCGACTTCGAGGTGCACGAGCCGCCGGAGCTGATCGAGTACATCCGGCTGCTGTCGGGCCGGCTCATCCGCGCGGTGTCCGGGCCAGAACCCTGGTGAGCGCGGCACGGACGGCGGCCTCGGGGTCCCGAGCCGGGCCCGTCGCGCGCCAGGCGACCACGCCGTCCGGGCGGACCAGGCTCGCGCCCTCGCGGCCGATGCCGTAGAGCCGGGCCACCTTTCCTCCGGCGTCGGCGAGGTCGCGGCCGAGGGCGTGGGCCCGCAGGGTGACGCCGAGGCCGCGGGCCGCCGCCGAGGCCGCCCCGGCCCAGCCGGCGTCGCCGATCAGGACCCAGGCGTCGCCGTACAGCTCCACCGTGGAGAGGCGGACGCCGTCGCGCTCCACCCAGACGTGCGGGGCGCGGAAGCCGGGGCGGCCCGTCGGGCGCAGCGGGTCCTCGACGGGGGCCGGGTCGTCGTCCTCGCTGATCACCGCGCCGGAGCGGTAGCGGAAGCCCATCAACACCTCGGCGGTGCCGCGGCCGCGCGGCACGCTGTCGGCCAGGTGCGGCGCCATGCGCTCGGCGTAGATGCTCAGCGACTCGTCCACCACGAGCCGGGCCACCTGCCCGCGCTCGTGCCCGTAGCTGTCGAGCAGGCCGTCGCCGGCCTCGCCGCGCAGCACTGCGGCCAGCTTCCACGCCACGTCGAAGCCGTCGCCGACCGCCGTGTTGCCGCCCATGCCGCCCGTCGGGGGAGTGACCTTGGCCGCGTCGCCGGCCAGCGCGCCCCCGACCACGATTACCTCGAATTCCACGCCGGCCTCCTGACTCGAACGGAATCCCAGGGTCGGATTATTTGGTCGAGTTTCCGCTGAGTATCGCTGGAGAAATCGGCTGCGCCGGACAATGCGGTCAGGAACTGACCGCGCTGCCGGGTTATCGTCGGAAGCATGAGGAATAACGGCACGCCAGCTATAGAAACCGCGGGCCTGCGGAAGAGCTTCGGCGAGACGAAGGCCGTCGACGAGATCGACCTCGTGGTCCCGTCCGGTGTCGTCTACGGCGTCCTCGGCCCCAACGGTGCTGGGAAGTCAACGTTAATCCGCATGCTCGCGACGCTGCTCCACCCCGACGGCGGCACCGCCACGATCTTCGGCCACGACGTGGTCCGCGAGTCCGACACCGTACGCCGGCGCATCAGCGTCACGGGGCAGGCCGCCTCGGTCGACGACGCGCTCACCGGCACGGAGAACCTGGTCCTCATGGGCCGGCTCCAGGGCTACGGCTGGCAGCGCGCGAGGGAGCGCGCCGCCGAGCTGATCGGGGCCTTCGAGCTGACCGACGCCGGGGACCGGCTGGTCAGCACCTACTCGGGCGGCATGCGCCGGCGGCTGGACATCGCCGCCAGCATCGTGGTCACCCCCGACCTGCTCTTCCTCGACGAGCCCACGGCCGGGCTGGACCCGCGCAGCCGCAACCAGGTGTGGGACATCGTCAAGGCGCTGCTGGCCTCCGGCACCACGATCCTGCTCACCACCCAATACCTGGAGGAGGCCGACGAGCTCGCCAGCCGCATCGCGGTCATCGACCACGGCAGGGTCATCGCGGAGGGCACCACAGGCGAGCTGAAGTCGTCGGTCGGCTCGATCGCCCTCCAGGTGCAGCTGCGCGAGCCCGAGCTGCGGCCCAGGGCGCAGGAACTGCTCGGGCGCGAGCTCGACGTGCCCGTGCACCTGGAGACCGACCCGGCCCGCCTGTCGGCCAGGGTCGACGACAGCACACGGGTCATCCCCGCCCTGGGCGCCCTGGCCACGGCGTCGATCGAGACCGTCGAGTTCGCCGTGCGGCAGCCCAGCCTCGACGAGGTGTTCCTCACGCTCACCGGACACAAGGCCGACGACACGCCGGTCAGGGAGGAGAGCAAGGCATGACACAGTCCACCCAGCGAGTCGAGGACCCGGTCAGGGCGGCGGTGTCGGTGCGCGAGCGCCCGCCGCGGGCGAGCGCGCTCTCCGCCACGGTGACCCACCTGTGGCGCGGCGCGATGGCGTTCAAGCACTTCCCGGCCCAGCTCATCGACATGCTGCTGCTGCCGATCATCTTCCTGCTGCTGTTCACCTACATGTTCGGCGGGGCCTTCGCCGGCTCCACCCAGGAATACCTGCAGTTCTTCCTGCCGGGCATCGCCGTGCAGAGCGTCATCCTGATGACCGTCTACACCGGCACCGCGATCAACACCGACATCAACAAGGGCGTCTTCGACCGGTTCAGGACGCTGCCGTTCTGGCAGCCGGCGACCATCGCCGGCAACCTGGTCGGCGACATCGTCCGCTACGTGATCGCCCTCTCGGTGACCGTCGGGCTCGGGCTGCTGCTCGGCTTCAGGCCCGCCGGCGGGATCACGGGCGTGCTCGCGGCCATGGCCGTGCTGATCGTCTTCGGCTTCAGCATCAGCTGGATCTTCGCCGCGATCGGCGTCGTGGCCAGCGTCCCCGAGCGGGTCTCGGGCACCAGCATGATCGTGATCTATCCGCTGGTGTTCACCAGCAACATCTTCGTCCAGCCGGAGACGATGCCGTCGTGGACGCAGACGCTGGTGCAGATCAACCCGATCAGCCACGCGGCCACGGCGTCACGCACGCTGATGCACGGCACGGCGGGGTTCTGGGACGTCATGTGGGGGCTGATCATCGCGGCCGTGACCACGCTGGTGTTCGCGCCGCTGGCGGTGCACCTCTACCGCAACAAGAACGCGCACTGACGCCCTCACCTCCTGGAGATCAGGACGTCGATGCCGTCCAGGACGCGGGCGAGGGCGAACTCGAAGGAGCGGCACGGATGGCCCGGCCGCTCCGCGTCGTGGCCGGCCATGCCGTGCACCAGTCCGTCGATCAGCGTCAGGACGGCGTCCATCTCCAGGTCGGTCAGGCCGATGCCGTCGATCGCGCGTAGCTCGTGGTCGTACTTGGCCAGCGCGTTCGGACCCAGCGCCGGCCGGCTGGTGGCGACCCGCAGGAGCCAGGAGTGGCGGAGGTGCAGCTCCCGGTTCTCCCTGGCGATCCGGGCCAGGCGGGCCCGCCAGCCGCCCCCGCTCCCGCTCCGGTGCGCCTCGCCGTAGACGAGGTCGAGCATCACGTCGAACAGCTCGGCCTTGCCCGGCACGTACGTGTAGAGCGACATCGTGCCCACGCCCAGGCGCTCGGCCACGCGGCGCATGGACAGGGCGTCCAGGCCCTCCTCGTCCGCCACCTCGATCGCGGCGCGGGCGATGCGGCCGACGCTCAGCTCGGACCTCCCCCTGCGCCCGACCGGCTCGGCCGTGCGCCACAGCAGCGCCAGCGTGCGCGCGGGGTCACCGCTTCCGGTGTACTCGAAAGTCACTCGGTGGTCATCGCCTTCACCGCCAGGAACAGAGAAAGCCGCGCCGGACGGGGCCGGCCACGGCCGCGCGACCAGCGACTGTCACTGTTCGCATCGACGCGTGCGGATCGTGATATTCGCCTGCGGGCATGTGATGCCGTCATGGGGGTACGGGCCGCGGGGAAACGTGCGGCGACATTCCTCGCTAGGGAGAAACTAACCTCCATGGATTCGAGTTTCAACAATCAGCCGGGGAATCAGGACGGCTTGCCGCGTCCGGCCGGCTCCCCCAATGGCGTCGGGCCGGGACGGCGGCCCGGCCGAGGGCCGCTCGGAATGGACGCCGGTATCCAGGCCGGAACCGTCGAGCTGCGCATTCCCACGGGGCTGACCCTCGAATCCTGGGGCCGGATCGGACGGCACCTGAAACGGATCACCGATTCGTCGGCGTGGTGGCTGGGGGATTGGCTGTTGTACGGGGAACGGGCTTTCCCCGACCGCTACCGGGTGGTGATCGAGGAGACCGCCCTCGACTACCAGACATTGCGCAACTACGCGTGGGTGGCGCGGAAATTCCCGGTGTCCCGTCGACGGGACACGCTCAGCCTCCAGCACCACGCCGAGACAGCCTCCCTGCCGGAGCCGGACCAGGACGACTGGCTGGCCCGCGCGGAAAAGGAGAAATGGTCGGTGAAACGTCTCCGCCGGGAGCTCCGAGAACGCCGGAGATTACGCGGGCGCGGCGAGCGGAATCCCGCACAGGTGGTCATCCCGCTGGATTCCGAGCGCGCCGAACGCTGGTCGCAGGCCGCCGAGGCGGCCGAGCTGCCGCTGGTCGACTGGATCGCGACGACCCTGGACGACGCCGCGACGGACGACGCCCCCGACCTCTAATCGGCGTCAAATGCCAATCAAATGCGCAGGCAGCGCTCCCGCGTATTTCACCGATGCCTGAATCGGCGCATTCATGTCGGTTGACATGCCCGAACGTGAATGTTTGTATTGCATTCCTGGAGATCAGAGAAATGCCCGGATAATTCACGGCGGCAATTTGGAGTATGTGATGACCTCAGTCGCGCAGCCGATTCGCGACATCGACGCCCACCGCCGCATCGACATGCTGGTCGACCCGGGCTCCTTTCTGGAATTCGGCAGCCGCGCGCGGCACCGGGTCACCGCCTTCGGCATGGAGGCCAAACGTCCCGTCGGCGACGGGGTCGTGACGGGGAACGCGACCGTGGGCGGCCGCCCGATCGGGCTGTTCGCCCAGGACTCGGCCGTGCTCGGCGGCTCTCTGGGAGAGATGCACGCCGCGAAGATCGTGGGAACCCTCCGGCGCGCGGAACGCGCCAGGATCCCGGTGGTGGGGCTGCTCGACTCCGGCGGCGCCCGCATCCAGGAAGGTCTGGCGGCGCTGGACGGCTACGGGGCCATCTTCCGGGCGAACGCCCAGCTCTCCGGCCGGGTGCCGCAGCTCAGCCTGATCCTCGGCAACTGCGCCGGGGGAGCGGTCTACTCGCCCGCGCTGACCGACGTGGTCATCATGCTGCGCGAGAGCGCGCACATGTTCCTCACCGGGCCGCAGGTCGTCAAGGCCGTCACCTTCGAGGACGTCACGCCGGGCGAGCTCGGCGGATCCGAGGTGCACGCGCGCCACTCGGGCGTGGTCCACCTGGTGGCGGACGACTCCGCGGCGGCGATGGACCTGGCCCGCCAGGTCCTGTCGTACCTGCCGGACTCGTGCTGGTCCGAGGTGCCCATGGGGGAGCCGGCCGGGCCGGGACCCCTTCCCGTGTTACCCGCCAACCCGCGCACCGCCTACGACGTCCGCCAGGTGATCGGCGGGATCGTGGACCGCGGCAGCTTCCTCGAACTGCAGGCGCGCTTCGCCCGCAACCTGGTCATCGGGTTCGCCCGCATCGAGGGCCGCTCCGTGGGCATCGTCGCCAACCAGCCGCAGGCCCTGGCCGGCGCCCTGGACATCTCGGCCTCGGAGAAGGGCGCGCGATTCGTCCGCCTCTGCGATGCGTTCGGAGTGCCGCTGGTGACCCTGGTCGACACCTCGGGCTTCCTGCCCGGCACCAAACAGGAGTCGAACGGCGTTATCCGCAAGGGCGCCAAGCTGCTGTACGCCTTCTCCGAGGCGACCGTGCCGCGGCTGACCGTGGTGCTGCGCAAGGCGTTCGGCGGGGCGTACATCGTGATGAACTCCAAGTCGCTGGGCGCCGACGCGGTCTTCTGCTGGCCGGGCGCCCAGATGGCCGTCATGGGCGTCGAGGGGGCGGTGGACATCGTCTATCGGCGCGAGCTGGGCCGGGATCCGTCCGCCCGCCAGGACCTGATGGCCTGTTACGAGCGCGAGGTGATGGCCCCTCACCTGCCCGCCGAGCGGCTGTCGGCCGACGAGATCATCGAGCCCGAGCAGACCAGGCCCGTCCTGGCCGCCACGCTGCGTACGCTGGCCAGCGCCGTACGCCCGCGCTTCCGACACGACAACCTCCCGCAGTGAAGGTCACCGACATGTCCGCCAGAAGAGACGACGTGATCCGAGTCATCATCGCCGAAGACATGGACATGCTCCGAGGCGCGCTGGTCGCCCTGCTGGACCTCGAGGCCGACATCGAGGTCGTCGGCGCGGGGCCCGCGAGCAAGGAGATCGTCGCCACGGCCAAGCACCAGAACCCGCAGGTCGCGGTCATCGACGCCGACATCCACGGCAGGGACGGCCTGGAGGCGGCGGTCGAGGTGAAGGAGAACCTGCCCGACTGCGAGACCCTGCTGCTCAGCAGCCTCGCCAAGCTCCCCACCGTGCGCCAGGCGCTGTCGGCGGGGCTGGGCGGGCTCATGCTGACGAAGTCGTCACCCGAGGAGCTGGCCGACGCCATCCGCCGGGTCGCGGCCGGCCACCGGGTCTTCGACACCGACGTCACCCTGGCCGCGTGGGGCTCCATCGGCTGCCCGCTGACCGAGCGCGAGCTGGAGGTCCTCCAGCTCACCGCGGAGGGCGACGAGGCCAAGGAGATCGCCGGCCGCCTCTACCTCTCCCCGGGGACCGTCCGCAACTACCTGACGGTCATCGTGAACAAGCTGAAGGCCCGCAACCGCATCGACGCCATCCGCATCGCCAGGGAATCCGGCTGGATCTACTGACCGGCCGGGCTGACCGGCCGGGCCTACCGGCCGTCCGGGGTGAACTGCCCGAAGCGTCCCCGGTGGTAGAGGAGCGGCTCCCCGCTCCCGGCGATCCGCGTGCCGGTGACCAGGCCGACGACCAGCACGTGGTCGCCGATGTCCGCCGTGGTGTACGGGGAGCAGGTCAGGTGCACGGCCACGCCGTCCAGCAGCGGGGTGCCCAGGTGGTCGGCGCGCCAGAGTGTCGGCGGGCCGAAGCGGTCGCCGTTCGCGCCGGCGAAACGGGCGGCCAGGTCCGCCTGGTCCCCGGCCAGCACGTTGACCGCGAACCGGTCCGCCTTGCGCAGCCACGGCCAGGTGGACGACGACTGGCCGATGTAGAACGACACCAGCGGCGGCCGCAGGCTGACCGAGGAGAACGAGGTGGCGGTCAGCCCGACCGGCACGTCCCCCACCGCGGCGGTGACGACCACCACCCCGGCCGCGTGCCCGGCCAGCGCCCGGCGGAACTGCTCCTCACTCACGTGTTCGCCGTTCATCAGCAGCCGTTCTCAGCAGGGGTGCGGGCTCATCCGGGTACGGCGATGCGCCACGGTCAGGTCCTCCAGCGCCGGCACCACGTCGTTCGGCGTGGGGCAGTCGAGCATCTCGTCTCGGATGCGGGCCGCGCCGTCCTGGAACGAGCTCTGCCCCAGCAGGTGGGCCAGGCTGTCCCGGACGCTGCACGCCTCGCGGGCCGGGCCGGGCGGCAGGTACATGCCGGCGCCCAGCTTCTCCATCTGCCGGGCGCGGTAGACGTCGTCCCACTGCCAGGCCAGGTTCAGCTGCGGCACGCCGTAGAAGGCCGCGCTCGCCCAGGTGCCCGCGCCTCCGTGGTGCAGCACCGCGGCGCAGTCCGGCAGCGCCACGTGCAGCGGGATGTTGTCCACCACGCGCACGTTGCCGGGCAGCGGGCGCAGGCCGTCGCTCTCCTTCACCGTCGCGATCACCTCGACGTCGAGCTCGGCGACCGACTCCAGCAGCTCGGCCACCGCGTCCAGCCCGGAGAAGCCGGTCGTGCGCGCGGTCATGCCCTGCGTGACGCACACCCGGGGCCGGTCCGGGTCGGACTGCGACCACGGCGGCACCACGGCGGGCAGCGGCCCGTTGTACGGGATGTACCTCATGGGCACCAGCGGCTGGTCCAGATCGAACCGCACGCTGGCGGGCATCTGGTCGATCGTCCACTGCCCGGTGACCACCTCGGGGCTGAACGAGCACCCGAAACGGCCGAGAGTCCAGGTCAGCCACTCGCGGATGGCGTCGTCCCGGCGCTCGGCGGGCTCCGGCGCCAGCAGGTGCAGGAACCGCTGGTACGCCTGAAGGAACAGGTCAGGCCCCCACAGCAGGCGGGCGTGCGCGGCCCCGGTGACGTGCGCCGCGACCGCCCCCGCGAAGGTGAACGGCTCCCAGATCACCAGGTCGGGCTCCCACCAGCGGGCGAAGCCGACCAGGTCGTCGATCATGGAGTCGTTGTTGATCTGGGAGTAGAAGGTGGCCGTGAGCATCGTGGTGGAGGCCTCGAGAAAGGCCAGGTCCAGGAGCTCGGAGCGGCCCTCCAGGTAGTCGGGGTTCTGGTGCAGGGCGAACACGCCGGGGGCGGCCGCCGCCATCACCTGCTCCACCTGATGGTCGCCGCCCACCGGCACGGCGGTGAGCCCCGCGCTGGTGATACTGTCCGCCAGCCTCGGCTGGCTGGCCACCCGGACCTCGTGCCCGGCGGTACGCAGCGCCCACGCCAGTGGCACCATCCCGTTGAAATGGGCGTCCATGGCGAAGGCCGTGATCAACACGCGCATCGTCATCCCCCTGTCGACATCGGCAGCTTCAGCACGGCCTGCACCACGGGCGAGCGCATGCGGTGCAGGAGCGCTCCGTCGGTCCTGAGGCCGGGCATCCGGGTGGCCACGCCCCGCACCGCCTCGGTCGCGATCAGCCGGGCCAGGGGCGCCACCAGCTCCTCGTACCCGCCGCCGGTCAGCGACAGGTTCAGCGCGTTCTTCCTGGCCGGGTCGAAGCGATCGGGGTCGGGGCCGGCCGAGGGGTCGCGGTTGGCGGCGTCCACCAGGATCACCACGTGGTCGTCGGCGTCGATCTCCTGACCCGCGATCGCGATCGGCTCCTGGGCGATCCGGCTGACGATGCGCACCGGCGGCGCCCACCGCAGCGTCTCCTCGACGGCGTCGGCGGCCAGCCCTGGGTCCTGCCGCAGGGCCGCCCACCGGTCCGGGTGGCCGAGCAGCGCCACGACCGCGCCGGCCAGCGTGGCGGTGGCGATCCCGGCCCCCGCCACCAGGTGCAGCAGGCAGACCTGGGCCACGTCGGCCCGGTCGTGGCCGGTCGCCAGCAGGGCGCTGACCGCGTCGTCCCGAGGGCCGGCCGCCCGCTCCTCGACCAGGTCACGCGCCAGCTCGCGGGCGCGGGCGGCGGCCTCCGCCAGCTCGCCGGCCACCGGGAGGCGGGGCGGGCAGAGCACGGAGTCGGGGGCGACGCCGAGCCGGGGCAGCAGCGTGGCCAGTTCGGCGGCCGCCGGGTCCGGGAAGCCCAGCACCGCGGCCAGGGCCGCCGCGACGGCGGGTCCGGCCAGGTCGGTGACCAGGTCGAAGCGGGGGCCGAGCGGGTCGAGCACGGTGGAGAGAGCGCGCCGGACGTCGGCGCGCCAGGACCCGGCGACGCGGGGGCCCAGCACCGGGTTGTTGAGCCGGGCGAGCCTGGCGTACTCGGCCAGCGGCAGCGTGAGCGGCGTGCCGCTCAGCGGGGTGACGTGGCAGGTCCGCCAGGTCTCCCACAGGTTCTCCCGCACGTGGTCCTGGCCCGCGCCCGGGTGGCCGGTGTCCAGCCGGGGCTCGCGCAGCAGCGCGGCGGCCACCTCGGCGTCGGCCGTGACCCAGGGGCCCAGCTCGCTGCGGTACAGCGGGCCGCGCCGCCGGATCTCCTCGCCGATGGCGGCCGTGCCGTCGCCGTCCCCGTGCAGCAGCCGCGCGTAGGGGTCGCCGAGGGCGCCGAGCACGAAGTGGAAGCCGCGGATCGTCAGCAGGTGGCGGCCGAGCTCGCTCTCCGAGACGGGCGTCATCGTGGTGGTCGTCATCGTGGTGCTCCTCCCGTGATGACCTGATGGGCAGCTTGGTGGGTGTGCTCGCAGATCGCCGCGGCCAGGGGCAGGTGGACGGCGGAGGCGAGCGCGTGCCCCATCCCCGGCATGTCCCGTACGCGCGCCCCGGGGATCAGCTCGGCGACGTGGCGGGCGTGCGGCGGCGGCGCGGCCGGGTCGTGCACGGCCTGGATCGCCAGCGTGGGCACGGTCACGCCGGCCAGCTCCGCACCCCGCGAGACCGGCGGCTGGGCGATCAGGTGGTGCGTGATCGGCTCCTGGAACGTGCCCGCGTGCGCGATGGCCCGCAGCTCGCGGCGGCGGAACTCCTCGTCGTCGAACGGCAGGTCCGCGCCGTTGAGCAGCCGCCACTTCTCGACCCTGCGCTCCAGCTCGGCCTCCGGCCCGTCCACCGGCTGCGACATCAGCGCGATCACGTCGAGGAAGCGCTGGGTGGGCGGTGGCAGGCCGTCGGCGGACGGCCGGCCGGCGGTGGCGTGCTCGATGGCGGCGTCGAAGTCGACGTCCAGCGCGCCGCCGAGCATGACGGTGAGGCTGAGCAGCCGCCCGGGATGGTCGAGGGCGAGCAGCTGGCCGATGGTGTGGCCCAGCGACATGCCGACGACGTGCGCGGCGGCGACCTCCCACCCGTCCAGCACGGCGACCGCGTCCAGGACGAGCTCGTCGAAGATGTAGGGGCGGCTCGCGAAGTCGACGCGGGACGAGCGGCCGGTGTCGCGGTGGTCGTAGCGGATGACGTGGTGCCCGCGCGCGGCGAGCAGCTCGACGAACTCGTCGGGCCAGGACATCGCCGACAGGTTGCCGCCCGCGACGAGCAGCATGGGCGGGTCGGCGGGGTCGCCGAAGCCCTCGCTCCACAGGGTGACGTCGCCGCTGGTGATCATGCGCGTGCTCATGGGGCCTCCCCGGCAGGAGCGAGAACGAGCAGGGACAGGTCGAAGGGGATGGTGGGGGAGGGCAGCCGGTGCACGGCCTCCACGTCCAGCCCGGCCCGCGCGGCCAGGTCCCACCAGGCGTCGCGGGTGCGCAGCCGGCCGCCGAGGAACACCAGCATCCGCAGGTCGAGCTCGGTGAACAGCTCGTTGCTCGAGCTCTCCTCCAGGTCGTCGCGCTCGTAGACGAGGATCCGGCCGCCCGGCTCCAGCGACTCGGCGCAACGTTCCAGGATGCGTACGGCCTCCTCGTCCGGCCAGTTGAGCAGCACGAACGACAGGATCATCACGTCGGCCGCGCAGGGCAGCGGCTTGAAGAAGTCGGCCTCGACGACCTCGACACGCTCGGTCAGCCCCTCCGCGGCCAGGTGCTCGCGGGCGGCGGCCGCGGTGCCGGGCAGCTCCACGACGGTCGCCGTGACGTGCGGGGCGAGGCGGGCGATGGCGGTCACGAACCCGCCGGTGCCGCCGCCGACGTCGCACACGTGCCGGACCCCGCTCCAGTCGTAGGCCGCCGCGGGGGCGTCGTAGGCGACGTCCTGGTCGCAGGCCATCAGCGTGTCGAACGACTCGCGCAGGTCGGGCCGGTCCGCCAGGTCGTCGTAGAAGGTCTTGCCATAGAAGTCGGCATAGGTCGGGCGGCCGGTCTGGACGGCGTCGAGCAGCCGGACGAATCCGACGTCGGCTCTGGCCACGATCTGGTTCAGGTCGTGCCAGGCCCGCTGGGCGGCCGGGTGGTCGTCGGCGAGCAGCAGCCCCACCTCGGTCGGGGCCAGCCGGCCCGGCGCGCTCTCCTGGAGCACGCCGATCGCCACCAGGTGGCGGACCAGCCGGGCCAGCGCGTCGGGGTCGGTGCCGGTCCGCTCCGCCAGCTCTCCCGCGCTGGTGGCGCCGGCCCGGATGTGGTCGACCAGGCGCAGCGTGGCCGCCACCCGCACCGCCATCGGGGTGTGCAGACTGCCCAGGCGGATCAGGGTCCTGAGCGCTTCGAGGTCCTTCATCAGGGTCGCCAGCCGCCGTTCTCCGGCCAGGGCTCGCCCAGTTGCCGGTACGTGCCCAGGTAGTCGGGCCAGTCGCGGTGGTCGCGGATCTTGCCGTCGACGATCCGGATCAGGTGGATCTGCTCGCCGGAGAAGCGGCGGCCGGTCGCCGGCATGCCGACGAGGTTGCCGACGTGGCGGCCGTAGAGGACGAGCTTGGCGCGCACCCATTCGCCGTTCTCCTCGTAGCCGACCTCCTCCAGGTGCGCCTCGGGGGAGAAGGCGTACTTCAGCCATTTGACCGCGCCGGCGAACGCCTCCGGGCCGCGCGCGTCGGGGTAGTGCTCCAGGGCGCCGGGGTTGAGATATTCGGGGTGAATGTACTCCGCGACATCGCCGGTTTCACCGGTGTTGTAGGCGTTGACCATGCGGCGGACGGTGGCGATCTGCTGACTCATCACTTACTCCGCTCCAATGGGGAAATCTCCCTTTGATTATTTGCGCCCGGTGTTCGTTCGGACAATGTGACTACACCCGTTCTCAACCGGTTCTCCAGGGCTGCTCGAATACTGGGTATGCGTGGACACATCGACGTACAAACAACAGATCGCAACCGTCTTTCACGCCGCGGCGGCGAAGTACGACAAGATGGGGGTCGAGTTCTTCACCCCCATGGGCCGGCGGCTGGTCGAGCTGGCCGCGCCCGCCCCCGGCGAACGCGTGCTGGACGTCGGATGCGGCCGGGGAGCCAGCCTCTTCCCGGCCGCGGAGAAGGTCGGCCCGAGCGGTCACGTGCTGGGCATCGACCTGGCCCCCGCCATGGTGGCCGAGGTGCGCGAGGAGATCGAGACCCGCGCCCTGGGCAACACCGAGGCGCGGGTGATGGACGGAGAAAGGCCGGAGCTGCCCGCCCGGTCCTTCGACGTCGTGCAGGGCGGCTACAGCATCATTTTCCTGCCGGACGCCCCGGCGGCGCTCTCGCGATATGCCGGGCTAATCGCCGACGGCGGGCGGCTGGCTTTCACCAGCCCCGTCTTCAGAACCGGGGAATTTCCGTTCCTGCCCCCCGAGTTCACCCCGCTCATTTCTCCCGAGCTGCTCCGGCACCTGCCGCCGGAATGGCAGCCGGAATCGCTGGTGCGCCGTTTCAACAGCTGGCTCGAGCATCCGGCGGACCTGGCGGCGACGCTGGAGCGGGCGGGCTTCGGCGAGGTCGTCGTGCTGGACGAGCCGGTACGGATGACCGCCGCCACGGCCGAGCAGTGGGTCGACTGGTCGCACACCCAGGGCATGCGGCTGCTGTGGCAGCACCTGCCGGAGCCTCAGGCCGCCGAGCTGCGCGAGCGCCTCATCGCCGGGCTCGACGCGCTACGCCAGGGGAGCGGGCCGCTGGTCATCGACGTGCCGGTCCGCTTCGTCACGGCCCGCGTCGCCCGGTAGAGCGGTGAGCGCGGTCGCGAACGCCGCTCTGTCAGCCGCCCTGCCCGCCTCCGGGTTCGCCTCCGGGCCACCCGCCCGGGCGGGCAGCAGCGGCACCACCCTGCCCGGCCCCTTGCGCACGGCCCGGTGCCGCCGCGCGATCGTGCTCAGCCCCTGCCCGGGGCCGGCCTCGACACAGACCACGCCGTCCTCCGGGGAGCCGGTGGACAGGATCTCGTCGAGCGCCGGCCAGAACCGCACCGGCGCCACCGGGTGCCGGGCCCAGTAGCCGGGATCGGCCGCCAGCTCCAGCGTCATCGGCCGGGCCGCGTACCCGGAGTACAGGGGGATCCGCGGCGCGCCCACCGGCGTGCCGGCGAAGCTCTCCACGGCCGGTGGGACGGTGGCCGCGAGCGAGGGGCTGTGGAAGGCGATCAGGGTGGGCACGGGGGCGCAGGTGAAACCCTCAGCCCGCAGCGCCCGCTCCACCTCGGCCAGCGGTTCGCTGGGCCCGGCCACGATCGTCTGCCGCGGCGCGTTCTCCGCCGCCACCACGACGTCCTCGGTCAGCAGGCCCTCCAGCGCCGCCACCCCGGCCGAGACCGCCAGCATGCCGCCGGGCGGCGAGGCCGCCAGCAGCCGGACCCGCTGGCGTACCAGGGCCACCGCGTCGGCCAGGGTGAAGACCCCGGCGAGCACGGCGGCGGCCATCTCGCCGATGCTGTGCCCCAGCATCACCCAGGGCCGCACCCCGCGCTCCAGCAGGGTCCTGCCGAGCGCGTAGTCGATGGCGAACAGCAGCGGCTGCGAACGGGTGACGTGGTCCAGCGGCACCCGCGGGCGCTCGCTCAGCCAGTCGCGGCGCAACTCGGCGCCCGCCTCGCCGAAGGCCGCGAACACCTTGTCCATCGCGGCGGTGAACCCGGGCTCCTCGCCGTACAGCCCCCACGCCATCCGCGGGTGCTGGGACCCCTGCCCGGGGAACATCAGCAGGACCGCTTCCATGTCAGGACCTCTCCTCCTCCGGCGCCCACGAGGGGCGGCTCAGCATCTCCACGACCGCGCAGGACCAGGTGAAGCCGGCACCGACGCCGGCCAGCAGGCACAGCCGGCCCGGCCGGAGCGCGCCGGTCGACACCAGGTGGTCTAGCCCGGCGATCGGGTCCCCGGCGCCCAGATGCCCGACGTGCCTGCTCCACGGCCAGGTGGTGCGCTCGGGCTCGATGCCGAACCCGGTGAAGTAGGCGGCCTTGAGCCGGCGCAGGCCCAGGTGGGGCAGCGCGAACCAGTCGATGTCGGCCAGCTCCGCGCCCGCCGCGTCCAGCGCGCCGTACAGGGCGGCCTCCTGGCCGGCGCGCACCTTCGCGGCCGTCGCCGCGGTGCCGATCTCGCGTACGTAGTTGCGCTTGTGCAGGCCGAGGTCGACGGTGGGCTGCTCGTCCGGCGACGGGTCACCGTACGGGTCACCGCCCCTGTGCATGCCCTCCAGCGCGGGGTCGGAGACCGTCGTCAGGCTGCGCAGCCGGGCGAACCCGGCCGAGCGCGACAGCACCAGAGCCGTGCCGCCGTCGGCGTAGACCGTGCCCGGATCGCTGCGCCAGCGGTCGAAGCCCGGCGGGGTCATCCGGTCGCCCGTCGTGATGAGCGCGCCCGTGCCCGGGTAGCGCCGGACCAGCTCCAGCGCGGCCATCCCGCCGTTGGAGACCTGCCTGACCTCCATCGCGGGGCAGGAGTTGCCGACCGCGACCCGCTGCACGTAGGAGGCCGGCGCCCAGAGGTGGTGCCCCTGGAAGTACAGGCTCGCGTGCAGGACCAGGTCGATGTCGGCCGGGCCCGCCCCCGCCCGGTCGAGCGCGGTACGGGCGGCGCGGGCGGCCATCTCGGGCCCCGTCTCCTTGCCGGCGGTGGCCACCGCGGCCATGCCCGTCGAGGACGCCAGAGCGGCCTCGCACTCGCCCGCCGCCAGCGCCTCCCGCACCGGCACGGCGGGCGGCAGCCAGGTCCCGCAGCCGGAGATGTACAGCTCGCCGCTCATGCGCGCACGACCATCGCGCTGTTGAACCCGCCGAACCCTCTGGCCACCACCAGCGCGGCGGTGCCCGAAGCCGGCCGGGGCGCGCCGAGCACGAGGTCGACGGGCAGCTCCGGGTCGACGTCCGTCACGTTCGCGGTCGGCGGCACCACCCCGTCGCGCAGCGCGAGCAGCGCGGTGAGGATGTCCAGCGGCCCGGCCCCCGAGTACAGCCGCCCGGTCAGCGTCTTGGGGGCGGTCACCGGGACCCCGCGCGGCCCGAACACCGCCGCCA